>CAZLEO010000096.1:0-20931 GCA_964558555.1 uncultured Rickettsiales bacterium | reverse complement strand
GGTGTGCCGGGCGTGGGGGGGCGGCCGGTCCGTGTTTTTGCCGGCCCCCCGGGGGGCCGCCCCCCCCCACGACTCCGCTGGCGACGACGACGACTCCGCGGGCGACGACGACGCCTGGGGCGATCCCGGCGCCCAGGAGCCGCCCACCCTGGACGACCTGCCCGAGTTCACCAACGCCGCCGCGCTGGACATCACCGGCGTCGCCGAGGAGCCCGGCTCCACCATCCGCGCCTACGGCGTGGACGTGCACGAGGCCGAGGCCGACGGGGGCACCGGCGAGTTCGCCGTCGGGGTGACCGTGGCGCCCGGCATCAACACCTTCGACGTCACCGCCACCCTCGACGACCTGGAGAGCTACCCCGCGTCCGCGTCCGTGGAGCGTTGCGTGCCCGGCGATCCCCTCGAGGCCCTGGGCGGCGACGGCTGCGACGGCGCCATCGAGCTCGGCGCCATCCTCGACAACGGCTCCGTCATCCAGGTGTCCGGCAACGCCGCCGAGGAAGGCGACGAGGACTGGTATACCTTCGTCGCCGGCGACGACGTGAACGCGGACATCGCCGCCGCGGCCGACGACTGGGCGGTGAGCATCCACTTCCTCACCAACGACTCCGACGAGTTCGCGTTCGAGGTCTACCGCGGCGCCTGCGACGCCCAGGAGTGCCCCGACGCCGAGGAGCCCATCGTCGAGTACACCTCGGTCCTCGACCAGACCCCCTGCGGTTCGGTCCCCTACAACGACTGCGTGGACGACACCACGCGGTTCTACATCCGGGTCTACCCGCTGTCCGACGTGAGCTACTGTCGGAGCTACAAGCTGTCCATTCGCAACGGTTGAGGAGCCTCGATCACCGGGGAGGTGTCGCCAGGATGGGCAGGAACAAAGCGGCGGCAACCCTTGTCGCGGTCTGCGCCATTTGCCTGGTGTTCGTCCTCACGTCCCTGGCCGGGGAGCGATGGGACACCAAGCGCATCCGCGGCGGCGTCGGGGCCGCCATGGTCAAGGTCTTCGACGCGCCGCTGGCGCCCTCCCTCGACACGATCGTCGTCCCCGGTCACTGCGCCTCGGCCCACGAGAGCTACCCCTACCGCATCGTCGTGGAGGTCGCGTCCTGGTTCTTCCCCAGGCGGACGACCTCCCTGCGCGCGATCTCCCTGCTTTTCGGCTGCGTCTTCCTGGGATTGATGTACGGGCTGGGGGCCGCGCTATACGACAGGAACACGGGCCTGGTCTTCGCGCTCGCGCTGGCCACGTCGCCGTACTTCGTGGAGATGGCGCGGGCCTACGGCTACGTGTCGATGGCCCTGGCGATCGCCGCCGGTGTCCTCCTGTTGAGCGCGCGGCAACTGCGCGCCAGTCGCGATACGGCTGGCGACCTGGGGTGGGCCGCGGCCTGTGCGCTGCTGTGCCTGTGCACGTTCTCGGTCTATGCCGTCGGGCGCCTCGTGCTGTTCGTGGCGGTCGTGACGTACCTGCTGCGCATCGGCCGTCGGTTTCGTTCGGCCGCGGTGTTCGCGGGCGTCCTGGTCCTGCCCGTCGCGATCGGGCTGGTCGCCTCGCCTGACCTCAGGCGACACGCCCACGACGCCGTGGTCGTGGGCCCCGAGTGGCTGTCCGATCCCGACCAGTACCACACGGTCGCCGAGGAATTCGACGTGCGTATGCGGCGCAACGTGCCCGACGCTCTGGGACAGATGACCGGCCTCCAGCCCGTGAACTTCAGCGACTTCGGTGCGGACCCGCGGCTGGTCCCGCTGACCTTCGTGCCCCTCCTGCTGTTCGGCGTGATCCTCTCGGGCGTGCGGCGCAGCGTCCGCGACCTCTTCGTCCTGGCCTGCTTCGTGGCCTTCCTGGGGATCCCGCTGTTCTCCTCGGGATTGCCCGCCCGTCGCGTCATCTTCGCCACGATTCCGGTGTACCTGCTCGTCGCGGCAGGTGGAGTGGGCCTGTACCGACGTGTCCTGGCGCAGGGATTCGGGGTCACCCGTCGACGCCTCGTCGCCGCGCTCGCGGCCGCATGGTTCCTGGGGACGTGCCTGGCCGGGATCTACCAGTTCGTCCACACCATCTCGCGCAGCGAAAGCGACGTGAACGCCGCCTCCCAGGAGGTCATGGCCGGACTCGTGCGAGAGGCGCTGAGCGAGGTCGCCGTGGTCATCTACGCCAAGGGCGTCGACGACGTCTTCTTCGGCTCCCCCCCCCTGGTGAACGGGGACGGAGCCCTGGAGTTCGCGCGCAAGATCCAGATCGAGAACGCGGATCCCAACTTCTGGAACGAGTGGTCCCGCCGGACGGGTCAGTCGGTGGGCTTCTACTACCTGGACGAGGGGAGCTGCAGCGACGGAGGCATCGTCGCGCGCGTCTTCGAGAAGGACCTGCGGATCCTCCTGCAGGCGTCCGTCCCCCTGGAGACCCAGCTCCCGCGCGAAGCAGACCTCGTGCTGTGCGGCGAGGTGTTCACCTGGCCGGGACCGGCACCTGCAGGTGCTCCCACACCCGTGGATTCACTTCCGCCATCCGCCCCGTGACCGCCTCGTAGACCTCGTCCTGCTCGCTGACGAGCCCCCAGTTGTTGTCCTCGCCGTCGAAGCGGCCGTCCGGCGGCTGGTCCACCCACTCGAACCAGTGGTAGCCGACGATCCAGGGCACGGCCTGGTGCTCCACGGCGTACTCCTCGAAGGCGTCGGCGCGGTCCTCCTGGGTGTCCAGGGTGGGGTACTGGGGCGGCCACGAGTTGGGCAGGCCCGAGTCGTCGGCGCGGAAGCCGAACTCGGTGATGAGGATGGGCATGTCCACGTACCCGTGCAGGGCGGCGAAGCCGTCGGCCGGGTCCAGGCTGCCCGAGAGCTCGATCGCGCCCTCGGAGACCACGTCGAAGAACACGTAGTTGTTGATGGAGAAGGCGTCCAGGTAGGGCTCCGCCGCCTGGTACACCTCCAGGCGCGTCGTCACCGACACCTCGCGGTTGCCCAGGATCATGTGGTCGGCATCGTGGGCGCGGATGGCGTGGGTGGCGACCGCGAAGTACTGGTCGGCGGCCAGGGTCAGGAACGCCGTGGTGAGGTCCGCGGCGATCCCGCCACAGTCGTGGTCCAGCGCGTCCCAGCCCTCGGTGGCCTCGCGCAGGGCGTCCTCGTCGGCGAAGGCCGTGCCCAGGAGATCGTTGATCCCGTCCACATCGCCGAGCTCGTCCAGCAGCAGCTGCACGGCCACGTCCTTGCCGGCCGCCCCCGCGGGCAGCTCGAGGTACAGCTGCAGCAGGGTGTCGAAGCCCCGCCAGTCCGGCCCCCAGCGGATCTCGTTGTCGATGAAATAGCCGATGAGGTCGGGATCCGTGGCCCGATCCGCCGCGGCGGCGGCGTTCGCCTCCACCTCGGCGATCCAGTCGGGGTCGAAGTAGTCCGCCACCGTCCCCTCCACCCAGTCGTCCGAGGCCAGGCCCAGGCTGTAGGCGTAGGGCATGCGGGGGAACATCAGGTCGGCGTTGGACCAGCACCCCGCCGTGTTCAGCGACCACGCCGCCAGCCGCTCGACGGCGGTGTCCGCCCAGGCGTCGAGGGACTCGTACTCGTCCGCCACGGTCTCGGCGTAGTTCGCCACGCCGGTCTCCAGGCCGGTGTCCCCGTACGGGGTGATGTTGTTGACCCCCTGGGAGTAGAAGGGGTGGCCCTCCGGCGTGACCAGCCACCACCGCTCGCACACCTTCTCGGCGCGGAAGAAGCCGGTGGCCTCGAGCTGGACCCGCTCGTCACCGCCGTGGGCGTCGAAGGTGATCTCCCCTTCGGGCGCGGTGCACGGATCCGCGGCCGAGTCGTCGTCGTCTCCTGGCGTGCCGCTGTCGTCGTCGTCGCCGACCACGTCGTCGTCGCCGGTGGAGTCGTCGTCGCCGCCGCCGTCGCAGCCCGGCGTCGCGGCCGCTGCGATCGCCACCAGGATCCACGCAATCCTCACGGTCCCACCTCCACGTCGGGCGGTTCGTCCATCAGGCGGCCCACCTCGGCCGACCAGCGCGCCAGCGCCTCCATGTCCGGCCGCCCGGGGTACCGCGCGTAGATCCCGCGCGCCAGCGACATCTTGCGCAGGGTCCCGGCGAAGCTCAGCGTCAGCCGGGGCTCCCTCAGCAGGCCCCGGACCCCGGCCGCGGCGGACCGCGCGTTGGGCGTGGGAAACCGTTGTCGCAGCCCCTGTAGTGTCCCTGCAGGCTCGATGAGGCCCGTGCCGAACAGGGCCGCCACCTGATCCGGTCGCAGCGCCTGGCTGGTGCGCCGGAACAGATCCGTGGCGGCCAGCAGCCCGCCGTGCTTGTGGTGGAAGCGCGCCTGGTAGGCCCACGTCGCCTCCTCGCACCCGGGATCGTCGAAGGACGCGGCCACCTCCCCGAGCTGCCTCCCGGCCAGCAGCCCCATGCCCACGCCGCTGCCGTGGGCCGAGTAGACCTGGCAGGCCGCGTCCCCCACCAGCGCGATCCCTGGCGCGCCGAGCCGGTCGTAGGGCCGCCGCAGCGGGATGGTCCCCCCGCCGCCCAGGAGTCGCTCCCCGATCCAGCCCTCCCGCGCCCGCAGCTGTTGCAGCAGGCGCGCCGCGTCGTGGCGCGAACCGGCGGCTCCGGCGAGCAGGTCCACCTCGTGCAGGTCGGCGTCCAGGCCCACGGCGAGGGTGGAGAAGCCCGACGTCAGGCCCACCCACGTGATGTTCACGCCCGGCGACGCACCCATCCGGCTCAGGAACCGCGCCGCGCCGGCACGATCGCGGACCTCGCGCACCTCCTGCAGGGCCACGCAGGTGTGCTCCTCGGGCACCGGCGGGGTGTGGCGGCTCAGCTCGGGGACGCGATCGCGCAGGACCCCGCCGACGCCGCTTGCGTCCACGAACAGCTGCGCGCGCAGCCGCACGCGCTCGCCGCGCCGGTGACCGCGCACCGCCACGGGGCGCTCGTCGTCCAGCACGACCTCGTCCACCTCGGTCTCGTCGAGGACCCGCGCGCCCGCGGCCTCGGCCATCCCCTGCAGCCGCGCCACGAGGCGACCCATGTCCACCTGGCACCACGGCCCCACCGGGATGTCGCAGCGCACGCGGTCGTCGAAGGGCAGCATCACGATGGGCTCGTGCCCGCCGCGTAGCTCCGGCGGCGCCGGCACCGGGATGCCCGCGTCGCGGAACATCCACGCGGGGATGGCGTTGCGCCACCGGGCCCCGGCGCTCGATCGCGCGCGCCGATCCACCACGGCGGTGCGCAGACCCCGGCGGGCCAGCTGCCAGGCGGCAGCCGCCCCGGCGCTCCCCGCGCCCACCACCACCGCGTCGAGCTGCATCCGCTGCGTCACCTCGCGCCTCCCATACCCACTATGATGGATCGGTACGAACGGGAGGATCCCGCATGAACCTGCACCTGCGCAACCTCCTCGCCCCGCTGTTCGCCCTCGCCCTGCTGACCGGGTGCTGCCCGGAGGAGGAATGCGGCTGCGACGACGACGCGGTGGACGACGACAGCGGCGACGACGACATCGGCGACGACGACGCGGCGGACGACGACGCGGCCGACGACGACGCGGCCGACGACGACAGCGCCGACGACGACGACGCCACCCCCCAGGGGGACTGGGCGTCCGTGTCGGGCGGCCAGGAGTTCAGCTGCGGCCTGCACCTGGACGGGACGGCCCTGTGCTGGGGCGCCGACACGAACGGGCAGGCCGTCCCCCCGGCCGATCCCCTCGCCCAGGTGAGCGCGGGGTGGACCCACGCCTGCGGCGTGCGTCTGGACGGCAGCGCGGTGTGCTGGGGTGACGACGGCTACGGCCAGGCCACCCCGCCCGCCGGGACCTTCTCTGCCGTGGCGGCGGGCAACTGGCACAGCTGCGGCCTGCACACCGACGGCACCTTGGAGTGCTGGGGCAGCAACTTCTCCGGCCAGACAGACGCGCCCGTGGGCAGCTTCACCCAGATCACCGCCGGGTGGGAGCACTCCTGCGCCGTGCCCTCGGCCGGGACGGTGGTGTGCTGGGGCGGGAACACGCACGGCCAGGCCACGGCCCCGGCAGCCACCTGCACGCAGGTCAGCGCCGGCTTCGACCACACCTGCTGCGCGTCCGCCGACGGCTCCGCCCTGTGCTGGGGCAGCAACTCCGACGGCCAGGCCGTGCCCCCTGCGGGCGCCTTCGACCAGGTAGCGGCGGGGTGGGGGCACACCTGCGGGCTGCATCCCGACGGCGCCGTGGAGTGCTGGGGGACCGACTGGGCCGGCCAGCTCCAGCCACCTGGGGCGACCTTCGCGGCCATCGACGCGGGCACCAGCCACAACTGCGGCGTCACCGCGGATCACTTCCTCGAGTGCTGGGGCGACAACGGCAGCGGCCAGGCGAGCCCACCGTAGGTAGCCGCGTCAGCCCAGCGCCTCGACCACCTCGACCAGCGACCCCACCACCGCGTCCGCCTCGTGGAAGGGCAGGCTGTCGTTGTGGGGCGTGCGTACGATCACGCAGGGCATCCCCGCCGCCTGTGCGGCCCGCAATCCCTTGGTGGTGTCCTCGATGACGAGGCAGCGCGCCGGCGCGACGGCCAGCTGGCGCGACGCGCGCAGGAACACGTCCGGCGCGGGTTTGCCGCGGTCCCCCGGCTCGGTGCCGATGAGGTCGGGCCAGGGGCCGGGGAACCCCGAACCCTGCAGCATGGTCTCGATGGCCAACGCCGAGCTGTTCGACGCGACCACGCCCACCTTGTCCGAGGCCTGCAGCGCGGCCACCAGCTCCGGCGCCCCC
Source organism: uncultured Rickettsiales bacterium (assembly GCA_964558555.1). Classification (GTDB taxonomy): domain Bacteria; phylum Myxococcota_A; class UBA796; order UBA9615; family CAYRNR01; genus CAYRNR01. The sequence continues at coordinate 14,178 of CAZLEO010000096.1, read as the reverse complement.
TCCTTGGCCGTGATGACCCCGGAGCGGGCGTACTCCATGAACAGCGTCCACTTGTCCCGCGACACCTGCGCCGCGTCGATCCCCTCCAGCCCGTGGCGGGCCGCCTCGTCGGCGGGGTTGCTGCCGTTGCACGTGAACTCGACGTAGTACTCGGCCTCGTCCACGGTGTGGCCCAGCCGGGCGAACACGCGGCTGTAGGAGAGGAAGTGGTAGTGCTCCGACTCGACGATCACCCCGTCGAAGTCCAGCAGCACCGCGTCGGCGCCTTCCAGCAGCTGCGTCAACCGGCTCATCCGCGCCTCCACACCAGGGTCGTCAGCGACCATCCGGCGATGTCCAGCTCGATCCTACCGTCCGCCGCGTGCAGCTCCTCGCCGCCGCGCTCGGTGGCGTCCGTGCGCCGCACACGCCCCGGCCCGGGCGCGCGGACCGTCACCCTGGCCGGATCGGGACCGGCCTGCAACAGCCTCAGCACCAGCCCCTCGCCGTGCTCGGGTCGCTTCACGGCAATCACCTCCACCGACGGAGGCGCCTGGAGCGGCGGCAGCAGGGGGATCCGGGCCGGGATCCCCGAACCATCCGCGACCTGGACCCCGACCAGCGGCTGGTTGAGCTCCCGCCCCATCCTGCGGGGGTGAGTCCCCACGGCGAGCCGCGCGGACCACCCATCGCGCACGAACGCGTCGATGGGGATGCGCAGGCGCCGCAACGGCAATCGCTGGCTGAGCAACCGCACCGAGCGCGCCAGGATGGCGTCCACGCGCCCCGGGGCGATCTCCAGCGAGGGCACGTCGAGGTTGGCCCATCCGCCGCGATCGCCGAAACGCACGTAGGTCCGGGCAGCCACCGGGCCGAGGCGGTCCATCTCACCCAGGGGCACGGCATACCGCACACGGTCGGCGGTCCTGGCGCGCAGGCGCAGCCTCGACTGGTCGGGGACGGCCTCCCCGCTCAGGCGAACGCCGATCCAGGATCGCCCCGGCACCTGGTCCAGGCTCACCGAGGCCGCGGCCCCGGCGAGGGCGCCTTCGCACACCGCAGATCCGCCGAGCGCCGATGTCGACGTGCGCCAGGGGAGCCCCTCGAACGTGGCGAGGACCCCTCCCACATCGGGCAGGTACGCGTTGCCCAGATCGTGCTCCAGCGTCAGGGGCAGGAAGCTGGCGAGTCGCGCCCCGGCCGCGGTCGCGTCGAATCCGCCATCCGCGCGCAGGGACACTCGCAGTTCGCCGCTCGTCACACTGCGGGTGTCCACGTCGTGGACCCGCGCCGCCCCAGCGCCGACGCGGATGCCCAGCCGCACCGCGCCGAATGGGGGCACGGTGACCCGCGCGTGCAGCCGTGTGCCATCGCGGTCCCGCACGAGCCGCCACGGCACGTGACCGTCCGGGCCCTCCAGCCCGCCCGGCGCCGGCCCCTCCCACGGCACCTCCACCACGTCGGTCCGCTCCCACCCCAGGGGATTGAACACCACCACGTCCCCGCCCAGGGCGCGGGCGCCCGCCTCCAGCGCCTCGTTCGCTGCCGCCAACCCGGCCCGCGTCCGCTCGCGCACGTCGCGTGTGACCTCGGGCACGTGACACCCGCCGATGCTGTCGTGGGCCTGGTTGGTCAGCAGCGCGTGCCACGCCTCGCGAACGAGCGAACGGGCCCCACCGACCTCGATCCCCTGCACGGCCAGCACGGCGTCGAGGGTCTCCGCCGCCTGGACCGCGGCGGTGAGCCGGCGATCGTCGCGCTTGATCTCGGGGCGCAGCGAGTGCGTGCCCGGGTACACCGGGTTGAGGTCGCCCTCGTGCGTCGGGAGCTCCTCGCGGCGGCTGGCGAGGGCGTCGAAGTACTCCCGCGACGCGCCCAGCACCACCTCGCGGTCGGGGTGGTCGCGCCGCAGACGCCGCAGCAGCCGATCCACTCCCGGCAGCATCGCCGAGAACTCCTCGCCCAGGGGCAACAGCACGGGTTGAGTCCCCGACAGCGTCGCCAGCCGGCGCACCGCCCGCGGCACCCGCCCGACCACGGCGGCCCACGCCGCGATCCGCGGCGTCCGTTTGGTCCCCGGCGAATACCCCAGCGGCATGACGTGGGTGAGCACCTCGCTGCCGTCGGGCCCGCGGAACACGAACGCGGGCTCGAGCCCGTCGGGCGCGCCGGACACGGACGGGTCCCCCACCGGGCCCGTGCGGAACGCCAGCAGCGCCGAGTACCCGCACGTGCGTAGGATCTGCGGTAGCTGGGAGCACTGGCCGAAGCAGTCCATGTTCCACGCCACGGTGGGCGCCGCGCCCAGGTGTCGCTCGAACCAGCGCCGCGCCTCCAGCCCCTGTCGTACCAGCGCCTCTCCGGCGGGGAGGTTCACGTCGGGCTGCACGAAGGTCCCCACCACCTCGAGCTGACCCGCGGCGACGAGCGCCCTCAGCCGCGCGATCGTGCCCTCGCCCGCCTCGGCGCGGCGGCCGTGTCCCCGTCCGAGGCCCTCCGCGTAGATCCGGTGGTACGGCGAGCTGTACGCCATGTCCGGCGAGCCGCCGTCTCCCCGCCGCAACGCCTCGAGAAAGGGCACGCCTTCGAGGGTGAACCGCTCCGCAGGATCGGCCTGCAGCTCCTCCAGCACCTCCTCGATCACGGACCGGAACCGCAACAGCGACGGCCCGAAGGGCATGAGCCACTCCTGGTCCATGTGGCTGTGGCGGACCACGAAGATCGATCCGGAGCCGGTCGTCGGTCGGGGAAATCTGGCTGCGCTGGACACCATCCCACGGACCTACCAGAATCCGACCACCGCGTCGCCCTTTGAGCGAGCGGCCGCACGTGTCACACTGGATATAAGGGCGGATGCCGGCGGGCAGGCCCGATGGAGGATCGACTCGTGAATCTCGCCGACTCCATATTGGAGGAATTCTGGTTCGGCGAGGGGGAAGAACGCGAAGGGGACGAGGAGGCCTCGCACAGCCTGGCGGCGCGGGTGGCGGCCGTGGAAGGGCTGCGTCCGCTGTCCGAGGTCGCGCTGCGGGTCATGGAGCTGTTCGCCGATCCCGACTACCGACTCAGTCATGTGATCGTGGCCCTCGAGGAGGACCCGGCCCTCGCGGCGCGGGTCCTGCGCGTGGCCAACGCGCCGTGGTTCTCGTGGGGCGGCTCGTGCACGTCTCTCAACGAGGCGGCGATCCGGTTGGGGTCGGACACCGTGGTCGAGCTGGTCATCGCCACGTCGGTCATGGACGCCATCAAGGATGTCGGAGGTGCGGCCCGCGTCGTGCGCGATCATTGCGCGAGCGTGGGCTCCATGTTGCGCCTGCTCGCGCTGGAGTTTCGGCCCGAGTGCACCAACGGGACGCTGCTGTGCGGGCTCTTCCACGACATGGGTAAGCTGCTGCTGATCCAGTCGGGGGAGTTCACCTACGCGGGCGCGGGCCAGGCGGGGCACGCGGCGATCCATCAGGTGCACGAGCTGGAGCGGGACACGCTCGGCTACGACCACGCCGTCCTGGGCGGGCATGTCCTCCACCGCTGGAACATCCCCGATCCCATCCCCAGGGTCGTCGCCTGGCATCACCACCCGAGTCGCGCCTATGCCGCGGCGGGGACCCTCGGTCCCACCGTGGCGCTGCTACGCCTCGCCGACAAGCTCGAGCCGATCTTTCGCGTCCGCCCGGACAGCTACGATCTCGCCGTCCGAGATGTCGCCGCCACGCGCGAAGCCCGGTACCTCGGGCTCGACCGTCAGCGCCTCCTGGGAGCCTGGGAGAACCTCTACTACGCCTTCCACGAAGCCAACACCGTGCTCGGTTTCTGAGATTTCGGGGCAGGCGTCAGGTCCTGTCGTCGACCGTGGCTAGAGTGGTCTCATCAGCAGCCTGGAGGTCGCCATGTACACGTTCGACGAAGACATCCGCATCGTCCGCAAGTGGTTCAGCCGTCGCTACCAGGAGTGGGAGGCCGAGGGCGTCGTCACCGTCTGGGGCACCGACGTGCGCTGGCGCGCGTTCCTGCCGCGCGCCGACGGGTACTGGGAGGTGGAGGTCCCTGGCGGCCAGGACGTGCATGTGGAGACCGTGGACATGGCCATCGAGATGTTCGATTCGATCCGCGTGCGCCTGTCCGGCGACGCCGAGAAGTCCGCGTTCGTGGCCGCGTGAGCGCGGTGGCGCCGCCCTACTGGGTGGCCTCGCGGAACTCGCAGTAGTCCGGCAGGATGTCCGGCAGGCCCTCGCTGCGGTACGGGCTCTCGAAGGTGCCGCGGGGGTGGTCGGCGAAGAACCCCACCAGCTTCGATCCCAGGAACGTCATGGGCACCGTGTGCCCCGACTCGTGGTTGCACACGATGGTGTCGTGGCCCATGCCGCGCAGCCACTCTGCGTCGTTGTCGGCGTACTGGTAGAAGGGGATCTCGGTGATGAACATGTTGTAGATGTCCTGGGTCCCGCCGTGGATGAACATCTGCGTGTAGCGGTTCTCTGTCTCGTACTCGGGCCAGGTGATGGCCCAGGAGATGGCCTCGTCCTCGTTGGCGGGGTTGTTCCAGTAGCCGCCGGAGTAGGTGGCCAGCGAGGCGATCTTGTCGCTTCGCAGCGAAGCGATCATGTCCATGCAGATCGAGCCGATGGAGAAGCCCGTACCGTGGATGTGCTGGGTGTCCACGCCGAAGCGGTAGTCCAGGCAGGCCAGCACCTCGTCGAACAGGCGCGCCTCCTTGTTCACGTCGTCCACCTCGAACACGGCCCAGTCCAGGGGGAAGCCGAACATGGGGTAGTCCGTGTCCTCGGGCGTCACGAGGATGAACTGCAGGTCCTCGTGGTTCACCTGGCTGGACAGCAGGCTGGCCATGTTGGTCGCCGTGTCGCCCAGGCCGTGGAAGTTGAACACCACCGGCCAGGGACCGCCGTCCTCCACGCCATCGGGGTACGTGAGGATGAACGACCGCTCCTCACCGTCCACGTCGAAGCCGCTGTTCATGCCCGCCTCCAGCGCGTCACACGCGGCCGGATCGGTGGGCTCGTCGATCTCCACGTCGTCGTCACCCGTGTTCCCCGTGGTGTCGTCGTCGTCGCCCGCCGAGTCGTCGTCGGCCGCGTCGTCGTCACCCGCGTCGTCGTCGTCCGCAGCAGAGTCGTCGTCGTCGCCGTTGCCGCAGGCCACCCACAACAGGGCGCCCACCAGCAGCGCCAGCCAGCTGAATCGAAGATGGTTCATGACACCTCCAGGGGGATTGCGGGGCATACATAGCATCTTATCGCGCCGATCAGGGCGACAGCCGTGACCGCGGCCCAATCGCCACGAGATCTTGACTCGATTTTCCCCAATCGGCTCAGCCGGGTTAGTGAGGACAAGGGGCGTTGCGAGGAACCCATGCACCGTTTCATCTCCGCACTGGCCGCGGCCGCGGCCCTGGCGGTGCCTTGGACCGGGGGGGCGGCCGACCATCCGGTCGTGTTCGAGTTCGGACCGCCGGAGTCCACGGAGGAGGCCTACGCCGAGGTCCATCACGAGGTTCGTGACCTCGCGATGGGTGCGCTGGCGGACATCCACGGGTGGTTCGTGGCCGCCGGACGGCAGTATGACCGGGCTGGCGAGGTCGAGGACACGCGCTGGATGGCCTGCGTCCACTCGCCCCTGGCCGGCCTGGACGAACTGCGCGAGACCGCGGTCGATGCCGAACAGGACCTGCGCGAGGCGCTGTGCAGGGGGGACGACGAGGGTGCAACCCATCACCTCTCCCTGCTGAGGATCGCTTGCGAGCGGGCCGCAGAGCTGGGTGACGAGGCGGCGAGCTGCGACGCGAGCCTCGGACACGGCGCGCCGGGCGAGCTCGGCGATCCTGGGGAGCCGGTGCTCGGGCTCCACGAGCGGCCCTGGTACATACACCAGCCCCTGGCCGCTCCCGGCCTGGATGTGCACGGCGCAGGATCGTCGATCCAGGGACGGCCGAACGCGGCAGCGGTGCACATCGGCCCCCACACCGACTTCGCTCCAGGCCTGGCCCTGTCCACCACCGCCGACAGCAACGTCACCTCCAGCGGGTCCGAAGCTCGTCGCGACCTGCGGTTCCAGCTGCTCCCCCACGTCCGCCTGTCCCTCGACTCGGATGCGGTCGTCCTCGGGGTGGAGGGCGAGTACGGGCTCGACAAGATCGCGGGCATCGGCGCCCCTGATGCGGGTGGGGGTGATGGCGGTTTCGGCCTGGATCGTCTCACGGACGGCCACGCGGGGATGGACCTGATCGCGGCGCCCCACGGGCCCGTGTCGCTGGTTCTGGGCGATCACCTCGTCCACCTGACCCGCGTGGGCGAGGCTGGCGTGGGCACGGGCGGGACCGACGTCCGCCGCCTCGGCGCCCTGACCAACCGCGCCCGGATCGGTGCGCGGGTCCGCCCCACCTCGGCCCTGGCGTTCACGGGCCTGCTCCACCTGGACCTGGGACGTCACTCCACCGCCGCGGTGGTGGACGACGAGGCCCAGCCGGCCGAGCTGCACAGCGCGTACACGGACGTCTGGGGTGGCGTGGCCGCGACGTGGCGGTTCATCCCGCACACCCAGGTCCGCGCCGAGGCCGATCTGGGTCGCCTCGCGTGGTCCGAGGACGCCCTCGTCAGCCACCTCGAGGCGCTCCACTGGAGGATTCGCGGCGGCGTGGAGGGGGACCTCAGCCGCACCGTCGGGTTCCGCCTGATCGTCGGCGTTTCCGGGGCGACGGCCTCGGAGGAGAACGACGGCGAACGCGGCCGGTGGCGCGACCTCGTCGGCGACGCGTGGCTCACCTGGCGGCCGCACCCGGCGCAGCAGTTCTCGCTGGGATACCTGCGGGATACGCGTCCGGTCCACCTCGGCGACTCGTTGCTCGGGAGCTCGGCGGCGCTGCGATACCAGGGCATGATCGCGGGCCAGGTCCTCCCCACGGCCGAGCTCGTCTACAGCCGATATCAGATCCGCGGGGCCGATCCGCGCGACGATCACGAGATCCGCGCACGAGCGGCCGTCGTCCTGGCGCCAGACGACCGCTTCCGCGTGGCCGTGCACTACGACCTGCGCGCCCTGGTCGCGACCCAGCACGGCGCACCGTTCACCGATCACCGCGTGGGCCTGACCCTGGAGCTGGGTGCCCCCGGCGCCAACCTGCCGTGGATCCCCACCCTGCCGCGCAGCCTCTGATCCGACCCCGCCTGCTATGCTCCCCGGCCGAGGAGCGCCCCATGAGAGTCATCCTGCTCGGTTGGGCCGTCATCGCCCTGCTGTCCTGCGCCGGCTGTCCGTCGGACGACGAACCCCCCGGCCCCCAGGGCGACGACGACGTGACCTCCGGGGACGACGACGACGCCACCGCCGGCGACGACGACGACGCCACCGCCGGCGACGACGACGACGACGACACCGCCGGCGACGACGACGACGCGACCCCGGGCGACGACGACGACACCGTGGCGCCGCCCTGCCCCTACTACGAGTCCCAGGAAGAGGAGTACGCCCCCATCCAGACCGCGGGCGGCGGCCTCCCCGGCGGCGCGGGCGCGCTGTCGTGGGAGCGGCCCGCCGAGTGGGTCTATCTCGTGGACTTCAGCGGCACGCCTGGCCAGCCGGCCTCTCACGAGGGCACGGACTACGTGCACGACGACCCGTCCGCCCCCAACGTGGTGATCCGCGCCGCCGCCGCCGGTCAGGTGGTGTACGTCCGCCTCGGGTGCCCGCAGAGCTCGGAGTTCGCCCACAACAACTCGCTGCGCGAATGCGGATCGGGCTGGGGCAACCATGTGGTCGTGGGCCACGGGGGCGACCTCTACACGCGGTACGCACACCTGCAGCCAGGCTCCGCGGCCGTCGAGGTGGGAGACGCCGTCGCTGCGGGCAGCACCCTGGCCCGTATGGGGAACTCCGGCCGCAGCGAGACGCGCCACCTGCACTTCGAGCTCGGCGAGTACGGCGGCGCCTTCGATCCCTGCGCCGCGGCCCAGTCGATGGACACGGTGTTCGACTCGGAACTGCTCTCCTGGCCCTGAGCTACGACCGCACCGTCCGTAGTATCATCCGCCCCCGGGACCCCCATGAGCGAGAGCTTCCAGACCCTGCGAACCCACGGCGCGCGCGCCCGGCGCTTCATGTTCCGCGTGCGATGGCCCTTCATCGGGCTGGTCGCCGTCGTGGCGCTGGCGCTGGGGTACGCCGGCTTCGCCATCCTCTTGCGGGACGTCGCCGCCCTCGGACCCTTCGACTACCTCTACTACGCGGTGCTGCTGTTCGCCCTGGAGTACAGCGGCGGCCACGCCGAGGTGAACCTGCCGCTGCACGTGGCACGGTTGATGGCCCCCTCGGTCGCGGCGTATGCCGCGATCCGCGCGGTGATGCTGCTGTTCGACGAGCAGCTCGAGCGCCTGATGCTGCGCTTCTCGCGCAACCACGTGGTCATCTGCGGCATGGGCAAGCACGGCCTGCAGCTCGCCCGGGAGTTCCACGAGAACCACCGCCGCGTGGTGGTGGTGGAATACAACGAGGCCAACCCCAACCTGTCGTTCTGCGACGAGCACGGCGTGGTCTCCATCCTCGGCGACGCCACCAAGGCCGACACGCTGCGCCTGGCCAACGTGGCGCGGGCGACCCGCTTGATCGCCGTGTGCGGCGACGACGACGTGGACCTCGGCATCGCCGTGACCCTGCACCGGGTGCTGCAGGGGGTGAAGCGCCGGGAACCCCTCCAGGTCCACCTGTCCATCCACGATCCCCGGCTGTGCCACCTGTTCAAGCGCCACCGCATCTTCGACACTGGCGCGGACTCGTTGCACGTCGAGGCGTTCAACACCTACGAGAACGCCGCGCGCCTGCTCATGCGCGACCATCCCCTCGACGCCCCGCTCAACGGCCACGACGACTCACGCCGCCTCCACCTCGTGCTCGTCGGCTTCGGCAAGATGGGCCAGAGCATCGCCCTGCAGGCGGCCAAGATCGGCCACTTCGCCAACGGCAAACGCCTGGCCGTCACCGCCATCGACCCGGCCATGGACGACCGCAAGCTGGCGTTCATGACGCAGCAACCCGGCTTCGACTCCGTGTGTGATCTGGAGCTGCTCGGCCCCGACTGCACCGACGCCGCCGTCCTCGCGCGGTTGCGCGAGATCACCGCCGACCTGGGCGCCGTGAGCCGCTTCGTCGTCTGCCTCGACTCGGACGCCACCTCCCTGATCACCGGCCTGGAGCTCACGGCGCGCGTCGAGGGCATGCCCACGCCGGTGTTCGTGCGCATGAGCGGGGAGGGGGGGCTGACCGATCTGGTCCCGGCCAACGGCGCAGGCTCCACCCCCGCCGCCGTGCCCTTCGGCATGATCGTCCAGACCTGCACCCGCGACCTGCTCGTGGATCGCCCCTTCGACGTGCTGGCTCGCGCCATCCACGACGACGCCGACGACGGCCCCTCGGCCACCACGTCGTTCGCGTCGGACGTCGAGCACCTCCACACCCGCTGGGAGGACCTGCCCGAGACCACCCGCGACGAGCACCGCCAGCAGGCGGACCACATCTCCGTCAAGCTCCGCGCCATCGGCGCCGAGATCGTGCCGTCCGCCCGCGCCGCCGATCCCGCCTTCGCCTTCACCGAGGAGGAGATCGAGCTGCTCGCCCGCATGGAGCACGAGCGGTGGGCCGCCCAGCAGGCCCTGGCCGAGTGGCGCGTCACCGACCACGACACGGCCCTGTTCGACACCGCCTGCCACGTCGTGCCCTGGCAGAGCCTCATCGACACGGATCGCGATCCATTCCGCGAGGCGGTCTGCCGCATCCCGGCCATCGTGACCGCGTCGGGGGCGGGAATCCGCCGGATCTAGGGAGGGAGCGCCATGTTCGAGGGCCGGACCATCAACCTGCGGCTCGTCCGCGAGAGCGACATCGACGAGATCATCGAGCTGACCAACCGCATGGCGGACAAGGGCACCTACTACCCCGTCCAGCTCCATACCGCCGCCGCCTTCCGCAAGGACCTCGCCGAGGACGGCATGTGGGGCGCGGACAGCGGCGTGCTGCTCATCGAGGACAAGGACCACCGCGTCCTCGGCTACATCACCTACTTCCCCTCCCACCCCCACGTCACGTGTCCCGAGATCGGCTTCGCCATCTACCGCCAGGCCGACCGCGGCCGCGGCGCCATGACCGAGGCCCTGCGCATCTTCAGCGCCTACCTCTTCAGCATCAAGCCCGTCGCCCGTCTCCAGATCGCCACCCACGTGGACAACCTCGCCAGCCAGCGCGTCACGGAGAAAGCCGGCTACGTACACGAGGGCACGATGCGCAAGGCGTGGTTCCTGCGCGGCGAGCACGTGGACCTGGCCCTGTACTCGCTGCTGCGTGAGGAATGCCCGTCGCTGGACGATGTGCTGGGGTGAGCAGCCTTTACTCGAACGTGTAGTGCTTGCGGATCGGGCTCGTCACCTTCCACGTGCACGACATCCCGCTGGGGAACGTCACCAGGTCCCCCGCCCCCACCGTCACTGGCTCGCCTCCATCCGGCGTCACCGTGACCTGCCCCTCGAGGATGTAGCACGTCTCGGTGGCGTCGTAGGTCCAGGGGAACTCCGAGTTCTCGCACGTCCAGATGGGCCAGGAACGCACACCCTTGTGGTCCAGTTGCGCCTCTTCGGGGGCGCGGACGATCTTGATCTCGCTCATGGCTGACTCCAGGTTGGAGCCCGGATTGTAGCGGGCGGGGGAGGGGATTGCAGGGGTGCGGCAGAGCCGATCTCATCGCCTCCTCCCGCCGATGAACTGCCGCTGCCGGAACGGCGCCGGGTGGTAGTCGTCCCCCGGTCGAAAGACGATCGAGCCCCGTGGGAACTTGCGGCTCGGCGGGGTTCCGGGAGGATACACGTGTAGACTGGGATCGGCTTTGCGTGGGCCGTTCTGCTGGTCCAACGAGCCCTCCTGATCCTCGAACGAGGCCAGGTACTCGTGCCCGATCTCGGCGCGGTCCCCGTCCACGGCCAGGACCACGCCGAGCGGCTCCCCGGCGCCGCGATCCCAGACCAGCTCCCCGTCCTCCCCGCGCGACACCCGGATCACGTCCCGATGCAACAGGTCGTGGTGAGTCGTGCACACCGTGATCAGGTTGTCCATGTCGTGCCCGCCGCCGCAGGACCGGGGCTCGATGTGGTGTAGGTCGATGAATCGATGGTTGCAGCAGCCGGGCACCTGGCAGCGTCCGCTGTCCCGGGCGATCACGGCCCGCCGCGTCGCCGGTGGGATGGTCCGGGAGATGTGCCCGTGGTTCGCCGCGTCCGCATCGGCGGTGATCACCGGCGCGTCGCACTCCACGAGCTCCCGCGCCTGCGGCGTCATCTCCTGCTTGCCGCTGGCCGTGTCGATCCACGCCGCGTCGCACTTCGGACAGCGGTGCTCGACGATCCGGTAGTTGGAGCGCTCCCCATTCTCGGCCTGTGATGGCGCCTCGGCCTCGTCGGGCTCCTGACGCGCCAGCTCGCGCTCGGCCAGCTCGAGCAGCAGCTGACAGATGGACAGGTCGGGATCTCCCAGCTGCCGCCTCACCCTGGCCAGCGCTCGCATGAGCAGCTCGTAGTTGTGCGACTCCATCCGCATGGTGGCCCACACGTTGCGGGGCCAGTCCAGCTCGTCGTCCGGTTCCTTGGGCGGCTCGCCCTCCCGCGAATCCCACACCAGCTCCTCCAGCTCCCGGCTGGAGACCGCTTCCGCCTTGGCCACCCAGACCTCGTCGGTCTCGGGCGTGGCGACCTGCGAGATGGTCCGCGCCTTGGTCCATCCGAGCTTGCCGGTGCGCAGCGCCTGGTCCAGGTGGGGCAGCCGCGCCAGCTTGTCGCCGAGCGCGGCCAGCTGGTGGGTCTTGGCCCGCGCGAAGCCGAACGCCTGCTCGCCGTACTCGGCCAGCCCGGCGTAGCCGAGCTCGCGATAGAGGTTGTCCTTGCGCATGCGCGCCAGGCCCAGCGCGATGTCCCGCACGGCGTTGCGTTCGTCCCGCACACGGCGGCGGATGGCCCGGTGCAGCGCCCGCGCCTTCTGGTCCGGCGGCAGGTCGCCCGGTGGGGTCATGCATGCTGAAGAAGTGGACTCGGTCTTTGTGGACGCACTCATCTGTTTCGCCTCTCCGGTGGTTTTCCGGACCTGGCCTGTCGAAACCGATGGGGGCGCCGGCGCGGTTGTTTCGCAATCCGACGGTGGGGAGTCTAGGCACTCTCGACGTCAAGCTCTGTCGCCAGCCCCCGGCCACGTAAAAAAAAAACCATCCCCCTGATCTCTCCTGACACAAGGCTGTCAGGAGCCCCCGTGCATGCTCTCTCCCACGCGACGGGCAACGACGCCCCGCAATCAACGGAGACCGCCATGCACAGCAGGAAAATCATCCCCCTGGTGACCTTCGCAGAGCTCGCCGAGCTCAAGACCTTCTACGTGGACCGCCTCGGCTTCGAGCTGACCTACGACGCGCCGATGTACCTCGGCCTGAAGTCCCCCGGTGAAGACGGCGCCGAGATCGGCTTCATGACCCCGGACAGCGACACCGAGCCCGTGTTCGAGGGCAAGGGGCTGACCCTGTGCCTGTACGTGGACGACGTGGACGCGACCCACTCGGCCATGGTCGAGCGCGACGTACCCATCGTCCAGCCCCCCGAGGACAAGCCGTGGGGCGATCGATGCTGCGTCGCCCGCGACCCGGCGGGGGTCATGCTGTACGTCACCCAGCCGATTCCCGCGCAACCCGAGTTCCAGCAGTACGTGCCCTGAGGCAAACTGGGAGACCATGCGACGCGCCGACCGCCTGTTCCAGCTCATCCAGCTCCTGCGACGCCGGCGCGTCGTCACCGCCGCGACCCTCGCCGAGCGCCTCGAGGTCTCCGAGCGCACCGTCTACCGCGACGTGCGCGACCTCATCCGCTCCGGAGTCCCCATCCAGGGCGAGGCCGGCGTGGGGTACTCCCTGTCCAGGTCCTTCGACCTGCCCCCGCTCATGTTCACCGAAGACGAGATCGAGGCCCTGGTCCTCGGCGCCCGCGTCGTCCGCTCCTGGGCTGACCGCGCCCTGGCCGGCGCCGCTTCGGACGCCCTGGACAAGATCGAGACCGTGTTGCCTGCGCACCTCAAGGACCGCGTCGCCAGCTCGGCCCTGTTCGCCCTGAACTTCGACCAGCCCGCCGAGACCACCGACGCCCTGGCCGTCCTCCGCGCCGCGGTCCGCGACCGCACCAAGATCCGGTTCGCCTACGCACGCGCCGACGGCACACCCTCCGCCCGCGTCGTCCGCCCGTTGAGCCTCTCGTTCGTGCCCCCACGCTGGTGGCTGTCGGGCTGGTGCGAGCTGCGCGAGGACTTCCGCACCTTCCGGGTGGACCGCATGGCCGACCTGACCGCCCTGGACGACCGCTTCGCCGCCGAGCCCGGCCGCACCCTCGCCGACTTCCTGCGTTCCGTGCACGAGGAGACCTGATCCCCTGAGCCACGCCATTGCCCGCCCGCGGATCGTGGCTATCCTTCGTGCCAGCAATCGGGAGACACCATGGCCATCCGATCCGCCGACGCCTTCACCCACGTCGACCTCGCCCCCCTGAACAAGCGCGTGCTGCGCCTGGGCGTGGCCAGCAACTACGGCCTCGACGAGGACGGCGTCCGCCACGCCGCCGAACGCGGCGTGAACTTCTGGATGTGGTCGCCGCGCATGAAGGCCGCCACCGCCGCCCTGCGAGACATCCTCGCCAAGGACCGCGACAACCACGTCGTCGCCATGATGGGCATGGCCGTCTTCACCGGCGGCGTGCGCAAGGACGTGGACAAGGTCCGCAAGCTGCTGGGCATCGACTACCTCGACATCTTCCAGCTGTCGTGGCTCGGCCGCACCTCGCGCTTCACCCCCGCCATCCAGGACGCCCTGCGCCAGGTCCGCGACGAGGGCCTCGTGCGCGCCGTCGGCACCTCGATCCACGACCGCCAGCGCGCCGGCGAGCTCGCCCGCGATTCGGTCCTCGACGAGCTGATGATCCGCTACAACGCCGCCCACCCCGGCGCCGAGCAGGACATCTTCCCGCACCTGCACCACCGCAACCCCATGGTCGTGAGCTACACCGCCACCTCCTGGCGGCAGCTGCTCAAGCCGCTCAAGGGCATCGAGATGCCGCCGTGGCCCGGCGAGGGCGACGGCCTTCCGCCACTGACCGCCCCCCTGTGCTACCGCTTCGTGCTATCCAG
>CAZLEO010000095.1:344-30587 GCA_964558555.1 uncultured Rickettsiales bacterium | reverse complement strand
ATTTCTTTTTTTGAGTTTTTTACGACGTCGAGTTCGACGACGACTACGACGTCTTCGTCGAGGGGGACATCGACTGCGACGACGGCGACGACGGGATCAATCCCGGCGTGGCCGAGGTGGACTGCAACTGGATCGACGACAACTGCGACGGGATCCTGCTACCGGACGAGACCGACGACGACGGCGACGGCTACGACGAGTGCCAGGGCGACTGCGACGACACGGATGTCGACATCTACCCCGGCGCCGACGACGTGGAGTGCGACGGCGAGGACACCGACTGCGACGGGACCGTGGAGTGGTTCGTGCCCGGAAACTTCGCCGCCATCCAGGACGCGCTGAACGCCGCGGCCGGCGGCGACTTCGTATGCCTTTCACCGGGCACGTATTACGAGAACCTGAACTCGGTGACCCACGTCACCCTCGTGGGGATGGCTGGCGCCGACCAGACCTACATCGACGGCGGTGGCGCGGGCTCCGTGGTCACACTGGAGGACGCCTCCATGACCATCGAGGGCGTCACCTTGCAAAACGGGCTGGGGCCCGTGTACTACGGCGACGGGGGCGGCGGCGGGGTCGCGGCGTGGTTCGGCGCCTCCATCACGCTGCGCGACTCGGTGGTCACCGGCTGCACCACCGAGGCTGACGGCGAGGGCGGCGGCCTGTTCAACTACGGCGGCGGGGCCTACCTCGAGAACGTGCTGCTGGACTCCAACAGCGCCGCATACTCGGGGGGCGCCGCCTACGGCGTGTCCCACACGTTCAGCTACGACGGCGTGGTGGTCACCCACAACACCGGGACCAACGGCAGCGGGCTGAACCTGCACGGCAACGGCAGCATCGACAACTGCCTGATCCAGGGCAACACCGGCGGCACGGGCGCGCTGACCATCAACGAGAACAACGTCACGGTGCGCAACACGGCCATCGTCGACAACCACAGCGCCACCGGCTACGCCGGCGGGCTCTGGGCGCGTTGCACCACCAACATGGTCCTCGAGAACGTGATCATCGCGGGCAACTCCGCCCTCGAGGGCGGCGGGATCGGCCTCGAATGCAGCGGCGCGGGCATGACCCTGAACAACACGGTCGTGGTCGGCAACTCCGCCAGCGGCAACGGCGGCGGCATCAACTGCGACGACGAGAACATGTCCGTGACCATGACCAATTCCGTGATCGCCCACAACACCGCGGGCACCGGCGGCGGCATCTGGGCCTACCCCAGCTTCCTCAACGACCTGATCGAGGACTTCTCCAACAACGTGTTCTGGAACAACTCCCCCACGCACTTCTACGAGGTGGACGATCCCATCGGGCAAGACGGCAACCTCGAGGTCGATCCGATGTTCCTCGACTACAACCCCGCGAACGCCCCCGAGGACTGGGACCTGCACCTGGATCTGCTGTCGTCGTTGATCGACGCCGGCGATCCCGCCGTGCTCGACCCCGACGGCGGCCGCAGCGACATCGGCGCGTACGGCGGCGACTACGCCGACCTGTACGACCTGGATTGGGACGGCTATCCCGAGTGGTGGCAACCCGGCGAATACGACCCCGTCACCTACCCCGACGATGGTTGGGACTGCGAGGACCGCGACGCGGACGTCTATCCGTACAACGGATGCTGAACCCCGCTCGCCCCGGAGCTGGCACCCTTCGTGCACCCGATCACCCCCAACACCCGGCCGGGCACCCCCGGGTGGGAGGGAGTGACCCATGAAACGATGGATGATCTTGCCGGTGGTAGGCGCGCTGCTGGTCGGCCTGGCGGGCTGTCCCGAAGGCGTCGTCGACTCCGAGGAGGGACAGTGGCAGCTGAGCACGGTCGAGCTGGTCACGGGAGCCCACCGAGGCTACGTGTACGGCGAACCGGTCCTCGAGGGCACGCCGCTGTGTGCAGCCCCTGCGTACCAGGGGACGGTCCCCGACGGCCACGAGGCGGGCGACGTGCTCGACCAGTGCGTGGACCAGAGCCTGGAGGGCCCCGCCAGCTGGGATGAGGGGTGTGTCCTGCTCGAGGAGGCCGGGGACGTGACCTGGTATCTCGACCCGACGGACTGTCCACTGCAGGCGTCAGGTCTGGACCTCGTCGCCGACCGCATCGTGTTCGAGGTGGCGCAGGGGGACGGTCTGGACGCCGAGGTCCACCAGTGGGTCGAGGAGTACTCCGCGGACGCCCTGGAGATCGAACCCGGCCTGCCCGAAGGGTGGACGAATCCCGCAGGAGAGCCCTTCCGGGTGATGGCCGGAGAGCGGGTGACCCTGTTCGTCCGCCTCACCGATCCGCTCACCGGCGTGCCCGTGGCCTGGCACACCAGCGACGGTGAGGTCACCGCGACCGCCAGCGCAGGCGACTTCGAGTTCGCCGAGGCCCCTGGCGGCCAGGGCTGGATCGCCGTGGTGCTCGACGAGGGCGCCGAGGTGGACCTCGGCCTCACCGTGGACGGACGGCAGTGGACCGCAGCCGCGGTCCAGGCCGTGGGCGAGGACGCACCGGCGTCCATCGAGATCGTCGCGGGTTACCTCGGGGCGGAGGATCCGACCGGCGATCGCTCCCCCTTCGGCGCGCGCGCCGTGGTCCGCGACGCGGATGGGCGACTCATCTACGGCACCCCCGTCACCTGGAAGGTCGCCGAGGGCGATCTGGCCGTGACCCCCGGCCAGGCCGACACGATGAGCGATCTGCCCGGCAACGACTACGCCTACCTCGAGGACGCCTGCGTGCGCCCCTCGGACAACGTGGGGCAGCGCACCGTGGTGCTCGAGGCCTCCTACGGCGATCTGGTCGACTCCCTGGAGCTGGTCTGGACCGCCCGCACCGAGGCCGCGAGTGACGAGGGCTGGGAGCCCTCGGAGAACTGCCGGTCCGACGGCTGCTCCTGCTCGTCGACGCCCCGCGCTGCCGTCGGTCCCGCCGCCCTGGCCGCGCTGCTTCCCCTGGCGCTCATCGTGCGCCGTCGATAGCCCGAATCTGCGAAGATAACGCCGTGATGACGACACCACGGCGTATCCTGGTCCCGTTGCTCCTGGGTTTGCTGGCGCTCCCCGGCGCCGCGACGGCTGCCGAGGGGGGCATCCCCCGGTTCCTGCTGATCTGGCAGGACGCCCCGCTGTACACCCTGCCCACGGTCGAGGCGCCGCGCGTGCAGATCTTCGACTGGCCCGCGACCGCGCGGGAGGAACACCCGGGTCGGGTGATGTGGGTCGAGCTGGTGGGGGAGTCCGGCGAGTTCTACGAGGTGATCACGCGCGACACGATCTACGCCGACGGCCAGTGTTACGGCCCGGTGCCGGACATGTGGGCGTACGAGGTGCACCTGTTCGTCCACCGGCAGGACGTGGCCCTGGCCACCACCGAGGCCGTGGAGGTGAGCTTCCGAGACGGGACCGGCGCCACCCTCAAACCCGGGGTCGCCCTGCTGCCCCTGACCACGATGAGCCGCAAGCCGCAATACCTGGTGGCCGCCGACGGCCTGCACTTCGTCACGCACATCCGCGAGACGGCCGTGGGCACGGCGTTCCGGCCGGATCCTCGGCCCCACGAGCGGACCTCGCTCACCTTTACGCTGGCCGAGGGCGCGGCCATGCGGATGGGCGCCGGGATCCCCGTCGAACGTTACCGCTCGTGGGGCATGCGCCGACCCACGACCCGGGACGAGCACCGCCAGGGGGCGTTGATCACGTTGGTGGGGGAGTGCGGGCAGTACCGCGTCACCGTTCGCGAGGAGGACCTGAGCCTGACCGGGCCCGGCGGCGGCGTGGCGGGCCTGCTGGGCACGGGGGGCGGCGGCGCGGGCGTGGGCGAGGTCCAGGTGGCCGCGGTGGACACGCCGGTGTACTTCCCGGACGGGCGGCGCGCCGGTCAGGTGAGCTACGAGCAGGTGTTCTACCCGGACGATCTGCTGGCGTTCGAGGGCGGCGATCGGTCGCTGCGGTGCACGACGGTGCTGCTGGGCGGGGGCTTCGAACACCTGCGCCCGATGGAGGAGCGATCGCTGCAGCTGTGCTTCGACCCCGCCGAGCTGGCGCTGGAGGAGCGGGAGGGCTGGGGATCCATCGAGAACCTGTTCGAGGGCGACGGGGACCTGGACGCCGTGTTCCGTGACGTGGACGGGATCGAGGTCGGCAAGGAGGGGCAATGAACGTTCTCGCAATCCGATTCGCCGCCCTGACGCTGGCTGCGGTCCTGACCTCGGCGGCGGGCCCCGCACCGGCGGCCGAGCGACCTCGAGACCCCGGAGGCCCGGGCTTCGACCCGGTGTACGAGCCCGTGGACGACTCCCTGTTCGGTACGAGCGTGCCCCTGGTCTTCTCCATCGACGAGGGGCGCATCCACAACCGCTTCTACCGCCGCGGCCCGGTCGCGGCGCACATGCTCGTCCGTTCGGGGCCCGATCCGCGGCTCGTCGTGGCGTTCCCCGCGGCCAACGAGGGCGCAGCCGTTTGGTTCGAGGCCCCCGACGGCGCGGATGTGGACATGACGGTGCTCGGGCCGATCGACGGGATCTGGGCCAAGGACGAGCCGTGGGGGGCGTACGGCGCGGTCCAGGTGGACGCGGACTACCTCCGCGTCCGCCAGCTGGTGCTCGGCAGTGTCCGGGTGATCCGCGAGGTCGAGCACTCGGGCTCCTACCCCGAAGACTTCGCGGACGGCCTGAGGACGGACCTCTCCGTGGGTGCGAAGGTCATCGAGATGACGCGCCCCCTGCTCGACGGCCGTGAGATCGTGCTGCGGCTGGAGCTGACGGGGGACGCCGTGGTCATCCAGGACGACGGCGCGGCGCCCGCCGGAGGAGCGCTGGAGATCGTGGGCACGGCCCCCATCCTGTTGAAGGCCACCGCCCTGACCGAGGCCGAACCGTTGCTGCCCATCCCCGCGCGCCACATCCTGCAGTCCGGGGTCGAGGTGGACGAGCGGGACCTGCAGGCGCTGGCCTTCCTGACCTACGAGGACAAGCTGCTGGCCGGGTCGTGGCGCTTCCTGACCTACTTCGGCCGCGACACGCTGCTGTCGCTGCTGCTGCTGATGCCCGCGCTGGAGCCGGCCGTGGTGGAGGCGGGGCTGGGATCGGTGCTCGACCGGATGAGCCTGCGCGGCGCCGTGGCCCACGAGGAGTCCATCGGTGACTGGGCGGCCCTGGAGGCCGACCTGGCCTGGGCCGACGCGCACGACAGCGAGGGGCCCGATCCGCAGGTGTACCGGACGCCGGCGTACGACTACACCATGGTGGACGACGACTTCCTGCTCGCGCCGGTGCTGGCCCACTACCTGCTGTTCACCGCCGGGGGGCAGGAACGAGCCGCAGCCTTCCTGGAACGCCGTGGACCCGCCGGCAGCTACCGCGAGCTCGTGCGCCGCAACCTCGACCTCGTGCTGGACGCGGCCGAGCCCTATGCCGCCGAGCCGGGCGTCGCCAACCTGATCGCCCTGCAGGATGGCGAGACCACGGGCGAATGGCGGGACAGCGAGGAGGGGCTGGGGGGCGGCCGCATCCCCTACAGCGTCAACGCGGCGCTGGTGCCCGCGGCACTGCGTGCCGCCGAGGAGCTGCTGGCCAGCCTCCTGCTCGGCGAGGACGCCGAGGCGGCGGCGCGCGCACACCGTCTCGCCGAGGCCTGGTCCGACGTGGACGCGCTGTTCCGCGTGGAGGTCCCCGCCGGCACGGCGCGGCTACGTGTGAAGCAGCACGCCCTCGAGCACGGCGTGGACCCGGCGCCCGCGCTGGGGAGCCTCGACGGCCCGGTGGTGTACCCGGCCGTGGCCCTGCACGCCGACGGCAGGCCCGTGGAGGTGATGCACTCCGACGACGGCTTCGTGCTGCTGTTCGGCCGGCCCGACGCGGACGAGCTGGACCGCATCGCCGGCCGGCTGCTGCGCCCCTTCCCCGCCGGGCTGCGCACGCCCGTGGGCGTGGTCGTGGCCAATCCCGCGCTGGCGAGTGATCCCGAGGTCGCGTCGATGTTCACCCGCGACCACTACCACGGCACCGTGGTGTGGTCGTGGCAGCAGGCGATGCTCGCCGACGGCCTGGCGTGGCAGCTGCTGCGCGACGACCTGCCCCTGGCGACCCGCGCCCGTCTGAAGGAGGCCCAGCTCGCCCTGTGGAGGTCCATCGAGGCCACGTCCGAGCTGCGACGCTCCGAGCTGTGGTCCTGGACCGTCGAGGACGGGCAGATGGTGCCGCGCCCCTTCGGCCAGGGCTCGGATCACAAGACCGAGTCCAACGCAGTGCAGCTGTGGTCCACCGTCTACATCGCCGTGCGCCCTCCGGGCTGATCCATGCGCTTCTTCGCCGACCTCCACATCCACTCGCGGTTCTCCCGCGCCACGTCCAAGCAATGCGATCTGCCCCACCTGGCCCAGTGGGCGTGCAAGAAGGGCATCGCGCTGGTGGGGACGGGGGACTTCACCCACCCGGGCTGGCGCGCCGAGCTGCGCGATCAGCTCGTGCCGGCGGAGCCAGGCGTGTTCCGGCTGCGCGACGACCTGATGCAGGCCGTGGACGAGGAGGTCCCGCCGTCCTGTCGCGCCGTGCCCCGGTTCACGCTGTCGGTGGAGATCTCCACCATCTACAAGAAGGGCGACCGCACGCGGAAGGTCCACCACGTGATCTACGCGCCGGACTTCGACACGGCGGACAACCTCGTGGAGCAGCTCGAGCGCATCGGCAACCTGCACTCGGACGGGCGGCCCATCCTGGGGCTGGACTCGCGGGACCTGCTGGAGATGGTGCTGGAGTCCGGGCCCGACGCCTACCTGGTGCCGGCTCACGTGTGGACGCCGTGGTTCGCGGCCATGGGCTCGAAGTCCGGCTTCGACTCCATCGACGAGTGTTACGGCGACCTGTCCGAGCACATCTTCGCCGTGGAGACCGGCCTGTCGTCGGATCCACCCATGAACTGGCGGGTGGCCTCGCTGGACCGCTTTCGCCTCGTGTCCAACTCCGACGCCCACTCGCCGGCGATCCTCGGCCGCAACGCGTGCGCGTTCGACACGGACATCGACTACTTCGCGGTGCGCCGCGCCCTGTCCACGGGCGAGGGATACGTGGGCACGGTGGACCTGTACCCCGAGGAGGGCAAGTACCACCTCGACGGCCACCGCAAGTGCGGGGTGCGGCTCGAGCCGCGAGAGACCCTGGCGGCGGACGGACGGTGTCCCTCGTGCGGCCGCGCCGTGACCGTGGGGGTGATGCACCGCGTCGAGCTGCTGGCCGAGCGCGAGGAGGGGCAGGACCCGCCCGCCACGGCCGGGGAGCTGTGCTACCTGATCCCGCTGCCGGAGATCCTGTCCGAGCTGCTGCAGGTGGGCCCCAAGTCCAAGACGGTCTCGCGCGTGTACGAACGCCTGCTGCGGCTGCTGGGACCGGAGCTACCGCTGCTCACGCACACGCCCCCCGACGCGCTCCGCGAGGCCGAGTCCCCCCTGCTGGCCGAGGCCGTCACCCGGCTGCGCAGCGGCAAGGTGATCCGCGAGGCGGGCTACGACGGCGAGTTCGGCACCATCCGCCTGTTCGAGGACGGTGAGGTGGACCGCGCCGCGGGCGGGGAGCTGCTGTTCGACCTGCCCAGGCCCGAGCGCAAGCCCCGCAAGAAGCCGACCCCGGCGACCGCCCGCGAGCGCGAGCCCGAGACCCCCCTCCCCTCCCCGGCCGCGCCGCCGCCCGCCGCCGGCCCCCTCGGCGGGCTCGACGCGGACCAGCGGGCTGCCGCGGAGATCTGCAGCGGTCCCGTCCTGATCGTCGCCGGCCCCGGGTCGGGCAAGACCCGCACCCTGACCCACCGCATCGCCCACCTCGTCGCCGACCAGGACGTGGAGCCCGGCGCCTGCCCGGCCATCACCTTCACCCGCCGGGCGGCCCAGGAGATGCGCGATCGCCTCGCCGACCTGCTGCCAGACGCCGCCGGCCGCATCCCGGTCCACACCTTCCACGGCCTGGGGTTGACCCTGCTGCAGGCCCACGCGGCCGACGCGGGCCTGCCCGTGGACTTCCGCGTGGCCGACGAGGCCGAGCGGATCGCCCTGCTCCAGCAGGAGCAGTCCCTGACCGAGACCCGCGCGCGACGCCTGCTCGCGCGCATCTCCACGGCGCGCCGTACCTCGGACCCGGACCCGAACCTGGACGGCCCCATGGACGCCTACCTCCGCGGCCTGCGCGACCGCGGCTGGGTGGACTTCGACGACCTGGTGATCCTGGCGGTGGACCTGCTGGAGTCCCGCCCGGACATCGCCGCGGCCTGGCGGGCGCGCCACCCCCACCTCTCCATCGACGAGTACCAGGACGTGGACGCGCGCCAGGTACGCCTGGTGCGCGCGCTGGCCTCGACCGACGGCAGCCTGTGCGCCATCGGCGACCCCGACCAGGCCATCTACGGCTTCCGCGGCTCGGACGCGCGGTTCTTCCAGCAATTCCCCGACGACTTCCCGGGCACACAGACCTTCCGCCTGACCCGCAACTACCGCAGCAGCGGCGCCATCGCGCACGGGTCCGCGGGCATGATCGGCGCGGGGGATCGGATCGAGCGGCAGGTGGAGGCCATGCTCGACGACCCCGAGCGCATCACCCTGCACGAGGCCCCCACGTCGAAGGCCGAGGCCGAGTTCGTGGTGGTGACCCTCGAGCGCATCCTCGGCGGCCACAGCTTCTTCTCCCGCGACAGCGGCCGCGGCGACCACGCGGAGCTGGCCGACCTGTCGTTCTCGGACATGGCCGTGCTCTACCGCACCGAGGCCCAGGCCGACGATCTGGTGGAGGCCCTGGCCCGCTCGGGCATGCCCTTCCAGCGCCACACCCACGAGCCCCTGTCCGCCCAGCCCGGCGTGACCGAGCTGGTCGAGGCCCTGCGCGAGGTCTCGCCCGACCGACCCGTGATCGAGCTGCTCGACCGCGTCGACGATCCCGCGACCGCCGCCCTGCTGCGCCCCCTGGCCCGCGCCTGCGGCCGCGACCTCGACCGCTTCCTCACCGAGATCGCCCTGGGCGCCACCGCCGACTGCTGGGACCCCCGCGCCGACCGCATCTCCCTGCTGACGTTGCACGCGGCCAAGGGCCTGCAGTTCGAGGTGGTCTTCGTGGTGGGCTGTGCCGACGGCCTGCTGCCCCTGGCCTTCGGGCCCCGCGCCGCCGCCGACCTCGACGAGGAGCGCCGTCTGTTCTACGTGGGCATGACCCGCGCGAAGCGGCGGCTGTTCCTGTGTCGCGCGAAGCGGACGAAGCACCTGGGCAAGCTACGTGAGCTGCCGACATCGCCGTTCCTGGCGGACATCGAGCAGCGGCTGCTGCAGCGGCGGGGCAGCACGGCGCGGCGCAAGCGCAAGGCAACGGACGACCAGATGAAGCTGTTCTGATGAAATGCCCGGTACCGCCCCGGCGTCCGTTTTCCTGGAGGTGGAGATGAGAACCACGACACTTCTCGCTGCACTGCTCCTGTGGAGCGCCGCTGCCACGGCCGACGACGCCCTGCTGGAGACGTACTCGGTGTCCGAGCTGCTCGGCGAGGCGCCGGCAGGTCTGATG
Organism: uncultured Rickettsiales bacterium; assembly: GCA_964558555.1. GTDB lineage: Bacteria > Myxococcota_A > UBA796 > UBA9615 > CAYRNR01 > CAYRNR01. The sequence goes on along the minus strand of CAZLEO010000095.1, from coordinate 21,069 downwards.
GTGGAGGGGGCGCAGCTGTGGAACGGTACGCTGGGGGATCTGGCCGAGGCGGTGCAGGGGCTGGGGGAAGAGGCGGTGCTGACCGAAGGAGCCCAGGCGGACACCTCGGTGACGATGGTGAGCAACGCGCCTGTGCCGGCGTCGCTGGCCGCGGCGGTGGTGCGTGCCGCATGTAGCCGGCTGACATCCGGGGAGGAGCCCGGGGATCTGCAGGTGATGATCATGGTGGGAGGGGCAGACCAGGTGGAGGCGATGGTCTCGCTTCAGCGCCGGCTGAACCTCCTGGGGCCCGGGACGATCGTCGAGGAAGCCCCCGCGGACGGGGCGGTGATCGTGGTGAACACCGAGGCGGGCATGGACCTGCCGCCGGACCCGGAGGCGCTGTTCGACGCGCTGGTGCGACGGCCCGCCGAAGCGACCATGACCGAGGGGGTGGAGGAGATCGCGGAGGGGCGCTTCCGGGTTCAGCGGGAGGTGGTGGCGCCGCTGCTGGACAGCGCGGATCGGATGGCGCGGATCGTGCCGAGCTACCGCGACGGCGAGATGGAGGGCTTCAAGCTGTTCTCCATCCGGCCGTCCAGCGCCTACAACGCGCTGAAGATCCGCAACGGCGACGTCCTGTTGCGGGTCGACGACACCCCCGTCGAGGACATCCGCGGGTTCGAGGCGCTGATCAAGGCCTGGCTGACCCGCGACGAGGTGCGCGTGACCGTGCGGCGGCGGGGGCAAGAGACGCAGCTCGATTACGAGATGGTGGGGGACGCGATCGAGCTGTCCGAGCTGTGGAGCCTGGGACCACCGACGCGGGAGCAATACCTCGAGCGGTTCGGCGTGGTCGAAGAAGACGACGCGATCGTGCTGCCCCGGGAGTACGTGCTGTCCCTGCGTGACACCCTGGCCGAGGACCTCCACTGGCGGTACGTGACCAATGACGACGGCGTGGCGATCGGCCTGCAGGGGAACCCGCGGGACGGGAACCTGCTGCACGTGCTCGGCCTGGGACGGCGGGACTACCTGGTCGCCGTGGGCGACGCGCCGGTCACGACCCCCCGGGAGCTCATGGCGGTGTTCACGGCGCTGCGCTCACAGTCGGAAGTGGAGCTGACCGTGGCGGCGACCGACGAGTCGAGGGTGCTCGAGGTCCGCGTCGACGGGGAGCCGGATCCGGATACCGCGCCGTGGCCGCTGCCACTGCTCGACATCGCACCCACCTTGACCCAGAGACGCGCGGCCCTGGGCATCGTCGAGGCCGAGGACGGGTCGCTGACGGTACCGCGGGAGGTGGTGCTGGAGCTACTGATGCCGCTGGAGGAGGTACGCCTCAGCCCGACGCCACTGGAGGCCATCGAGGGCTACAAGTTGCTGTGCGCCCGCGGCTCCTACAACCGCCTGGCACCGCTGGGGCTCAGGACGCGCGACACGGTGGTGGCCGTGGACGGTGAGCCCGTGACCAGCCGAGCGGCGGCCGAGGCCGTGTTCGGTCGAATGCTGGAGGCCGACTCGGTGACCCTGACCACACGACGTCGCGGACGTGAGGACGCGACGATCCGCCTCGTCTTCGACGGTGCCGCCGTGGCGCGGCCGAGCGACTGGTCGGATCTGAACATCGAGCCGACGCTGGACGAGCGGCGCACCGTGGCCGGTATCCGCGTCGAAGGAGGACGGATCGTCCTGCCCCGCCAGCTGGTGGTGGACGAAGGGTACGACCTGCTGCGGTGGTTGCCCGCCGGGGAGATGGGGGACGGCTACGTGATCCCCCGGCGATCGCGATCCTGGCTGTCGGCCCTGATGGGCCTGCACACCGACGATAGGGTGCTGTCCTTCGACGGCCGTGATCTGGACTCGGACGAGGCGCGCGACGCGCTGATCGACCTCCTGCTCACCGGCGACGGCGTGACCCTGAGCGTGATGCGCGACCGCGGCCTGATCGAGCTGCAGATCGCGGTCGAGGGCGAGCCGGCGGCGCGGCCCGACTCGTGGTCCACCGGACGGCGACGGCCACGCCGCTGATCCCGCCCTCGCCGGGCGCCCTGCTACACTGTCCGCCCGGAGACTCAGCCGACCGATGACGCGCTACGACATCGACTCCATCGACAACCGCGATCCCGATCGCATCGCGAGGCTGTGCGAACTGCTCGACGGCCGGCTGCAGCGGTACTTCCACTTCCGCCTGCGCGGCTCCGAGCGCATCCCCCACGGCGCGGCCCTGTACGTGGGCAACCACAGCGGCGGCATGCTGACGCCGGACTCGTTCTTGGTGTTCGGCACGCTGTTTCGCGAGTGCGGCATCGAGGCGCTGCCCTACGGCCTGGGCCACGAGGTGGCGATCAGCCTGCCGATCATCCACGAGATCATCGTGCCGCTGGGCGCGGTGCGGGCCGGCCACGAGGCCGCGCACCGGGTGTTCGAGCGGGGCCACAAGGTCATGGTCTACCCGGGCGGCGACGTGGACAACCAGCGGCCGTTCCGCCACCGCAACCGCATCGTGTTCGGCGGCCGCAAGGGCTACGTGCGCCTGGCGCTGCGCGAGCGGGTGCCCCTCGTGCCCATCGTCACGGCCGGGGGCCACGCCACGTTCGTGATCCTCGACGACCTGCGCTGGCTGGCCAAGATCACCCACGCCGACCGCGTGCTGCGCACCAAGGTGTGGCCGCTGACCCTGTCGGTGCCGTGGGGGCTGACCGTGGGCCCGCTGCCGTTGTACTGGCCCATGCCCACGCACATCCTCACCGAGGTCCTCGAGCCGATCCGGTTCGACCGCGACGGCCCCGACGCCGCCGAGGACGAGGCCTACGTGGCGCAGTGCGCGCGGCACGTGGAGTCCACCATGCAGGCGGCCCTGGACCGCCTGGCCCGCGAGCGCAGGCGCCGCAAGCGGGGCTGAGAGCGATCAGAGGGGGCGACCATGCGCAGCTTCACGTTCAGCCAGATGGCCGACATCGGCAACGCCTTCGAGGGCAACGAGCCCTTGATCGTCCCCGAGCCGCCGGACGACGCATTCGTCCAGGTCATCGTCGTGGCCAGCCCGCAGCAGCAGCAGCTGTCCCTGGACGAGCTGACGGGGCGCGGCTTCGTGCTGCAGCGACAGCTCGCCCTGGTGGACGGCGCGGTCGGACAGGTGGCCCCGGAGTTGCTCCACGAGCTTCGCTCCGAGGGCTACGCGGTCCACCACGACCACACCGAGGGGATCGGGCCCCACATCCCCAGCGGCGTCGCGCCCACCGACGATCCGAGCCTGCCGAGCGTCGATCCCGTCGCCATGACGCGCGTGGATCTGCTGCACGCCGCCGGCCTCACCGGCCAGGGCAAGGTGGTGGCGCTGCTCGACTCGGGGTTCGACCACCCGGGATTCGACCTGGTCGCCTGGCACGACGTGCGCGACGGCCAGGCCGCACCCCACGACGAGATGGGCCACGGCACCCACCTGGCCGGGTTGCTGCACGCCGCCGCCCCGGACGCGGGCATCGTGGCCGTGCGCGTCATGGACCAGGCGGACAACAGCCGCGACCACGTGGTGCAGGGCATCGAGTGGGTGCTGGACCACAAGGACACCTACGGCATCGACGTGATCAGCATCTCGCTGCAGATCCCATCGGACGGCGTCCCCCACGAGCTGGACCTGATGTGCCGTCACGTGCAGCTGGCGGTCAACGCCGGGCTCCACGTGACCGTGGCCGCGGGCAACGACGGCCCCGAGGCTCACACCATCGGCTCCCCGGCCGAGGCGCCCGCCGCGATCACCGTCGGCGCCGTCCGCGACGAACACACCGTCAGCGAGTTCTCGGCCCGCGGGCCCACCGACGCCCACCTGCACAAGCCCGATGTGATGGCTCCGGGGGAGTACCTGGAGTCGTGGTGCCCCGAGACGTCCGCCATGTGGGCGTTCGCCCAGCAGTTCGCGCAGATGCGGCAGATGACCGACGGCCAGCTCATCGCCGCGGCACAGCATGTCGCGAGCAGCAACCCGAAGCTGTTCAAGGAGCTCGAGCTGCCGGCGAATATCTTCTCCATGCCCGTGGGCGAGGCCGGCCCGCTCATCCGCCAGGCCATCCCCGACCTGTACCCGGCCGGCCCCGGCCGCATCCTCGCGGCGGGCACGTCCTGCGCGGCGCCCCAGGTCGCCGGCATCGTCGCGTGCATGCTCCAGGCGCCGCCCGATCCCACCCCGGCCGATCTCAAGACCGCGCTGATGGACGGCGCGGTCGCCGTGGGCGCCTACGGAGTGGACGTGCAGGGGGCCGGACGGGTGGACGCGGCGGGGGCCCTCGAGGTGCTGACCTCCGCGGTCACGATCGGCCCACCGTGATAGAATTTCCCCGTTGAGGGGAACCCCGGACCATCCCAGGAGAACGCCCATGCGCACGGCTGTAGCTCTGCTCGCGATCCTGTCCCTGCTGATCGGATGTCCTGGCGACGAGGGCGACGACGACGACATCACCGCGGGCGACGACGACGCCACCGCGGGCGACGACGACGACACCACCGCGGGCGACGACGATGACGCCACACCCGGCGACGACGACGACAGCGCCGCCGGCGACGACGACGACACGGCCCAGCCCGTCGAGGCGGGCGTGTTCACGGTGCAGGTGATCTCCGAGGCGGCGCCCACCGACGGGCTGGCCGTCCGCGTGGAGTATCCAGCCACCGAGGACCTGCGCCACGCCGAGGGCGCGCCGATCCTCGTGCGTGTGCCCGGCGGCTGGAACGCGGGGGATCTGGGGAGCGAGGAGCCCAGCCCGGAGATGGAGTTCGGCTACGTGATCGTCAACTACCTGCTGCCCGGCGGCGAGCAGGACGGGGTCGCCTCGGGCGGCGAGTACGACTACCGCGGCCCCAACTGCATCCTCGCCACGCGCGACATCCTGCAGTACGCCGCCGGCCAGATCCCCGACGCCGATGGCCAGCTGATCACCGATCGAGTGCCCCACGCCTGGCTCGAGAACCTCGGCATCGAGGGTGGATCCAACGGCGGCAACCTGGCGCTGCAAACCCTGGCCGAGGTGGGCGACGAGCTGCCTCCCGTGGCCTGGGTCGTGTTCTGGGAGAGCCCCATCGGCGACCAGTACCAGGCCAAGGAGCTCAACGACAATCCGTACTACGTGCCCGGCACGTGCCTCGCCACCACCTGCCCGTGGCCGGGTATGGAGGCGGCCATCGGCTTCGACCCGTCCGCCCCCACGGACGGCAACGAGTGGGACGAGAGCCCCTTCGAGGTGCAGGGGAAGATCTTCCTCGACGGCGACGGCGACGGCGTGTGGGACATCGGCGAGAAGGAGCTGCTGTGGAACCCGGGGCCGCGCATCGATCCGGCCCAGATCCTGCTCTACCCCTCTGCCGAGCTGTCAGACTCCATCGAGCTGTCCGGTGTCTTCGACGACGTGCCGCCACCCCCCTGGCTGGCACCCCCCGCGGTCGTCGCCGACTACTGGCCCATGGTCGACGGCTCGCTACGCATCGCCGAGGCCCAGGCGAACTTCCCCGACGTGATGATCATCCACCTGGGCACCGTGAACGACCACGCCCAGGACCAGCCCGACTACCCCCACGCCCGCTCCCACGTCCTGGGCTGGATCACCGCCGGACACTCGTTCATCCGCCTCAACCCCGACGCCGCCTACCTCGCCCACCTCACCGGCGAGGACGAATCCAGCTTCCCCGACAACGACGCCAACGAGCCCATCCCCTGGCCCGGCACGGACCAGCTGATGATCCCCGACGTCGCCGACCACATGGCCGGCCCGGCGGGTGTCCTGGAGCTCTCGGATCGTTACGCGGTAGGCAACACGGACGTGAACCTCACCGACGTGCTGGTGCCCTGAGCCGGCGCGCCGCCAGCCACAGGCCGCAACACAACACCCCCAGCCGCCACGGCATCGGTCCCTCTCCGGGGGCGCTGCACGAGCACCACGGATTCTCGGTGTCTTCGGAGTCCCAGGGGTTCTCCTCGTCGGGGAGGTCGATGTAGGGCTCGAGCCAGTCGTAGAGGGGAGCGATACGGACGTCGGCCCCGCCCCCCTCGGCGCAGGGATTGCCGCCGTGGGGCGACCAGTCGTCGGACACCACCGCGACGACTCGCTCCTCCCCGTCCACGTGGGCGTATAGCGGCGCACCCAGGTCCCCCTGGCACGCGTTGTGCCCAGGACTGTAGTGGAACAGCAGGTCCTCCGAGAGGCTGTCGAGGGTCACGGTGGTCGCGCGCTTGGTGAACTCGGTGAGCTCGTCGGTGTAGTAGGGGTCGTCGGTCCCCATGCCGACCAGGGTCAGCGGCTCGCCGATCCAGGAGTCGTCCAGGGGGGTCGGGTTGGGGATCGCCGGCTCCAGATCCGACGCGCCGTCGAGCACGGCGATCGCCACGTTGAACGCCGTGCTTCCGACCACGTAGTCGGGGTGGATGACGTGCTCGGACACGGTCTTGATGGTGCCGTTCTCGCTGTAGGCAGACCCGAAGTACACCACCGCGTGGTCGGTCGGCGAGCTCGCCGAGTAAGCGGAGACCAGCACCGTGCGGCGGCCGATCAGGACGCCCGAGGAGAAGTAATACATCCCCGGGATGTCCGGATCCTCGACGGCGTAGGCGACCGCGGACTTGTAATCACTGGTGGCCTGGCCGCCGAAGATGGCGGCGTCCTCCACCCATGTCCCGTCCGGCGCGACGCAGCCGCAGGCCAGTGTGAGCGCCGCCGCGGCGGCGAAACGGAGTCCCCTCATCGAATCCCCTCCCCTACTCGGCCTTCTCCTCGTCTTCCCCCGGCTCCAGCACGTACCCCGTCCAGGTGATCTCCAGGATCACCTCCACGGCCTGCTTGTGGTGGCCGAGGTGGTCCTCGAAGAAGCGCAGGCCGGGCCGTCCGTACATGCCCATGGCAAAGGTGCCGTCCGGGGCGGGGACCTCGCCGCCGATGCGCCCGCCGAAGTCGAACGACCCCAGCGTCTTGTCCTCCGACGTGTAGGCGCGGAAGCCCACGTACGGGGCAGCGGAGAAGTACGCGCCGACCTTGTCGACGTCGTGGATGTTGAAGTAGGTGCGGAAGTGCAAGGCCGTGGTGTCGGGGATCATGACCGACTCGCCGACCATCTCCCCGATGTCGAAGTTGAAGTTGAACGAGAAGCGGTCGGCCGGGAACAGGCGGATCTCGGCGCCGATGTCGTAGGTGGGGGCCTTGAGCTCGGGGAACATGCGGTCGCCCACGATGAACCCGCCGCCCAGGGTCCAGCCGATGCCCAGCACCCTCGCCCGGGTACGCGGCGGCGGCCTCTTGTCGATGACGTAGGGGACCGGATCGTCGTACGCGGGTTCGACCTCGCCAGCGGACGCGGTCACCGCACGGATGACCATCGTCAGGGACAACGCCAGGATCGTCGCGATCTTCATCGGGAAACCCCCTCTGCGACGGTCGAGTCTAGCAAAAATCGAACCCGCTACACCCGAACGACACGTCGTGGCTGACCTCGCACAACCCCGGCTCGGGGTCGTACTCGTAGGTGCTGCCGAACAGCACCGCCGCATACTCGATGCTCAGCACACCGCTGGCCACCACCCCGCTCCACTGTTCCCCCTCGCCCAGCGTGACGTCCCACACGTCCCCCGCCGCATCCGTCACGCTCACGTCGTACCGCTCGAATCCCTCGCACCCCGTACACGACACGCTCACCGCCAGCGTCAGCAGGCACTCGTCTTCCTCGAGGTCTTCCGTGCCCTCAGGCGCTCCGAACACCTCAGCGCAGGACGCCAGGGGGAGGATCGCCAGCACGAACAAGCTCAGGAGGGTTCGCATGGATACAGGGTATCAGGGCAGGAGGCGTTGAGGCAGGAGGGCCGGGCCCCAGGGGCACGTTGGGGGGTATTCCGACCCTCCCCCTCGACGACGTGTTCACCTTATCGTCGAAGGGGCGGCAGAACTCTCACACGGCTCACACATGGTCAGTCGATGGGCGGGGTGATACCCATCCCCTCCAGCGTCTCGGCCAGCGGCTCCCCCGTCTCCGGGTCCCACCCCAGCTGGGTCCAGTAGCCCTTCAACAGCTCGTCGATGGGCACGGTGCGGCCCTTGTTGGGGCCGACGGTCTGGGGGGGATTGCCCAGGGCGCGGGGGGACGCGAGGGTGGTCTTCGGCTTGACGCCGTGGCGGATGTTGAAGGCCTGGCGCAGGGTCTGGATGGTGGCGCCGGTGGCGAGGTAGTCGGCGGGGGTGAGGCCCCAGCCGGTGGCGGCGTCGAGCCACTCGAACAGCGGGAGGCGCTCGACGCCGACGAAGGCGCCGAACATGCACAGGCCGGCGCCGTTGTACATCATGGTGTACTTGCTGGTGGCGGCGGCGGTGCGGGCCTTGTCGTCGTCGGCGACGTACTTGGAACCCTTGCCGTACAGGGCGGAGGGTTTGGGCAGGCCGTCGACCTTCTTCCAGACCTGGTACATCTCGTAGTAGAGGAACGAGCCGACGGTGTGGCGGCCCGGGGTGGGGTCGGCGCTGTAGTGGAGGCCGTGGCCGGGGTCGAGCCGGGAGTCGTGCATGGGCAACTCCTGGCCTCCGGCGTGGATGGCGAAGTCGCCGGCCTTGCCGCCGATCTTCTCGGCGGCCTTCTTCACGCCGTCGGCGAGCAGGTCGCCGATGCCGTCGCGGGCGATCATCTTCTCGACGATGGCGGTGATGGCCTCGGCGTCCCCCCACCGCAGCTCGATACCGCCGGTGTCCTCGGTCGTGATCAGGCCGGCCTCGAAGCTCTCGATGGCGAAGGCCACGACGCCGCCGGCGGAGATGGTGTCCATGCCGGCGCGGTTGAGGGCCTCGTTGAGGTAGAGGATGGCCTCGGCGTCCTCGTTGAGCAGCAGCGATCCCAGGGCGGTGACCGACTCGTATTCGGGCTTGTGGCCCTCGCCGAAGGTCTTGATGCCCTTGAAGTAGCCGCCGCAGCCCAGGGGGCAGGCCGCGCAGTGGTACTTCTTGGTCTCGCGCTCCTCGATCAGGCGGGGGTTCACCGACGCGGACTGCCCGGCCTTGAAGTCCTTGTAGGTGCCGTCCCAGTTCTTGATCGGCGCGTCACCCATCTCGATGGACATGGTGTTCATCGAGGTGGTGCCCCACCTGCGCAGCATGGACTTGTACAGGTTGCCGTCCTGGCACATCTGCACGGGCAGCCAGCGCATGAGCATGCCCACGTAACCGGTGACGCCGGCGGGGAACGTCGCCGCGTCCTTGGCCACCACCTCGCGGCAGGTCTTGGTCAGCTCCTTCATGGCCGCGGCGTCGGCCACCGGGGTCTTGCCCTTGCCCGCGCAGACGACGGCCTTGAGCTTCTTCGAGCCCATGACCGCGCCGAGACCGGACCGCGCGGCGATGCGTCCGTGGTCGTTGCAGATACCCGAGATCAGCGACAGCTTCTCGCCTGCCGGGCCGATGCACGCCACGCGCGCGGCCTTGATCCCCACCTCCTCCACGAGGGTGTCCTCGGTCTCGACGATGTCCTTGCCCCACAGGTGGTCTGCCGGGCGGAGCTCGGCCTCGCCCTGGTTCACCAGCAGGTACACCGGCTCTTCGGACACGCCGCGCACGAAGATGCCGTCGTAGCCGGCCTTCTTGATGGCGGGCGCGAAGTTGCCGCCGCAGTTGGCGTCACCCCAGCCGCCGGTGAGCGGCGACTTGCCCACGGCCATCCAGCGGCCGGTGAACAGGCTCGAAGTGCCGGTCAGCAGCCCCGACACGAACCCCAGCACGTTGTCCGGCCCCAGGGGATCGGCCCCCGCCGGGATGCGCTCGTAGCACAGGTGCGCGCCCAGCCCCAGGCCGGACAGCACGCGCCGGTACACCGACTCCGGGATCTCCTCCTCGGTACAGGTCCCCTCGCTCAGGTCCACCCAGAGGATCTTGCCGACGTAGCCCTTGGACATTGGGTTCCTTTCGGTCCGACCTGCGAGCAGGTCAGGGTCGACAGTCGACAGTCGACAGTCGACAGTTTGGTGGTCGACGGTTGTCTGGTCGACGGTTCTGATTGTCAGCGATGGGATGCGGATGGCCAAACCGTCGACCACCAAACTGTCGACCCCTACCATCAACCGTCAACCGTCAACCGTCGACTCGCCCCCCCCCCCAAGCCACTCCCCCACCCTCCAAGCCCCGCACCACCCCGCAGCCCCTAGTACACCCCATTCACCAACAACCGCGACTGGCCGTTGACGGCCACGGAGACGTCGATGTCGCCGTCCGAATCCACGTCGCCGACGGTGACGCCCATGGACGCGTCCTGGAAGGTGGGCAGCAGGTCCGAGGCGTCGGAGAACACGCCGGGGGAGTCCTGGAGCAGCAGCACGTCCGCGAAGCCGTCGCGGGCGATGTACAGGTCGTCGTCGCCGTCGAGGTCGAAGTCGGCGGCGGCCACGCCGCGCGAGGCCTCGTAGTCGGTGAGTCGGGGCATCTCCAGCGCGGTGAACTCCAGCGCGCCGTCGCCGGTGAACGCCTTGTCCTCCGCGTGACACGCGAACACGATGTCCGGGTTGCCGTCGCCGTTGAACTCACCCACGGCGGCGTCGTAGCACTCGGAGAAGGCGTCGAGGGGGGCGTTGTACTGGGTCTCGAACTCGGTGCCGTTGTAGGAGTAGATCTTGCACTGGTTCCAGCTGGCGATGACGGCCTCGACGAGGTTGTCGCCGTCGAGGTCCACCAGCTCCACGCCGTAGGACTGGGAGTAGGAGTTGGGCAGGGTGCCGCCGTCGGTGAAGGCACCGTTGCCGTCCTGCAGCCAGATCACGTCGTTGCCGCCGCTGACGCCCACGACGAAGTCGAGGCGGCCGTCGCCGTTGATGTCGGCCGATCCCACGGACTGGGGGGCGCCGGCGAGCACGGTGGGCAGATCCGCGCTGAGATCGGTGTAGCCGTTGCCGGTACGCTCGAAGTGCGTCACCCCGTCGGCGTTGATCATCAGCTCGTCCTCCTGACCGTCGTCGTCGAAGTCACCCACGGCGCAGTCGGTGGACAGGTGCGAGCCGGTCTCGTCGGTCTCGATCTCGGTGTACGAGCCCGCCTCGTAGAACCAGATCGAGTTGAAGGCCATGTAGTTGGCCAGCACCACCTCGGTGAACCCGTCGGGCTCGTGGAAGTCGTACAGGCAGGTGGCCCAGGTCTCGGCCGCGTCCACGGGGATCCCGGTCGCCGCCTCGAATGCCAGCTGCGCTGGAGTAGCGTCGTCGTCGTCGTCGGCCATGGACGAGTCGTCGTCGTCGTCGGTCACGGACGAGTCGTCGTCATCGCCCGAGATGTCGTCGTCGCCCTCTTCGGGGCAACCCGCCATCCAGAACAGAGCCGCGAGCAGGAGCCAGTAGGTCTTCACACGCACGCCAACACCTTCCTTTCCAGGGGTCCTGACCAGATTAGAAGTTTACGCGCTGTCCGAGCAAGCGCGGGACCGCGCGCAGCGTCGATTGACCTGCGGTGGGTCCAGCCTTAGGGTGTGCCTTCCCTGGAGGCGCCCATGTCCATCTACCCGCCCGGATACCGTGCCAAGCGCAACGTGCCGCGCAGTATCTGCACGTTCTGCATGCGCAAGCTGAAGAAGGCCAGGCGGCGTGACGACGTGTTCAGCCCCGAGGGCTGCAAGGGCGGGATCTGCAGCTGCGGCGCGGGCTGGGTGCTCGACGAGACCGGCAAGCAAGGCGGCACCGCGCTGCTGGACGCGCTGATGCTGGTGGTGGGTGACATGGGCGAGGCCATGAAGCTGCAGTCGGGCGAGGACTACGAGGCGAAGACCGAGATCTACAAGGGCCGGCGCACGGTACAGCGGGACGTGCAGCCGAAGATGTGGTTCGTGCGGCTGCTCAACGAGTCAGGAAGCCGTCCAGAAGGCGATTGACCTCCCTCGCTCCGGTGACCATCAACATGTGACCCAGCCCCTCGAGGGGCTCGTAGCGAGCGCCGTCGATGGCCCCGGCCAGGGCCTCGCCCACGGACGGGGGGACCACGTGGTCGGCGGCCCCGTGCATCACCAGCGTGGGCACGTCGATGCGGTGCAGCTCGGGCCGCAAATCCACCCCCTCGAAGGCCGCGAAGGTCTGGCTCGCCTGATCCGGGTCGTCGTACTCGGGCAGGGTGCGGGCCATCTCCATGCGCAGCCACGCGCCGTCCGGCTCCGGGATGAGACGCTGAAGCGCCGCCTCGACCACGTCGGGGGTCCAGCGGGGCGGCCGCCCGTCCGCGGTGATGAACACCCCCACGCCGAAGTCCGACCGCTCGATGCGGTACGGCGCCGCGGCCAGCAGGGCCAGTCGCCGCACCCGGCCGGGATTGCGCGCCGCATAGGCCACGGCGATGAATCCGCCCATGGAGTGGCCCACCAGGTCGAACTCCTCGAGGCCCTCGGCGGCCAGCACGGCCTCGAGATCCCCCAGCTGGTGTTCGAGCTCGTAGTCGGCGTCCGGGCGATCGGAGTCCCCGCTCCCGCGACGGTCCATCATCACCAGCCGGCGGCTCCGCGCGAGGCCGGCCGCCTGCAGCGCCCAGATCTGCCGCCGCGCCATGTACCCGTGCACCATCACCACTGGCGGGCCCTCGCCCCGGCTCACGTAGGCGATGCGCACCTCGCCGTTGCGGGCGTGCTGCAGGGGGCTGGGGCGTCGGCGTGGCACGGCCGGTCACGATAGCACGCGCCCCCGACCTCCGCGCTTCCGCGCGCCTTCAACCTTCAACCTTCAACCTCCAACCTCCCAGACGTAAACGTCCCGCGGGCCGCCCTGCGCGCTGCTACAATCCAGTCCTTCGCTCCGGGAGTGTGCCTCCCGGGAAGGGAGACAGCGTGGTTTCTCCGAGTTCCTGGATTCGCGCCGCCTGCGCCGCCGCCGCCCTGATCGCGGCCGCGCCCGCCGCGGCCCAGCCCATCACCCCCGAGGCCCTGTACGAGCTGTACCAGAAGCTGGCGACGCCCGACGTGGACAAGGAGCGCCACGTGGACGTGACCGGCCGCACGCTGGAGCGCGAGGACCTGACCCTGACGTTCAACGAGGGGGTCGTGCACCCCGTGGTGCGCAACGACGGCAAGATCGTCGGGATGGTGTTCTCCGGCCGCGGTGAGATGGGATTCACCCCGCCCCACGCGGCCGAGCAGCAGCAGATGGAGCACCTGCTGGGCGAACCGTACTACGCCAGCGAGTTCACCGCCGCGTGGATCCTGGCCACCGACGACGCGGTGGAGGCCCTGGTCGGCGACACCGAGTGGGCCACCGAGGGTGGCGCGCCCACCAAGGTCAAGGTCACCCACGACAACCGCTTCGCCCTGTACAGCGACCGCCTGTGGGACGACTACGGCCCGTCGTTGGAGATGGACGTGCTGCACGACCTGCACGGCAACGGCTACCTCGGCGGCTACTTCTACGCCGAGTTCAACACCGAGCCGGGCCGCTGGATGACCTACTACCGCAACCCGCGCCTCGCCCTGTACCCGGGCGAGGAGGTCTGCCTGTTCTCCCACAACGGCCGCGGTGACGCGCCCCAGGACATGCAGATCTACGCCTCCTACCCCAGCACCGATGGGGCCATCGACCGCTCCGCCGGCCGGCCGTGGGACATGGCCAACGTGGCCATGGACGTGACCGTGGTCAAACCCCAGGGCGGCCGCGACCTGTCCGAGGTGGAGTTCGAGGCCGAGCTGCGCATCGTGGCGCTGACCGACGAGGTGAAGTCCCTGGCGCTCCAGCTGCAGGGCCGCCGCCCCCGCTGCAAGGGGGACGAGCGCTGGGGCGAGTTCGACATCGCCGCCATCCGCGACTACGCGGGCGAGCCCGTGCCGGCCATCCAGGACCACAACCAGCTGTTCGTGGTGCTGCGCACCCCCATGAAGAAGGGTGACATCGAGACCCTGACCATCACCTACAGCGGCCACGTGATCGAGTCGGTGACCGTGCAAGACCAGGCCGACACCTACTTCACCGCTCTGCAGGACTTCGCCTGGTATCCCCGCCCCCTGTGGCCCGACCGCCACAGCCTGCGCACCACCGTGCACGTTCCCCGTTTCTACAAGGGTGTGGGCACGGGCGAGCTGCTGGAGGACGCCGAAGACGGCGACATGCGCACCATGGTCTACGAGGAGCGCGGCGGCGTGCTCGGCGGCATCCTCGCCGTGGGCGACTACGTGCTCACCGAAGGTGAGGAGGGGTCCACCAAGATCCTGGTGTTCACCAGTCAGCAGAACAAGCAGGTGGCCAAGGACATCCTCAAGCGCACCCAGTCGATGCTGCGCTACTTCGGCCACATCTGGGGCCCGTACCCCTACTCGACGATCACGATGATGGACCTGCCCGCCCTGCCGGCGGGCAACTGGCAGTTCGACGCCACCGAGTCGGTGAGCATGACCCAGGAGAACGGCTGGACCTGCTCCCCGCCGGGGCAGCTGTACGCCTGGGAGGGCTTCACCAGCTCCGACACCGGCTGCCTGAGCTTCAACATGCCCGCCACCGCGCCGGCCATGGACAACATGGAGACCCGCAACCTCAACTACTACTTCGTGGACAACCCCGAAGCCCAGGCGGCCTACACCGCGTCCCAGGTGGCGCGCCAGTGGTGGGATCAGTTCGTGGGCCCGGCCACCTACCGCGACCGCTGGATCACCGAGGGCGCGGTCATGCTGTCCGCGGCGCTGTTCCTCGGCCAGCAGTCCGGCCTCAAGGCCCAGGAGCTGCGCGAGAAGGCGTGGCACGACATGGCGCTGCGGCGCGAGGCGTCGGGCAACCTGCTCGTGGGCGATCGCCTCACCGACGAGTTCCCCGGCGTGATGTGGGGCAAGGGCCCCGCGGTCATGCGCATGATGCTCGACACCCTCGGCGGCGAGCCCTTCATCAACATGATGCGCAGCCTGATGAACCGCGCCCCGGGCGGCGCGGTGACCAACGACCTGTTCCGCCAGGTGGCCCTGGAGTACATGGGCCCCGAGGCCGAGGGCTTCTGGGACTACTGGGTCGAGGGCACCGACATCGCGGGCCTGCGCTACAGCTACGAGGTCATCGAGAACGAGGACGGCACCTTCACCGTCGAGGGCAAGATCGTCTTCGAGGGTCCGCCGCCCCCCACCCCGGTGCCGGTGCAGCTCAAGTACTCGGCCAAGGACATCCAGCGCGAGACCGTCGAGATCGAGGGCCCGGAGACCACGTTCGTGTTCGAGGACCTCGACAAGAAGCCCAAGAAGGTCCTGTTCGATCCGGACAACCGCGTGCTGCTGTCCCACCGCAAGCCCCTCAAGGAATAGCCCCCCCCGATCGCCATAAAAAGACGCCGTCTCCTTGCGCCCGCGCGCCGGACGTGCGAGGTAGCCCCGTGACTTTCAACGACCTGAACCTGATCGACGAGCTGCTGCGCGGCGTCTCCGACGCCGGCTACAGCGAACCCACCCCCATCCAGCGCGACACGATCCCGCCGGCCCTGAAGGGCCGCGACATCATCGGTTGCGCGCAGACCGGCACGGGCAAGACCGCGGCGTTCGCGCTGCCCGTGTTGCAGCGACTGGACGACACCGTCGGCGAGGACCCACAGATCCGGGCGCTGGTGCTCACGCCGACGCGAGAGCTGGCCGCCCAGATCGACGAGAGCTTCGGCGTCTACGGCAAGCACCTGGAGATGTGGCACACGGTCATCTTCGGCGGGGTCAAGGACCGCGCCCAGAAGGCCGAACTGCGGCGCGGCGTGGACGTGCTGACCGCCACGCCCGGCCGGTTGCTGGACCTGATCGGCCAGGGTGAGATCGACCTGGGCGACGTGGACTTCTTCGTGCTCGACGAGGCCGACCGGATGCTCGACATGGGCTTCCTGCCCGACGTCAAGCGGGTCACGGCGATGCTGCCGCCCAAGACCGAGCGCCAGACCCTGTTCTTCTCCGCGACCATGCCCCCGCAGATCCGCGCCCTGGCCGCCGACCTGCTCGACGACCCGGTCAGCGTGACCGAGGAGCGGGTCGAGGAGCCGGTGGACAAGGTCGCCCAGGAAATCTACTTCGTGGACAAGGGCAACAAGCGCAACCTGCTGCACGAGGTGCTCGAAGAGACGGGCGGCTCGCGGGTGCTGGTGTTCTCGCGGACCAAGCACGGCGCCAACCGCATCGCCAAGGTGCTCGACCGCAGCGGCATCTCCGTGGCCCCCATCCACGGCAACAAGTCGCAGGGCGCGCGCACCAGGGCGCTGGAGGGGTTCCGGCGGGGCAAGATCCGCGTGCTCGTGGCCACCGACCTGGCCGCCCGCGGGCTGGACGTGGGCGGCATCACCCACGTGATCAACTTCGACCTGCCCAACGAACCCGAGACCTACGTCCACCGCATCGGGCGCACCGCCCGCGCGGGCGCGTCCGGCACCGCCATCTCGTTCTGCGCCGTGGACGAACGACCGTACCTCGTGGCCATCGAGCGGCTCATCAAGCAGCACATCCCCCGCGTGCTCGACCACGGCTTCCCCGCATCCCAGCCACCTCCCCAGCCGACGCGCCTCCAGGGCCGCGACCGCAGGGCCGCCCCCGCGCCCAAGAAGAGCAAGCGCCCGTCCGGCCGCCGCGGCGGCCGGAACCGCGGACGCGGCGGATATCGGGGTCGCACCCACCGCCGTTGAACCGATGTGGGCCCGTGGCTCGTTTGATCGGGGGAACATAGGGTAGAGCTGGTGGTTTTGAAGAGGTGACAGACCACCAGAGGCTATGCCCGCTTGTTTCACCACGCGCGGCGTAGCGAGGAGTCGCAGGCGGCGTTCAGGTGCGCTGGCGGCGGCCGAGGGCGTGCTTCGAGCACGTCGAGGACGCCGACAGTGTGCATGAGCGCCGAAGGCAGCGGAGCTGCCGGCTGCGGCCCGCAGTAGGCGCGGGTGGTGAGACAATCGGGCTACAATGAGCGGTGGCATGAAGTACGAGAGGCGCGAGCGCCGGGGACTGCCTTGGCTGGCACTGCTGTTGTCGGTGCTGCTGCACGTGCCCGTGGCCTACCTGTACGTACACATGCTGCGCAGCTCCGAGCCCTTCGGCGACGACACCCCCATCATGGTGGAGTACCGGCCCTTCGACGAGCCCGAGGAGGAGGAGAAGCTTCCGGAGGAGGAGGAAAAGGACGATCCAGACGGCCAGGTGGTCGAGCTGCCCAAGCCGCAGGAAGAGGAGAAGCCCGAGGACGCGAACTACCTCGCCGAGTACGACATCACCGTGCCCGAGGAGATGCGGTCGGAGCTGTTCAAGATCGCCCCCGAGGTGGTGGCCCCCACCTACTCCGACGAGATGGCGTTCCAGCTCGAGGACATCCTGGAGATGAACGTCGAGGAGCACTCCACCGGCGCCGAGGCCGGGGACGTGGTCTTCGAATCCAAGCCCTACGGCCAGTACGTGGAGTTCCCGTCCAAGTACGAGTTCATCACCCAGACCGGCACGGCCCGGCCGATGATGTCGTCGCACCGCCAGCAGAAGCTCCAGGGGGCCCCCAGCAACGACTACCTGCCCGAGATCGATCCGGGCCTGGCCACCCAGCTCAACGCCAACGAGTTCCTCTGGGCCGGGTTCATCAACCGCATCAAGCGCATGGTCAGCTTCTACGCCAACCAGACCCTGCAGAACTGCCGCCCCTCGGTGCCGGTGACCAAGATGGCCTACGACCTGAGTATCGACGCCATGCTCGACCCGGACGGCAACCTCGTGGCCATCGAGGTGACGCAGGAGTCCGGCATCCCCGAGTTCGACGAGGCCATCCTGGAGGCCTGGCGCCTCGCCCAGCCCTTTGCCAACCCCCCGCCGGGCATGGTCGAGGACGACGGCTTCATCCACATCGACGACTTCGGTTTCCACATCACCATCGGCCGCGCCAAGGCCGAGTTGACCGGGATCGATCCCCGCGCCAACGTCATGTTCCCCGGCCTCCAGTCCACCCCGCTGAACTGACGAACACTGCTTTTTGCCCCGTCCCCAGTTCCATCGGGGCGCGACCTGCAGTACCATCGCAGATCAGTTGCCCGCCTACGCTCCTCGGGGAGGAAGCTCGAACGGCGGGCTCCAACGAGGAGCTGACATGATCAAGCACATCGCATTCCTGTCCGTGTTGTTCGTCGTGGGTTGCTGCGGCGGTTCGACAGAAGTGTCCGGAGACTGGGCCGACCTGGCCGCCGAGGCCGAGGCCGCCGCCGAGGCAGCCGCTGCCGAGGCCGAGGCCGCCGCTGCCGAGGCTTCAGCCGCCGTGGGCGAGGCCGCCGAGGCCGCCGGCGACGCCGTCGAGGCCGCAGGCGACGCCGCCGAGTCCGCTGCCGAGGCCGCCGAGGCCGCCGCCGGCGCCGGCGAGGCCGAGGGAGAGGCCGAGGAGGCCGAGGAAGAAGAGGCCACCGAGGAAGAGGCCGAGGAAGAGGTCGAGGAAGAGGAGTCCAGCTCCTCCAGCGGTGGCGGCGGCACCCGTCGCGGTGGCGTCCAGCGCGGTGGCGCCCACCAGCACCAGTCCGCCCAGCCCAACAAGTAAGCCCCTGCCCTAGCCCCTACCCCGCCCCCCGAACTCACGCCTGAGCGACCTTGCCAGCGATCCGTTCTCCTGTTCTGAACGCCGGACAGGGGTCAAGTCGCGACTTGATCCCCTCCCCTTTGTCTTCTTCCCACGCGTCTGCGGTGGTTCCCGACGCGGAGGATGTCGCGGCTCAGCGCTGGCGACGGCGCAGCAGGACCAGACCGAGGGTCAGGGCGGCGAGGGAGGGCCACCCGGGGGTGGCGCTGGCGAGGGTGCAGTGGCAGTCGAGGCCGGCGTCGGAGGTGTCGTCGTCGTCCCCTTCGACGTCGTCGTCGTCCTGCTCGGGCTCCTCGACGCAGTCGAGATCCTGGATGTCGATGTCCCCGTCGCAGTCGTTGTCCTGGAAGTCGTCGCAGTCCTCGTCCTCACCCGGGTTGACGTCGCGGTCGGTGTCGTTGCAGTCGTCGCCGCCGCAGGCGGACGCCACGTAGCCGTCGTTGTCGCCGTCCACGTCGTCGGTGCCACCGTCGCAGTCGTTGTCCTCGCCGTCGCCGCAGATCTCGTCGTGGCCCGGGTGGATGGTCGGTTCGTCGTCGTCGCAGTCGCCCGCGCACGTGTGGTAGGTGTCGCCGTCCTCGTCGTCGAGGTTGAGGTCGGGATCGGTGTCGTCGCAGTCGTTGGCGCACACCCGGTAGCCGTCCCCGTCCTGGTCGTCCTCGTCGGTGGGGATGTCGCCGTTGCAGTCGCTGTCCTTGCCGTCGCACAACTCGAGGGCCCCGGGGTAGACGTTGCCGTCGGCGTTGTCGCAGTCCCCCTGACACGCGTTGTAGCCGTCGCCGTCCACGTCCTCGTCCACGCCCTCGTCGGCCACGCCGTCGCAGTCGTTGTCCACCTGGTCGCACAGCTCCGGCGCGCCGGGGTTGCTCAGCGGGTCGTCGTCGTCGCAGTCGTTCTCGCAGATCAGCCAGCCGTCGCCGTCCTCGTCCACTTCCAGCACCAGCATGGAGCCGTCGCAGTCGTTGTCCGCGCCGTCGCACGCCTCCACCGCGCCCGGGAACGCCGTCGCGTCGTCGTCGTCGCAGTCCCCGTCACAGATGGAGTAGCCGTCGCCGTCCACGTCGCCGACCTCATCCGTGGTGGCCGAGCAGTCGTCGTCGAGGCTGTTGCACACCTCCTCCGCGGCCGGGTTCACGCCGGGATCCGCGTCGTCGCAGTCCCCGAAGCAGATGGAGAACCCGTCCGCGTCCGCGTCCCCGTACTCGTTGGTCTGCGGGTTGCAGTCGTCGTCATGGCCGTTGCAGACCTCGAGAGCGCCGGGGTGGATCAACGCGTCGTCGTCGTCGCAGTCGCCACCCACGCCCACGTCGTATACCCCCGTGGGCAGGCACAGGCACATGCTGTCCAGGTCCACGCCGAAGCCGTCGCGGTCCGCGTCGGCGAGGTACTGCACGCAGTTGGCCGATCCCTCGGGGTCCACCGTCCCGTCGCAGTCGTTGTCCTGCCAGTCGCACGCCTCCACCGCGCCAGGGTGGATGCCCGCGTCGGTGTCGTCGCAGTCCGTGGAGTCCAGGACGTGGTCGGCGACGACCGCGCAGCTCGTGGTAGCGGTCGCACTCGCGCGTCCATAGCCGTCGCCATCGGCATCGGGGTACCAGTCGGCGGTGACGAGGCCATCGTCGGGGGCGCCGTCGCAGTCGTCGTCGATGCCGTTGCAGACCTCGGTGGCGCCAGGGAACACCGCGGCGTCGGCGTCGTCGCAGTCACCGTCGCAGTTGGTGAAGCCGTCGTCGTCGTCGTCGTGGCACTGGGCGGCAGCCTGGTGAGGCGCGCAAAGGCAGAACGTAGTTGCGATGACCAGAGCGAATATGAAGCGAGCGAGCATGGATTTCCCTCTCTCCCTCGGGGATGCGGCTACAGCATATCAGGGAGGGGGAGGGCTAGGTGCGGCGGCGAACGAGGACGGCCAGTGCCATGAGGAGCAACCCACCGAGGCCCGCGGTGTCCCGGCCGTCCACGCGGCAGTCGCATCCGCCGGCAGATGGGTCGTCCTCGACGGTGTCGTCGTCGTTGGGGTGGATGTCCTCGGTGGTGTCGTCGTCGTCGTCGTCACCCTCGGCGCAGTCCTCGTCGATGCCGCCGTCGCAGTCGTTGTCGATGTCGTCGTCGCAGATCTCTTCGGCGCCGGGGTGGATGGACGCGTCGGCGTCGTCGCAGTCGTCGTCGCAGGTGGTGAAGCCGTCGGCGTCGGCGTCGAAGTCGTCGTCGGAGCGGTCGGAGAAGTGGTAATCGCCGTCACAGCCC
>CAZLEO010000095.1:0-334 GCA_964558555.1 uncultured Rickettsiales bacterium | reverse complement strand
GTAGCCGTCACCATCGGTGTCGGCGTACCAGGTGCAGGCGTCGTCGGCGTCGTCGTCGTCGGCGGCGCCGTCGCAGTTGTTGTCCTCGCCGTCACAGACCTCCTCGGCGTCGGGGTGGATGGCGGCGTCGGTGTCGTCGCAGTCGCCGTCGCAGGTGGAGAAGCCGTCGCCGTCCTCGTCGTCGAGGTTCAGGGTGGGATCGGTGTCCTCGCAGTCGCCGTCGCAGGTGGTGTAGCCGTCCCCGTCGAGGTCGCCGTCGTCGTCGTCCCCGTCGTCGTCGGAGAAGAACGCAACAGCGGCGTGGAGGCAAACCGAGTAGATCTCGGGGTGCGCC
>CAZLEO010000094.1:0-30615 GCA_964558555.1 uncultured Rickettsiales bacterium | reverse complement strand
AACGGCAATCGCTCCCAGCAGGATCAGCAAGCGCGTCATGGATTCACCCCATTTCTCGACCGACACATTCTACCTCGGAAAGGCCGGGGATCCTCGTGCAACGCATATAATGGCGCTGCCCTGAAGGGAGCACCCCATGTCTCCACCGAGCGCCGCTCGCCTGTCCTGGTTCATCCTGCTGCTCGCCGCACTGACGCTGTGCGTGGGCTGTCCAGACGAGGAGGCGGGGGACGACGACTCCGGCGCGCCCGGCGACGACGACGACACTGGACCCGGTGACGATGACGACGACGACGACGACGACGACACCGTGGTCGGGGACGACGACACGTCGGTGGATCTGGAGGATCCGTGCTCCGAGGAGCCGCTGGACGCGGAGATCGACGACTCCTGCGTGCCCTCCACCGGCACCAACGACCTGGTGCTGATCCGCGCCACCGCCATCTTGCCCGACGGCGCGCTGCCCAACGCCGAGGTCCTGTTCTCCGCCGCCAGCGGTGAGATCCTGTGCGTGGACGCGGACTGCAGCGGCGAGCAGGGCCACGCCGAGGCGACGCTGCTGTGCGGGGACGTGGTGCTCCCGGCGTTCGTGGATCCCCACAACCACATGCAGTACAACGTGCTGGGGCCGTGGCCCCACGGCCAGCTGTGGGAGAACCGCTACGAGTGGCGGGGAGACGGCGACTACTGGGACTACACCGATCTGGTGGACCAGGCGCCCAACTGCGACGTCATGGCGTGGGCCGAGCTCCGCGCCATCATGACCGGCTCGGGCACGGTGGCCGGCAGCTACCTCGACGGCTGCGATCCCATGCTGCTGCGCAACGTGGACGAGGGCGTCACCCACCACTACCTCTCCGGGTACGACGTGGAGATCCGCACCAACGATCCGGACACGGACTTCGACGACCTCGGCGACTGGGCCGACGACCTCGACAGCGGAGACATCGCCGCCTACGTCCCCCACTGCGCCGAGGGCCTGTACGGCACCGTGCGCGGCGAGTTCGAGCCGCTGGTCGACGAGGACCTGGTCCACGCGGGGACCGCGCTGGTCCACGGTACCGACCTCGATCCGAAACAGTTGACGCGGATGGCGCTGGGCGGCGCCGAGCTGATCTGGTCTCCCCAGAGCAACATCGACCTGTACGGCCGCACGGCGGACGTGTCCACGGCCCGCAACCTGGGCGTCACCGTGGCCCTGGGACCGGACTGGACCCTGTCCGGGACCGCGGGCCAGCTCTTCGAGCTCCAGTGCGCCGAGCGGCTCAACCGCGAGGCGTACCACGGGGCGTTCTGCCTCAGCGAGATCGTCGCCATGGCCACCACCCACGCGGCGGCCGCGCTGGGTCTCGACGGCGTGCTGGGCGAGCTCGTCGCGGGGCAGCGCGCCGACCTGTTGCTGCTGTCCGGCGACGGCCTGAACCCCTACACCAGTGTGCTCACCGCCACCCAGCCGCAGGTGGAGCTGGTGGTGGTGGACGGGGTCCCCCTGTACGGGGACGCCGCGCTGATGGACGTCCTGCCGCCGGGGTCGCCGTTCATGGGCGATCTCTGCGACGCGGTGGACGTGTGCGGCGAGGACGCCCGCGTGTGCTTCCGCACCGACGCGGCCGACCGCACCTACGACGAGCTGCGAGACGACCTGACGGACGACCTGGGCGCGCACCTCTTCCCCACCCTGTTCTGCCCCGACGATCCGGACTACGAGCCCCAGCGGTGCGCCCCCACCGTGCCCCGCGGCCCGGGGGCCGCCGACACGGACAGCGACGGCGTGGACGACGCCGACGATCTCTGTCCCCTCGTCTTCGATCCCGACCAGCGGGACGAGGACGGCGACGGCAAGGGCAACGCCTGCGATCCGCTGGTGTGGGAGCCCGGCACGACCGGGGACAGCCAGGTCACGGCCGACGACCTCGACGGCGACGGCGTGCCCAACGCCTCGGACGGCTGCGAGTGGCTGCACGGCGCGGACGACACCGACACGGACGGGGACGGCCTCGCCGACGCCTGCGATCCCTGCCCGGATGACGACGACACCGCCTGCACCACCGTCCCGATCCTGCGCGACTGGCTGCACCCCCTGCACCCCTACGAGTGGGACTGGGTGTCCATCGCCGGCATGGTCGTCACGGGCCAGGACGACGAGTTCGACTTCTACGTCCAGGACACCAGCCTGGCCGAGTGGGGCGGCGTGTTCACCTACGAGCTCGAGGGCCGCGAGCTGATCGAGCCCGGGCACGAGGTCCACGTGGAGGGGCTGTACCAGGAGTACTACGGTCAGTCCGAGATCTGCTTCGGCACCGTCACGGAGCTGGGCAACGGCGCCGTCCCGGCCCCCATCGCCCTGTCCCACCCCGCCGACCTGGACTGGTCCACGGACCTGCGCCACGCGCTCGAGGGCATGCTCGTGGAGATGGCGGACGCCGGGGGCTTCGAGGTCACGGCCGTGGACGCCGAGTACAACGAGTTCCAGCTCGAGGGCTGCCTCTGGGTGGACGACGACCTGTACACCGGGCTGAGCCTGCCGCAGGTGGGGGATCGGGCCACGCGGGTGACCGGGGTGGTGCGGTACTCCCACCACTGCGTGCGCATCTCGCCCAGGGACGCCGCCGATCTGGAGATGGACTGAGCCCATGGGACGCGACGCACGCATGCACCGGGACGAGCGGCTGGCCGAGCTCGTCCAGGCCGGCTGGGACGCGTACTACGCGGGACGGGAGCGCTGGCTGCGCACCGTGCTTGCGCGCCTGCGCGGGCTCGCGCCCGACACGCCCGAGGTGCTGGATTTGCAGTGGCGCCTGCTCTACCTGCAGGGCCGCCTCGACGAGGCGATGGAGGAGGCCCGCCGGGGGGTGGCGCTGTTCCCCGACGACCCTGCGCTGCAGCATTCGGTGGGCTGGTGCCTGCTGGAGCTGAGCGATCCGGCGGACGCCGTGCCCTACCTGGAGCGGTGTTGCACCCTGGATCCGGAAGGCGCGGACGCCTTCTACGACCTGGCGCTCGCGCGCGAGCGGCTCGGGGACGAACCGGGCACCCAGCAGGCGTTCACCCGGGTGTGGGAGCTGGACGACGCGGCGGCGACCTCGACCCCGCGGATCTTCGAGCCCGAGAAGTTCGAGGAGATCCTCCGCGCCGCCATCGCCGAGCTGCCGCCCGAGGTGCTCCAGTCCATGGCCAACGTGGTGGTCATCCACGAGGACTACCCGGAGGCCTGGATCCTGGAGGAGCCTCCCTTCGACCCCCGCCTGTTCGGCCTGTTCGTGGGGCCCGTGCTGGCCGACGTGCGCGGCGCCCAGATGGCCGGCGAGCAGCCCTCCCGCATCTACGTGTTCCAGCGCAACCTGGAGCGGCAGTTCGCCCACCCCGGAGACCTCGCGGCCGAGATCCGCGTCACCCTGATCCACGAGGTGGGCCACTACCTGGGGCTGGAGGAGGGGGACCTGGCCGACCGAGGCTGGCTTTGATCCGCCTGCTGGTGACGTGCGCCGTGGACCGCGGCGAGCCGATGCGCCGCTGCACGGGTCAGTCCCGCTTCCTCGGCGAGGCCGGCCTCGCCCTCGCCACCCGCGGAGTGGAGATCGTCTGCGCCGAGCCGGGCGACGAGATCGGCTTCCGCCCGGTGCCCGGGGCGTGGGAGCCTGCTGACGCGCAGGACATCGACGCGGTGTACGACCGCTCCCATCCCGTGGATCGGGGACCCCAGCGCGCATTCGAGGAGCGCGGCATTCCGGTGGTCAACGCCACGAAGTTCGCCGACATCTGCGACGACAAGCTCGCCTTTGCCGCGTCCGTGGGGGCGCAGGGCGTGCCCGTGCCCGAGACGGTTCACGCCGTCGACCCGACGTGGCGCGAGTGGGATCTGGCGTATGCCAAGCCGCGCCGCGGCAGCCAGGGGCGAGGCGTCCGCGTCGTGGGGCCGGACGAACCCCTGGACGGAGGCGTCGTCCAGCGGGGCGTGCGGCCGGTGATTCCCGGGCAGTCGTTGCGCGTGCTGCTGCAGCGCGCGCCGGACGGACGATGGACCGTCGCCGGGATCATGGATCGCCGCGGGGGAGACGACGCCGACGTCGTGTCGCTCACACACGGCGCTGCCGCGCGCCCGGCCGGTCCTGACACCGAACGCGCCCTGGCGCCCCTGATCGAGGCCACCACGGCCGTCCTCGACGCCCGCCCCGACGCCATTCGCGTCGCCGAGGTGGGCGTGGACGTGGTCGTCGGCCCGGACGGTCCGGTCGTCCTGGAGTGGAACGCGCGCCCCGGCCGGTCCTTCGACCGCATGGGCCGGCCGGATCTGCGCGCCGCGGCCGTGCTCAGGCCGTTCGAGTGGTTGTTGGGGTTGGTTGAAGGTTGAAGGTTGAAGGTTGAAGGGCGGGGCTAGTCGCCTTCACCGGCGGGGATGATGCGATCGAATGCGGCCGCGTAGGCGTCGAGCGCCACGCGGAACTGCTCGATGTCGCCGCCGGTGAGGGTGCGGTGTACCTCGCCGTGGTAGTCCACCGGATCCACGACGCGGCCGGCCTGCTCGATCTCGTAGTGCAGGTGCGGGGCGTTGGTGCGGCCGGTGTTGCCCGAGGTGCCCACCTGCTGGCCCGCCTTGATGGTGCCGCCGGCCTTGACCGAGGCGTCGAGCCCCTCGAGGTGGAGGTAGCGGGCGATGGTGCCGTCGCCGTAGCGCAGCTCGAGGCTGTTGCCGTTGTACTTGAAGTTCCAGGTGGTGCGCAGCACCTTGGCCTCGCGCACCGAGTACACCGGCGTGCCCGTGGGCGCGCGGAAGTCGTAGCCGCGGTGGTTGCGGCCGTCACCGAGCACCGCCGTGATCTCCTGGAAGTCGCGGATGGGCGACTCCTCGAGGCGGGCGGGCACCTCCTTGCCGTCGGCGTCGAAGTAGGTGCCCCACTCATCCCCCTCCGGGGTGAAGTAGTAGGCGGTGTACTCCCGGTCCATCTTCTGGCTGACGTAGTGCAGCGCGGCGATCTGGACCTCCTCCTCACCCTGGGGCTCGTACAGCAGGCGCAGACGGTCGCCCGCGCGCATGTCCTTTTGGAGGTTGAAGCACCACATCAGGATGCGGCTGGAGGTGGCGGTCAACCAGACGCTGCGGCGCCCCTGGACGGCGTTGTCGAACAGCTGGGACAGCGAACCCTTGACCTCGAGGTCCAGGCCGAGGAGCTGGTCGAACTCACCCACGGGCTCCAGCGGCGCGGTGGGCGCCTCGGTGGCGTCCGTCCCGTCGGCCGGGGTGACGTCGCCGTCTTCTCCCGTATCGGCGGCCCCGTCGGTCGCGTCCCCGGCCGCCGCGTCCGCTGCGTCCCCTTCGGCGGTCGTCTCGTCGTCGGCCGGGCCGCCCCGGAAGAACAGCAGGTAGAAGTTGAGCAGCAGCGAGACCGCCAGCAGCGCGCCCAGGACGCGGGCGGTCGTCGTCGATCGTCTCGAACTCGAAAAGGTGTACTTGGCCACGGTTTCCTCGCGGCGCGACTTTACGTTTTTTGGGGGCGCGCGCGCAAGAACGGCGACTGGAGGTTCGGACAGATGGAAAAAGAAGAGACCGGACCGGGGCGGCCCATGCGCAGGCGCCCTCGGTCCGGTCCCTGGCGCCCCCCCATAATCCGAGCCCCGGATTCAGGGCTCGGCCACAGACGATCGGAATGACCCGAGCATCTCAAGGGGGCTCGTGGGTGGACAAGGGTTTTTTGGAGTGATCTCGGGCGTGATGCCCCTGACTCGCGAACCGGCATTTCCGGGTTGTTCTTTTTTTGGGTTTTTGTGATTTTTCGCCCATGACCGAAGCTCCCGGCGCAGGGATCGTCAAACCCCTCAGCGACCTCGCCGAGCGTTTACCGTCGCGGCGATCCCCGGCATACTGGGACGCCGCACGCTGGAGTGACACCATGCGCCACCTGCTCGCCCCGACCGTTGCCCTGCTGCTGGGGCTCCCCCTCGCCGCCCACGCGGACGATCTCACCGACAAGGTCAAGGCCATCGCCGGTGACGGCGTGGTCGTGGTCACCGACGCCGCCGGCGAGGCGCTGGTCTCCCTCAACGCGGACCGGCCGTTCATCCCCGCGTCCACCCTCAAGGTCGTCACCGCCCTGGCCTCCATGGAGGTGCTGGGCGGCGACTATCACTTCACCACGCACTTCTACCTCGACGAGAACAAGGTGCTGTACGTGGAGGGCCACGGCGATCCCTACCTGATCTCGGAGGAGCTGGACCTGCTTGCCCCGGCCCTGCTGCAAGAGGTGCCCAAGGAGTTCGCCGGGCTGGTGCTCGACGACACCTACTTCGAGCCGATCAAGATCCCCGGCACCAGCAGCACGGACAATCCCTACGACGCCCTCAACACGGCCCTGGCGGTGAACTTCAACACCATCAACGTGCGCATCACCGGCGACACCGTGGTCTCCGCCGAGGAGCAGACCCCCCTGACCCCGCTGGCCGAGCACATCGCCCGGGAGAGCGGCCGCAGCGGCAAGGTCAGGCTCAACCTCACCGGCGATCCCGAGCGCTCCCTGCACTACGCCGGCGAGCTCATCAAGGCCAAGCTCGAGGCGCACGGCGCCATGGTCGCGGACGACATCCGCGTCGGCACGGTGCCCGAGGGCCTTGAGCCGGTGTACATCCACGAGAACTCGCGCCCCGTCAGCGAGGTCGTGGCCGGCATGCTCAAGTACTCCAACAACTACATGGCCAACCAGCTCGTGCTGGAGATGGGCGTGGTGCGATCCGGCGAGCCGGCGACCCTGGACAAGGGCGTGGCGGTCGTGCACGAGGTGCTCGAGGCCCACGGCCTCACCGAGGGGCTGACCGTGGTCGAGGGCTCCGGCATCTCCCGCAACAACGAGGCCACCGCCGCGGCCATGCTCAAGCTGCTCGACGCCTTCGAGCCCCACAAGGAGCTCATGCGCGACCGCCGCGGCGCCCTGGCCAAGACCGGATCGCTGTCCATCACCAAGACCATCATCGGGTACGTCGACACCCCGAACCACGGTGAGGTGCGGTTCGTGTTCGGGCTGGACGGGCGGTGCTGGGAGGAGCGGTTCACGCTGATCGATCTGTTGAAGAAGGAGTTGTGAGGGGAGGGTCGACGGTTGACGGTCGACGGTTGACGGGTCTGGTCGACGGTTTTTGAGTCGACGGTTCTTGTCTGCCGGTAGTGCGGAACCGTCGACCATCCAACTGTCGACCCAACCGTCGACTGTCGACTGTCGACCGTCGACTCCCGCCCCCGCCCGTCAGGGCGCGGCGGGCAGGTCGAAGACGCTCCTCAATCCTCCGGAGTCGGGTAGCTCGGCGTGGGCGGTGCCGCCGTGGGCCTCGACGGCGCGGCGGACGATCATGAGGCCGAGGCCGGTGCCGCCGGTGCGGCGGGTGCGGGAGGGATCGGCGCGGTAGAAGGGCTCGAAGAGGGGGGCGAGGTGCTCCTCGGCGACGCCGGGGCCGCGGTCGCGGACGGTGACGACGACGCGGTCGCCGGCGCGGCGGGCGCCGAGCTCGATGGGTCCGGTGGCGGCGTAGCGCACGGAGTTCTCGAACAGGTTGCCCAGCAGGCGAATGGCGAGGGCGCGATCCACGCGTAGCGCGTCGGCGTCTGCGGCGATGTCCTCGCCGAGCTCGATGCCGGCCTCCTCGGCCTGGACGCGGATGCGGGCCCAGCTCTCGTGGGCGAGATCGCCCAGGGAGCAGGGGGTGGGGTTCAGGCTCTGGGAGCCGAGATCGAGGCGGCTGGCCACGAGCAGCTCCTCGACCATGCCGTCGAGGGCGTCCACCTCGGACTCCAGATCGGCGACGCGCTTCTCGTCCGCGCCCTGGGCGCGCAGCAGCTCCAGCGAGAGCTTCATGCGGGACAGGGGGGACCGCAGCTCGTGGGACACACCCGCCATCAGCTCCTTCTGGCCGCGGATCATGGCCTCGATGCGATCGGCCATGGTGTTGAACGCGCGGCCCATGGAGGCGACCTCGTCGCGGCCGCGGGCGGCGACCCGATGGTCGAGCTCGCCCGTGGCGATGCGGTCCATGGAGCCCCGCATGCGGCGCAGCGGTCCGGTGAGGTAGAGGGCCAGCAGTACCGCCGCGACGAGGCCGGCCGCGCCGATCTGCACGAGCCCGGACACGAACACGCCGCGGTCGGGCAGCGCCTCGTCGGGCTTGGTCATGGCCAGCGTTCCGACCTCGACGCCGTCCACCAGGATCGGGACGAACACCTCGAAGTCGTTGTGCTTGCCCAGGCGGGCGACGCGGCCCCGGGCGCGCACGGACCGCTCCGAGTCCATGCCTCCGCGGCCGGGACGCCGGGCGCGGCACCACCGGCCGCCCTTGGATGCGGCCGTGCACTGGCCGCGGTCGTCCATCAACACCAGCTGGATGTCGTACTCGTCCCCGCGGTCCCGCAGGACCTCGAAAACCGCGTGGTCGTCCATCTCGTGGTCGGCCAGCAGGGACTCGACCTCCTCGGCCACCAGCGCGCCGGTGTCGGCCCGCGCCGTGGTCAGTTCCTTGACCAGGTCGCGGCCCACCACCTTGCCGAACAGGTGCATGGTCGACAGCAGGGTCAGCACCAGCAGCGCGGCGAAGATCGCGGCGATCTTGGCGGTGAACCACAGGGTCTTCATGCGGATCCCCCGGGCCTGACGAACTGGTAGCCCACCCCCCGCACCGTCTTGAGCAGCTCGGGCTTGCGCGCGTCCACCTCGATCTTGGAGCGGATGCGGCTGATCAGCACGTCGATGGAGCGGTCGAAGGAGGACCAGTTGGTGCCGTGCAGGCGCTGCATCAGCTGATCGCGCGATAGCACGCGCCCGGCCGCGGCCACGAGCACGTGCAGCAGGTCGAACTCCGCCGTGGTCAGGTCCACGGCGCCGCCGTCCAGGGTCACGGAGCGGGCGCCCACGTCCAGGATCAGCGCCCCCACCTCGAACACCTCGGGGCTCTCCTGCGCGGGGGCGGGCTGGGCGCGCCGCAGGACGGCGCGGATGCGCGCGAGGAGCTCGCGCGGGTTGAACGGCTTGGGCAGGTAGTCGTCCGCCCCCATCTCCAGCCCGACGATCCGGTCCGTGTCCTCGCCGCGGGCCGTCAACATGAGGATCGGCACCTTGCTGAACGACCGGATCTCCCGGCAGACCTCGAAGCCGTCCATGCCGGGCAGCATGATGTCGAGGATCACCAGGTCCGCGGACGTGGTCCGGGCCATGGCCAGCCCCTCGTGCCCCTCGTGGGCGGCCACCACCTTGAACGCGTTGGGCTCGAGGTAGTCGCGCACCAGGTCCACCAGCTTCTCGTCGTCGTCGATCATCAGGATGGTGTGCATGGTGCAATCGTGCCACGACGAGGCCCGGCTGGGCAGTCCCCTTCCGAGGACTGCCGTGCCGGGGGCGCACATCGCGGTCATTCGGCCGCGGCCTCGTTGCGCTCGCCGTGGTTGCACCGGCCGCGCTGGCGGCAGCGGTCCGCGTGACCGCGCCGGCACCCGTCCTCGGCGCAGGGGCCCCGCATGCGCTGGCCGCGCGACCCCTGCTGCTCGAGGTGCTCGGTCAGCTGCTGGCGCTGCGTGTCATCCAGGCTGTCCCAGAAGGCGATCCGGGCGTCCGCGGCCGCGTGGGCCTGGGTCCGCGCCTCCTCGAACCGCTCGTCGATGTCCGCGTGGATGGAGTCCGCGTCCATCTCCCCGTCGGCCAGGCCGGCGAACATGCCCGCGCCGCGCTGGGCGCGTCGCATGGACCGGCGCTCGCGCTTGTACTCCTGCGCCTCTTCCAGCATCGCCTGCTGCTCCTCGTCCAGGCCGAGCTCCTCGGCCAGGGCCGCGCCGCGTCCTCCTCGGCAGCACGGTCCCCTCCCCTCGCCGTCCTCCTCCTCGGCACCGGCCAGGCCGGCACCCATCATCCCCACGGCCAGCACGATCACACCGAATCCCGCCATGGCCGCCCAACGCACGCGCTCGATACTTCTCATCTCCACACTCCCTGAGTTTCCGGGCCGCCATCGCGGCGACCCATGCTGACCAGGATGCCGCCCCAGGGTGAATGCACTTTGTTGCGGGTGTAATCGCTCGCAAACGTTTGTAACGGTTTGTTTCCCGGCGCCGAACTGGCGCCCAAACGCCGAACGGGCGACCGCCGGAGATCCGACGGCCGCCCGCTCGTACCGGGCTCGAGGGGGACGCTACTGCGCCGAAGCTCCCTGACCACCACCAGGACCGCGCTTGGCGCGCTTGCCCTTGCCCTTGCGGGCCTTCTTGGCCTTCTTGCGCTCGATGCGCTCCGCCCGCTTCTCGGCGAGCATGGCCAGCTGGCCGTCGTCGAGGCTGTTGAGGAACGCGATCTTCGCGTCAGCCGCGGCGTGGGCGTTGGACCGGGCCATCTCGAACCGCTCGTCGATGCTGGAGTGCACCGTGCGGGCGTCGATGCCACCGGCCGACATGTCGTCGAGCAGGGAGTTGCCACCCCGCGCCGCCCGCTTGGCCTGGCGTTTGGCCTTCTTGAACTCCTGGACCTCGTCGAAGTACGCCTTCTGCTCGGCGCTCAGGTCGAGATCATCGGCCAGCGCCGCGATCCTCTCCGCGCCCTTGCCCTGGCGTCCCTCGCCTCTCTCGCCGCGTTCCGGCCGTTGATCGGGACCGGCCACGGAAGCACCCATCATCCCCATCGCCAGCACGATCACACCGAAGCCAGCCAGGGCAGCCCATCGCAAACTCTTGAACGTAGTCATCTTTCCAATCCTTTCGTTTCCGAGGCGCCCTCGCGACGACCTCATGCTGTTCATGATGGGAATCGCAAGTGAACACAGGATGTGTCCGGTGTAAGGGGTTGAAATCGTTTGTTACGGTTTGTTGCCGGGGGGGGTCCATACCCCGCGAAAAGGCAACGGGGAGACGGTCAGCACCCACTCCCTGGATACACCGTCGGATCGTCGTCGTTGCAGTCCCACCCTTCGTCCGGATAGGCGGCAGCGTCGTAGGGGCCGGGCTGCCACCACTCGGGGTAGCCGTCGAGGTCGCGGTCCCATGAACCGGCGCCCGGTCCACCGTATGCGCCGATGTCGCTGACGGTGTGGTCGGGATCGGCAGAGGAGGGATCACCGGCATCGATCAGGGGGGAACTCGTCGTGAGGTGTAGGTTCCACGTGGACACGTCACCGCCGCTCGTGTCTGCGAATCCGGACTCGACGGACGTGTTGCCATTCGTTCCCGTGGGATCCACGACTCCGCAGTAGGCGACGTCGTCGAATCCGACCACGTTCGAATGTCGGATGGTGACCGCGGATTGCTCGCAGGCCAGTGCGCAGGTCTGGTTCAGCGAGATGTCCGTGTTCGCAATGTCAGCGGTGGCGCCGTACAGCCAGATCCCGCCACCTGTCGTGCCCGCGCCGTTTCCCGCGATCACGCTCTGGTCGAGCGTGAGCTGCCCGAGTACAGCGAGCCCACCGCCATCGTCTCCGGCGTCGTTCCCCACGATGATGGCGCTGCTCAAGGTCAGCGAAGTGTCCGAATCCACATAGATGCCGCCTCCAAAGTCGTCGGCCGTGTTTCCGGCGGCATACAGGTGGTCTGCCACGACCGTGGCATTCGAACTGGTGTAGAGACCGCCGCCACAGGAGTAGCTGGTGTAGTTGTCCTCGAGCACGACGTTCCTCAAGGAGTAGGCGGCATTCGTCAGGCAGAGCCCTCCACCGGAAGAGATGGCGCGGTTGAGGACGAAACGCGCGTCTTCGATGTCGGTGTCACTTCTCTGAACGTACAGCCCACCTCCCTGGCCGATGGTGCCGTTGGACTCGAACAGGGCACGACGCAGCTGCAGCGTGGACGAATCCATCACGGCCATCCCCCCGCCCGCTGCGTTGCCGGTGTTGGACAGGAACTCGACGTCGTCCAGGCTGACGTCAGATTCGGTGACGTACAGACCGCCGCCCCGGGGCATGTGCATGTAGTCGCCATAGGCGTCGTTCGACAGGAAACACACGGACGAGAACTGCGAACCGGAGCCCTCCAGGTATCCACCGCCGCCGTCACTCTCGGAGTTGTTGTCCTTGATGATGAGGTTCCTGAACGTCGGGCTGGAGGCCTCCACGTACAATCCGCCGCCCACTTCCGCCCAGCCGTTCATCAGCGTGAACCCGTCCAGGATCGTGTCCGGGCCGTCCCCCTCGACGAATGTCGCCACGGTGCCGGAGTAGGAGCCGTCGATGAACGTGTTCTCTGCGCCCCCTACCCCGACCACACTCAGGGGCGCCCCCGGAAACACGAGATTCTCGACGTACGTGCCCGGCTCCACGCACACCAGATCGTGCTCACCGGCCGCGTGGATGGCGTCCTGGATCCTCGGGTAGGCGTCCGGCACCCAGTGCTCCGGTGCAAGGGCGTCGCAGTCGTTGTCCATCCGGTCGCACAGCTCCTCGGCTCCGGGGTAGACCGCGGCCTCGGTGTCGTCGCAGTCGCCATCACATTCCGTCCACCCGTCGCCGTCGCCGTCGGTTTCGTCCACACCAAGGTGTCCGTCACAGTCGTTGTCGGCGCCGTCGCAGACCTCCTTCGCGCCGGGGTGAACGGTCGGATCGCCGTCATCGCAGTCCCCGTCGGCCTCGCTGTAGCCGTCGCCGTCCAGGTCAGCAGGACCATCCGTATCGTCGTCTCCGGCCGAGTCGTCGTCTCCAGCGGAGTCGTCATCCCCGGCCGTCTGGTCGTCGTCGCCCGGAGACTCTCCGGGATGGTCGGTCGGACACCCCACCAGTAGCGAGAGCAGACTTGCGAAGAAGATGAGCCGCATCCCCGTGCCACCCCTCTCGATCGCAGGATACCACCTGGTACAGGGACGGAACCGCCCGGCTCCTGTTCGAGCCCTGGATCCTCACCGGCTGCTATCGTGGAGCCATGACCCGGCTTATCGAGGGCCTGCTCGCGCGTCTCCTGCTCCGCCACCTCGGCGATGACGATCCCCTCCGCGCGGAGATCCGCCAGCGCCGCCAGAGCCTGCGACGCGACCTCGGCCGCCCCGCCACCTTCGGCGCACGCTTCGTGATGTGCCTCGTCGTCGTGGACATCGCCGCCTTGGGCGCCCTCGTCGACGCCGGCCGTACCCGCGACGACGCCGTCGCCGCCGTGGCCGAGGCCAACCACCGCCTCGTCGTGCCCTGGCTCCCCCTGATGCGGTGGTCCTCCATCTTCATCGGCTTGACGCCGCTGGCCCGCATGCGCCGCGGCTTCTGGCTCGTCAACCACCTCTTCCCCTTCAATCCCCCCGCGTGGGAGCACGAGCACCTGACCTCGGGAGAGGTCGGACTCGACTACTCGCGCTGTCCCGTGGCCGATTTCTGTGTGCAGCAGGACGCCGCGGATCTCGGGTCCGCGGCCGTGTGCGCGCAGGATCACGAGCTCGGTAGGGCCATGGGGGTGGGGTTGGTGAGGGAGGAGACGCTGATGGAAGGGGCGAGACGGTGCACGTTCAGGTGGGTGGAGTAAGTGATATAGTCGCGGCAGGAGGGTTGGAAGATGTCCAGATTCGGGTGGGTACTGGTGGCGCTGGGCCTGGGTCTATGGGGCTGCAAGGGGGAGGTGGCGGTCGTGGACGACGACTCGGGTGGGGACGACGACGCGACCGGAGATGACGACGACGTGGGCGACGACGACAGCAGCGCGGGGGACGACGACGACGCGGGGCTGTTCGGGGTAGACGCGGACGGGGACGGGTACGACACGCACACCGACTGCAACGACGAGGACCCGGACACCTACCCCGGCGCGCCCGAGGTGTGCGACGGGCACGACCCGGACTGCAACGGCCCGCCCGACGACGGGGACGGGGACGGGGACGGCTGGTCGGGCTGCATCGACTGCGACGACAACGACGCGGCGCTGAACATGGACGACGCGGACGGCGACGGGCTCGACAGCTGCAGCGGCGACTGCGACGACACGGACGACTCCATCCACCCCCACGCCGAGCTGGGGTGCGACGAGGTGGACCACGACTGCAGCGGGGTGATCGACGTCGACGAGTGGCCCGACGGCGACGGCGACGGCTGGACCGCATGCACCGGCGACTGCGACGACCACGACGAGACCACCTACGCTGGCGCGCCGGAGCTGTGCGACGGGCTCGACAACAACTGCAATGGTGTCGTGGCGGACGAGGACGACGCGGACCACGATGGGTATCGGATCTGCGATGGGGATTGTGATGATCTGGCTGCGGTGACGTACCCCACCGCGGCGGAGCTGTGCGATGGGCGGGACAACAACTGTAATGGTGTGGTGCCCGAGGACGAGGTGGATGCGGACAACGACGGGTACATGGTGTGTGCGGGGGATTGTGATGATGCGATGCCGGGGGTGCATCCGGGGGCGCCGGATCCGACGGTGAATGGGATCGATGAGAACTGTGATGGGATGGATGGGCCGCCGTAGGGGGAGCGCAGGCCCGGGGACGGGGAGGCGGATTCAGGCACTGGAGGCATGGAAGGGGGTGGGCTGGGGCGGTGGGGAGGGGCTTCGGGGTGGGGAGCGGGGGCCAGGAAACCCAAGTTGTGGCGCCGATGAGCGGCATCTCCGGAACAACTTGGGATTGATGCCAACTAACTCCCGAGATGGCGGCCATGTCCGCCATAAGTTGACGGATTTGCCAACTAATTGGCGAGATGATGGGTCATGTCGGCCGTAAGTTGGCATTTTTGCCAACTAACTCCCGAGATGGCCGGCATGTCGCCCACAAGTTGGCATTTTTGCCAACTAACTCCCGAGATGGCCGGCATGTCGCCCACAAGTTGGCATTCAGCCCAACCCCCCCCACCATCCATCCACCCGGAGCCAGATCTCGCCATCCCTCCCCCCGTCGCCACCTACTTCAGGCCATGGCGCGCAGGCCGGGTCAAGGGTGGCGCCGCAGGCGCCATGAGCGAAGCGAACCCGCCCTTGACGCGGACGAGCACCGTGGCACGCTGTCCATGCGACGGGGGCGTGGATCTACCTCGAAAACCTAAGGCGAATACCCCGCCCCGGCGGCCTCGAACACGGCTCTCCGCAACGTCTCGTCCGTGCGAAAAACTCCGGTGAAGCTGGTCGACACGATGTTGCAGGGTCGCTTGACGCCGCGGGCGATGACGCACATGGGGGCGGCGTCGATGAGGCAGGCGGAGCCCTGGGGCTCGAGGGACTCGTCGAGGACGGCGGTGACGCCGCGGGTGAGCCACTCCTGGAGGGTGAGGCGGTGGGCGAGGCAGTCGAGGAGGCGGACGATGCCGGAGAAGCCGACGACCTTGCCGGCGGGGACGTAGGCGACGTGCGCGGTGCCGCGGTAGGGCATGAGGTGGTGGGGGCACGAGGAGAAGAACTCGATGTCGCGGACGAGGACGAGTTCGTGGGATGGATCCTCGAAGGGGGTGCCGAGGGCGTCGTGGGGATCGGTGCGGTAGCCGGCGAGCATGTCCTCGAGCCAGGTCTCGGCGACCCGGGTGGGGGTGTCGGTGAGGTGGCTCTCGCCCTGCGGGTCGAAGCCGGCGGCCTCGAGGAACTGGGCGATGCCGCGGCGCATGCCCTCGACGTCGGCGTCCCTGTGGGTGGGGATGCCGTACCAGGAGGGTGTCCTGTTCCCCCGGTCGCGGCTCATGACGACTTCCTCAGGGTGCACGCGTAGCGCGGGGTCTCGTACAGGGTGACGGCCTTGACGCTGGGCAATACGGGCTCGAGCTGGGCCATGACCCACTCGGCGATGCGCTCTGCGGTGGGGCAGTCGAGCAGCTGGTTGAGGTCGGCGCCTTCGAGCTGGCCGAGCACGGCGACCTCGACGATGTCGTCCACCTCGTGGAAGTCGATGACCATACCGTCCGACTCGCGAACCGGACCCTCGATCACCACGAACATGCGGTAGTCGTGGCCGTGGGTGTTCCTGCAGCGGCCCGCGGCCTCGGGCAGGTGGTGCGCGGCGGAGAATCCGAACTCGACGGTCAGTTCCATGGCGCACAGCCTAAGTGGGGCACCCCCCGTCGTCAATCCAGCGGCCGGTACTTCCCCGGGTAGGGATGTCCGCGCGCGTGGGCGCGCGCGACGTCGGCGACGGTGGAGAAGGCGTACCGATCCGGGCGGGCGACCATGCGCTCGACGGCCTGGATGAGGAAGGTGCGGGCGCCGCGGCCGGGGTTGACGTGGGACGTCAGGTCGCGGCGGGCCTCCATGTCGGCGCGGGCGGCCTCGTAGCGGGCCATGCGGTCGGTGTTGAGCCACAGGTGGATGGGGTGGGCGTCGAACACCTTGAGGCCGGGCCGGTCGAGGTCCACGAGGCCGGGGGCGAAGTCCCCGTCGAAGTACAGGGCGTGGACGTCGTCCTCCCAGAAGCCGGGCACGTCCACCAGCCCGCTCCAGTGGGTGGCAGGGGCGAGGTGGGGCAGCCCGAACCGCAGGTCGTGGGCCACGTACTCGATGCCGCGCTGCAGGTACAGGGGCGCGAGCCGGCTGTGGAAGTACAGGGCGTGGGACCGCACGCCCGCGACGCCGGGGAACCAGCCGGCCAGCTCGTCGATCACCTCGGCCTCGTCGCGGTCGGCGAGGTAGTTGGGGTGCCAGGCGAGCTCGAAGCGGTCGGGATCGAGGCCCTGGAGCACGGGCGTGGGGTGGGTGCAGAAGACCGTGGCCGGGATACCCAGGTCCGTGATCAGGTCCAGCGCGGCCTGCAGGACCTCGTCCGCCGCCCAGTCCACGTCCAGGGTGATGCACACCGTATCCACGTCGCTCTCCTCGGCGACCAGCGTACGGGCGGGACCGGCGCGGGGTCAACGTCGGGTCGATCCCGGTCGGCGGCGTGGGGTAGACTGCGGCCATGCCGCGCCTCGCTCCGACCCTGTGGATCGCCCTGATCGCCGTGTTCGCATTCGCCCCGGCCGCGTCCGCGCAGGACGACAACGACGGCGACGGCTACACCGTGGACGACGGCGACTGCAACGATTGTGACGCCGACGTCCACCCCGGCGCCTCGGAGGCGTGCAACGAGGTGGACGACAACTGCGACGGGTCCGTGGACGAGGGATTCGACGACAACGGGGACGGGGTCATCGACTGTTACGACGACGACGGGGACGGGTTCACCGAGGAGGAGGGGGACTGCGACGACCACGACGCCGCCGTCTCCCCCGGCATCCCCGAGGCGTGCAACGGCATCGACGACGACTGCGACGGTGAGGTGGACCAGGGTATGGACGGGCACGTCACCCACATCGCCCTGGACGGCACCAGCGACTGCGTGGACGACGACGGGGACGGGTACGCCGAGATCGACGGGGACTGCGACGACAACTCGCAGCTCGTCCACGAGTTCGCCCGCGAGCTGTGCCTGGACGGCGTGGACAACGACTGCAACGGCGAGATCGACTACGACGACCACCAGTGCCAGGAGCGCGCCGAGGAGGCCTCGGGCATCATCGTCTGCCGTCCCGAGGAGGACGACGACGATACCGCGGCCGCCGGCGCCCGCCGTTACGGCTGGGCCCTCGCGGGCCTGCTGCTGATGGTGGTGATCCGCCGATCCCCGGCGGACTGAGAGGCTGTGAAAATATCCCACTCCCGTCGCCAGAGCCGCGATCCATCCCCGCTGGACCGGTCGCTTCGCTCCCTCATCGGGCTTCATCGGTCACAGGCCTCGGGCCTGCTCCCTCTTCAGCCCTCGCCAGCGGGGCGTCTCACGACTCTGGACTCGGTCCGGGGATAATTTCACAACCTCTGAGGTCCCCTACCCTGCCAGCCCCTTGGCCGACATGAACGCGTAGAGCTCGTCCGCGACGACCCGCATGCCCTCCTCGCTGAGGTGCACACCGTCGATGTAGGTGGCCTGGTCCACGTGGTGGGTGTCGAGGAACTCGTACACGTCGGGGGATACGGACTGCTCGCCCTCCTCCACCGCGTACTCCACCTCGTACAGGGTGCGCGCGCGGCCCCAGTGGTACTCGACCACCTTCTGGGTGTTCCCCTCGCGCACGAGGCGCAGGCCGTGGTGCTTCTCGACCTCGTCGAGCACGGCGGGCAGGTCGATGACGTCCATGGCGGGATCGTCGGTGATGATCCGGTCGAACTGGCCCCGATACCCCTCGTACGGCCAGGGATAGAAGCTGCTCCGCGGTTCCACGGCCACGAGCATCGGGATGTCGTGGGCCTTCTTGTGGTGGACGATCTCCATCAGGGTGCCGGCGTACCGCTCCACCGGCTTTTCGAACATGGGCAGCCCGTCGTTGACGCCGTAGCAGAAAACCAGGAAGTCGAACTCGAATTCCGAGGTCACCCGCTGCAACTCCCGGAACCCGATGTCGGTGGTGGAGCCCGGGATGGCCATGTTGAAGACCTCGTACTCGCGCTGACCGCCCTCGTTGAGCTTGCGCTCGAGGATGGTGGAGTACACGGCCTCGTCGTCCACCCCGTTACCGAACGACACACCCGTACCGAGCACGATCACGCGGAACACGTCGGGGCTCTTGGTGGCCGGGTACTCCCGGGCGCCCCGGTAGATCATGGAGTTGGTCGAGTAGGTGAAGGTCTTGGTGCGGTAGTTGGGGGGCACGAACCCCTCGAGGGTCACCAGGTGCGGGACGGCGGGCAGGACGCACGGCACGTCCCGCAGCCCCGGCTCCCGCCGCGGGCACAGGTCGCCGCGCTCCTCGGGGTTGTAGGCGTACCGCTGGCCCTTGAGCAACAGTGGATACCCCAACGCCACCCACAACACGAAGCCCACCACGACGGCCGCGACCACCGCGACGAGGGCGCGCAGCCCCTTGCGGGGCGACACCCGGATGGTGCCCCATTTCTTGTTACTCTTTCGCTTCTTTCGCTTCATCGCCAACCTCGGGGGCCCCGGCCGTCTGACCGTCTCCCCGCAGGGACTTTACCAGGATCCCCTGGAGCACGAGCGCGAGGGCGCCGACCATGTTGCGGACGAACTCGATCTTGCTGGGACTCTTCCACAGCCCGCGCCACATCCGCGCGGGCCGGAAATAGAACCGCCGCTGCGCCGTCATCATCAGTTCGTTGAGTTCGACCTCGGGCACCTCGCCGTGCGAGCCGCCCGCGGAATAGAAGTGGCTGCCCTCGTAGGCCTTGTCCCCGGCGATCCGCCCCGCGGCCACGGCCTCGTCGTAGAAGGCGGACCCGGGGTACGGCGTGGCCTTGAAGAACGACGCCGAGTCGAGCCTCGAGTTCACGGCGAAGTCGATGGTCTTCAGCATCTCCTCGCGGGTCTCGCCGGGCAGGCCGAGCATGAAGTAGCCCCCCGTGATGATGCCGGCGCGCGACGTGGCGTCGATGATGGTCGCGGCCTTGTCCAGGTTCAGGTTCTTGCGGGTCTGCTTCTGGAGGCGGGGGGTGACCGACTCCACGCCGTACACGATGCGATAGGTGCCCATCGCCGCGAGGGCCTCGATGAGCTCCGGTTTCATGATGTCGGCGCGCAGGCCGTTGGGGAACGCGAACGAGACACCGGGGATGCGCTCCTGGACCAGCCCGCAGATGGCCAGCGCCCGCCGCGAGTCGAAGTTGAACACGTCGTCGACGATGTGGATCTCGTCCACGCCGTGATCGCGGACGAGGGCCTCCATCTCCGCCAGGACGTTCTCCGGGGTTCGCGCCCGAACGGCCTTGCCGAAATAATTGTGACAGTACTTGCAGCGGTAGGGGCAGCCGCGTGAGGTGGCGATGGTGGCGTACCGGGTGCCCTTGAGGATGCCGTTCCAGTTGGGCAGGCCCGCGTAGGCGTCCAGGTCGAGCAGATCCCAGGCCGGCAGGGGGAGGTCGTCGAGATCCTCGTTGAAGTCGCGAGGGCCGTTGGCCGTGGGTTCACCGTCGCGCGACCAGCACAGGCCGCCGATGTCGTCCAGGGGATCGCCGGTCTCGAGGGCGCGCAGCAACTCCACCAGGGTGTGCTCGCCCTCGCCATACACGGCGAAGTCCACCCCGGCGTCGCGGACCAGCCCCTCCCTCGCCACCGTGGCGTGGGGGCCGCCGGCGACGATGGGGACCTCCGCGCCCAGGGCCTCGCGGATCCTGGCGGCCACGACCTCGAGCAGTCGCGCCTCGCAGCTCAGCGCGCTGATGCCGACGACGGCCGGCGGCCTTTCGTGCAACAGGACATCCAGCTCGTCGAGGGGCTCCTCGCACAGGCCGAGGTCGAGCACCTCGACGGGGCGGCGATCCCCGAACTCCGCACGCACGGCGGCGGCCAGGTAGAGCAACCCGAGGGGGGTGACGGGACCGCCAGCGCCGACGTCGTCGAAGGCGCGGATGAGGAGCAGGGGTCCGTCGGGGAGCATGGTGGTCCCTCGAAGAGCCGGCTAGAACAGCGCGTAGATCGCGGGGAGGACGGAGGAGCCGCCGGTGAGCGCGGCGAACAGGCTGAGCATGGCCAGCACGGCCAGGATCGGCAGGAGCCACCACTTCTTGGTCTCGACGATCATCTGGAACAGCTGGACGATCAGCTCGTTGTTCTTCTTGATCCGCTTGAGCGTCTGGTTACCGCGGCGCTTGCTCATGGTCCAGCACTCCTTCCGATTCCAGGACCCGGTACACGTTCTCGGCCATCAGCCGGTGACCGCCGGGTGTGCAGTGGTCGTCGTCGAACAGGTAGGGAGCCCGTCCGTAGTTCGCGACGGCCTCGTCGAAGCGGGACAGGTTGTCCACCATCGGCAACCCGTTCTCGTCGGCCAGCGCCTGGAGTCTAGCATTTGCATGGGGGTACGATACCGGATAGTTCTGCACCACGAGGGTCGCACCGGTGCCGCGCACCAGCCGGTGGATCTCCTCCAGATCGCCGTCCAGCCACTCTCCGACCCGCTCCTCCCAGTCG
Source organism: uncultured Rickettsiales bacterium (assembly GCA_964558555.1). GTDB lineage: Bacteria > Myxococcota_A > UBA796 > UBA9615 > CAYRNR01 > CAYRNR01. Next base: position 9,817 of record CAZLEO010000094.1, on the reverse strand, counting down.
TTGCGGACCTCGAACATCTCCAGGTGATTGATGAATTTCTGGTTCTGCCGCAGGGACGGGTCCTCGTCCATCATGGTCTTGCAGCGCTCGACGATCTGGTCGGCGTTGTAGTGGCTCTGCAGACCGAAGGCCCGGCTCATGGCGTAGTAGTGGTACTCGTCGTCGGGGTTCTGGCCGATGGCCTTGAACAGGTAGTCCACCGCCTCGGCGTAGCGGCCCTGGGCGATGCAGTCCCTGCCGGCGTTGGAGTAGAAGAACGACGCCTGGCCGCGCACGAACCGCGCCTCCGGGTGGAGCTCCAGCGCCTCGAGGTAGTAGACCTCGGCGTTGGCGTAGTCGCCGCGGGCGTAGTGGAAGTAGCCCATCGTCGCGAGCAGCTCCTGGTGCCCCGCCGCCCCCTGCAGGATGTACAGGCACTGCTCCATGGCCGCCTCGTGGTAGCCCTGGTTGTGGGTGTACCAGACGTCCTGCACCGCGTCGGTGGGGTCCGGCTCCACCACGGCCATCTTCTCGTGGAGGTAGCTCTTGGCCTCCTGGTAGACCGTGGCGTTGACGTAGTGCCCGTCCAGTCCGTACTCGGCGGCCGCCGCGTCCTCGTCCTCGACGCCGCCGGAGAGCAGGCGCGCGCTGCCGTTGACGTAGATCAGCCGCGCGAGCTTGACCACGCGCAGCCCGTGGAACATCTGACTGATCTTGCCCAGCGCCCCGCCGGAGTCGAAGTCGTACCCCCACGGGTTGAACATGTTCGCCGACCCCACCAGCACGACCACCACCTGGGGTTCGTACACGGCCAGCCACTCCGGCAGGAACTGCAGCAGCTGCCACGAGTTGTATTCACAAACTCCCTGGTTGAACACCTGGGCGCGCTGGCCCGCGCGCTGCGAGTCGAGGATCTCCTGGAGATAGGTGGGGTACGTCTCGTGGCGCCCGGTCAGTCCGCCGAAGGTGAACGAGTCGCCGATGCACATGACCCGGGTGGTGCTGTCGGAGTAGTCCACCTGGGACACGGGGGTGACCGTGCGCGCCAGGTAGGCGCGACCCGCCCAGCGCAGGCCCACCTCGAGCACCAGCAGGGACACCAGCAGGCTCGCAAGGCTGATGGTCAGGCGCGTGGCCAGGGAGTACTTCGGCTTCTTCACGGCAGCCCCAAGATCATGCAACTTATCGTAAGTACCGACATTCTACTGTCAACCGCACGCGCGCGGGTGATCAGTAGTAGAACCCGACCTGGCCGGTGATCTGCATCACCCAGTTGCGGACCCGCCCGCCGAACACCTCCACGCCGATGCGCACCGCCGGGTGGCGGGGGAACTCGAAGGCCACCCCGGCGAGGCCGCCGACCCCCAGCGAGACGTCGTCCTGGCCGTAGACCATGGTCAGGCCCGCGACGCCGAGGTAGGGCCGGGTGGACTTGATCTTGAGGGCGTACTTGAGGCCGATGCGGGTGGAGGGCGCGAGGACGACCGCCGTGCGATCCTCCTGGCCGCGCCGGGTGCGCAACGCGGCGGCCACGTCCATGTACACCCCGGCGAGGATGCGGAACTCGGCCACGACCTGCACGGTGTAGTACTGGAAGTCCCAGTCGTCGCGGGGCGAGACGATGGACGACAGGCCCATGCCGATGGAGGCACCGCCGCGGGGTCCCCAGCGGGCGCGCTGCTCCTCGAAGTTCGACGCGAACCGCTCCTTCTGGGTCTGCTCGAAGCGGCCCTCCCCCGGGTCGAACAGGGTGACCTGCTGGGGGTCGTCCACGCGCACGATGACCAGCTCGTCCGCGCCCTTGTCCGCGGCCAGCCGCTGCAGTGGCGCCACGGTCACGCGCCCCAGCTCCATGTCGCGGCCGCCGTCGAGCACCGCGTCGAGGAAGCCAGCGCGGGAGGCCAGGACCACCTGGCCGCTCGGCACCACCTCCACCTGGACGCCCTGCACGTCACCCGAGGCCAGCTTCCACTGGACCAGATGCCAGCCCGGGGTGAGGTCGAGGGGCACGTCGGGGAAGCCGACCCACTCACGGGAGTCCACCTGGATCGTCTGGATCTCCCCCGCCGGGTCGGCCACCCGCATGGGCCGCGGCGGGATGTGGAGGATGGCCTTGCCCGCGTCCAGGAACGCCTGTTGCGGTTTCGGCGGGTAGCGGTCGTCCCACGGCCGGGAGGGCTCCGAAGACAGGGACCGCGCGAACAGGGATCGCGCCGCGGCCTCGTCCTGGTCGTAGAACGCGGCGAGGCCGTGGAAGAAGTAGAGGTCGCTGACCTTGCCGGCCGGCAGGAACCCTGCGAGGCACGGCAGCATGGCCTCGGCCCGCTCGAACGACGCGATGGCCGCGGCGTACTCCAGCGCCCGGAAGTCCCCCATGCCCTGCTCGATCATCTCCAGGGCGTGGTCGGGGGCGATCGAGGTGCCCGCACACTCGTGCAGCAGCACGTCGCCGTACACGACGGGCCCGGCGGGCAGGGTCACCGCCTCGGCCAGGGCCAGGCGCTGGTCGAAGTCCTCGCCGCCTGGGGCCATCCGCCGCCAGAGCCGCTCGGCCCTGTCCAGGGTCTCCTCGTCCACCCCGGGACCGAACAGCAACACCCGCTCGCCGGCCGCGGCGGTGCCGCCGAGGCAGGTGGCCGCGGTCGCGACGAGCACGAGGACGGTCAGATACCTTCGCACCGCTGATTCCTCTCGAAGTCCCAGCACACCTTGGCCCCGTCCTCTCCGACCTCCACGCGCACCGAGGTGGTGCCGCCGGCGGCAGCCCGAAGGTACACGTCGTGGGAACCCACGGCCACGCGCCGGTGGAGCTGCGGGCTGGCGCCCCACTCGTCCCCGTCCACGGAGATCCGATCGCACCAGGGGCGGCAGTCGATGATCAGCGACGCCTCAGCCGAGACCGCTGGTCCCGGCAGCGCCGGGGTTGGCGTGGCGCCGTCCTCGGGCTCCACGGGCTCGACCGCGGTCTCGGTCGGGTCCACCACCGCGGGGGTGGGCTCCGCTGCGTCGGGATCGACCGCCTCGCCGGCCGTCGGGGCCTCCACGGGCGCCGGCGTCACGTCGACGGCGGCGGTCGCAGGCTCCGTCCCGTCCGCGGGGACCGTGACGGCGGCGGCGGGATCGCGCGGCGGGGTCCCACGGGTCCATTGCCAGCCCATCACCGCGGCCACGGTCAGCAGCGCACAGGCGGTGAGCGTGCCCCAGATCCATGCGCGGCGCGGCGGCACCTGCTGCTCCGTGGTGACCGACTCCGGCCGGTACACGTTGGTCTCCCACTCGTCGGTGACCGTGGGCTCCACCGTGGGGGTGGGCGGCGAGTACTCCCCGGCGCTGGGCATGGAGTCGGCCGTGCCCGCCTCGTCGCCGAGCCACGCCATGAAGTCCGCCAGGTTCACCTGCGCCGGGAAACCGCGCAGCAGCTCCTGGGCCTCCTGCGCCACGAGGCGGGCGGACGCGGGGCGCTCTTGCGGGTCCTTGGCCACCATCTGCTCGACGAGATCGGCCAGCGCCGGCGCGGTGCTGTGCACCCAGCGCAGCTCCTCGACCATCGGCACCTGGGCCACCTTGTGCACCACGGCGAGCATGTTGTCTGCGGCGAACAGGGGCTCCCCGCGCAACATCTCGTACACGATGGCGCCGAGGCTGAAGAGGTCCGACGCCGGCGCCAGCGGCTTGCACGTCACCTGCTCGGGGGACATGTACGCGGGCGTGCCCTTCACCTCCACGCTGGTGGACTGGAAGAGGTTGGTGTCCGACTTGGCCAGCCCGAAGTCCGCCACCATGGCCGTGCCCGACCGGCTGATCAGGATGTTGGCCGGCTTGAGGTCGCGGTGGATCAGCCCCACGGTGTTGCCGTCGGCGTCGGGCAGCTCGTGGGCGTAGGCCAGGCCGCCCGCCACGTGGGCCAGGATCTCCAGGACCACCTTGTGGGGCAGGGTCACGTCGCGCTCGCGACAGCGCGCGAGCACCGAGCTCAGGGGCAGGCCGTCCACGTACTCCATGACGATGTAGAAGCTGCCCGACAGCTCGCCGAACTCCAGCACGTCCACCACGTTGGGGTGGCTGAGCTGGCCGCCGAGGCGGGCCTCGTTGACCAGGGCCCGGACGAGCTTCTCGTCGCTGTCGGGGGTGTCGGTGCGGATCTGCTTGATGGCCACGGGCCGGGAGAACCCCAGGGGGCCGTCGAGCACCCCCTGGTACACGAAGGCCATCCCCCCTCGGCCGATGAGGTCCACGATTCGGTAGCGCCCCAGCTGGCCGCCGATCAGCTCCTCGCCCGTCGTCGTCATGGTCGCTGCATCATACATCGATCGGCACCGGCGGCGCGCTGCATCACCTTGGGGTATCCTCCGTCCGAGGAGGCGGCCATGACCCACAATCATTCCGGAATCCGGCCCAACCCCCAGGGCGACATCCCCGTGGTGGACGAGAAGTCGTTCGTGGACCCCAGCGCCCAGATCATGGGCAACGTGCGCATCGGCCCGGGCGTCTACGTCGGCCCGCAGACCGTCATCCGGGCCGACGAGGTGGGCGAGGACGGCAAGGTCCAGCCGGTGATCGTCGAGTCCGACGCGTTCATCCAGGACGGCGTGATCATCCACGCCCGGGCCGGCTCGCGCGTGCGCATCGGCACCCGCTCGAACATCGCCCACGGCGTGATCATCCACGGCCCCTGCGAGATCGGCGAGGAGTGCTTCATCGCCCTGCGCGCGGCCATGTACAACACCAACCTCGACGACCACGTGTGGGTGGGGATCGGCGCGATCATCATGCGCGCCACCATCCCGTCGCACACCATGATCCCGGCCGGCGCCATGGTGCGGTCCGGCAGCGACATCCACCAGTTCCGCATGATCAGCCACACGGAGCTCGACTACAAAGGCAGCGTCGTGGCCGCCAGCGCGGAGCTGCGGGACGGGTACCTGCGGATGCGCCGGGAGCAGGAAGAGGGGGAGGACTGAGGCGGCTGGCGGAGGCGGGGGTGGAGACCTAGGGAAGGGTTGAAGGTTGAAGGTTGAAGGTTGAAGGTCGACCTGGCCCACGGATCCATCTGGTTGCTGCTCGCCTGTGCCTCGATGGTGTGGGGATGTGCGGATGTGCCGGCAGGGGACGACGACGATACGACCCACCCCACGGATGACGACGACGACGATTCCTCCCTCTCCCCCCTGGACAGCGACGGCGACGGGCTGACGGACGCCGAGGAGGCGGCGCTGGGCACGGACCCGGACGCGCCGGACTCGGACGGCGACGCGTACGACGACGGCGTCGAGGTCGCCGCGGGCACGGACCCGCTGGAGTACTACCAGCACCCCTTCGTCGGTGGGTATCCGCCCGGGCCGGGGCCGGTCTGGGCGGGGACCGGCTGGGCGGTGGGCGAGGTCCTGGACAACGCGACGATGCTGGACCAGCACGCCGAGGCGATCGACCTGTGGGCCTTCTCCGGCTGGGGGTTGATGGTCATCTTCGGGGCCCCCTGGTGAGGGGGCTGCCGGGAGCTGGCAGCTTCCCTGCAAGACGACTACCTCGAACGCCTGGACCAGGGGGTGTTGACCGTCTACGTGGAGGTGGAGGACGAGGACGGCTCGTCCACGCCCACGGTGGAGGACGCGCAGGAGTGGGCCGAGGAGTACGACCTCACCGGGCCGGTGCTGCTCGACGTGGACTACGCCCTGTCCGATCACTTCGTCGAGGAGGAGGGGGACAAGCTCGCCGTCCCCGCGGTGGTCGTGGTGGCCTACGACGGCGAGATCCTGGCCGTGGTGGGTGAGGACGAGGTGGACGCGTGGATGGACGCGGCCGCGCCGCCCTACGGCGGTCCGGCTGCGATCAGTCGTTCAGGCGGATCACCGCCGAGGTGTCGTCGCTGAACACGATCTCGGCCCGCGGGTCCGCCCCCAGCGCCATCAACGCCGCCTGCCGCTGGATGCCCACGAACACGTATCGGGCGCCGAACTCGTCGCGGATGGAGCCCACGGGATCGGGGTGCTCGCCCCGGCCCAGCTCCAGGTAGGTGGTGGCCAGGTCGTGGTCCCACAGGTCCATGAAGTTGGGATCCAGGCCGACCACGTAGCGGTGGTCGCGGTCGTGGAAGAACAGCTCGGGGAACTCGCCCCAGTCGAAGTGGAAGATCACCTCGTCGGGCGGCACGTTTTCCTGGATCCATGCGCTGGAGCCGGCCCAGCGGTCGATGGGCGGGGTGGCCTCGATCTCGGGTTTGAGATCGACGCGCACCCAGACCAGCCCCAGCAAGCCGATCACCACCAGCGCCGCGCCCGCGGCACGGCGGCCCCGCGGTAGATCGGCCAGCAGCAGGGCGGCGGACAGCACGCCGAGGGGGGCGAAGTACTCGAGGAACTTGCCCGCCACCAGGCTCGCCGGCACCGTGATCGCGGCAAAGGCCACCACGGTCAGCTGCACCGGCCGCAGCCGCCCGGCGCGCCAGGCGAGGATGGCCAGCACCACCGCGGCGACGAACAGCACCAGCGCCACGGGAGTGCCGCTGACCAGCGCGGTGGGCGACACCGCCTCCCACTCGCTGCCCACGGGCATGCGGTTGGGGTTGACGACCTTGAAGCCCACGTGGGCCACGAGGAAGCCCAGCGTGTCCGGGAAGTAGGGGTTGACCACGAACCCGGCGACGGCCCCGCCGAGCAGCGCCTCGGCCCCACGCACCGCGGGACGCAGCGGCCGCCGCAGGACCGCGTGGGCGATCACCCACAGCGCGGCCAGCAGGCCCAGGAGCACCGCGGCCTGGTAGCTCAGGGCGAACACGTAGCCCACGGCGAGGGCGGGCCAGACCTTGCGCCGCTGCAGGGCCAGCACCGCCAGCACCAGCAGCGCCAGGGCGAGCCCCTGGGTGCGGACCATGGACAGGCGCCACAGCAGCGCCGGGCCCGCGCCCATCAGCGCGACGATCGCGCCGGCGGCCACGGCGGGGTGGCTCCGGCGCAGCAGCAACGCCGCACACAGGCCCACGATGCCAGCGAAGAACACGGCCGAGGCCCGCCCGCCCGCGACCAGGTCGTCGCCGGCAAAGGGCAGCAACATCGCGTGGTACAGCAGCTGGTGGTCCACCCAGTGGTCGGCGAACAGGGTGGCGCTCATGTGGGGCAGGTCCCAGGGGAACCCGGCCTCGCGCCAGTGGTGGGCGTAGGCAATGTGGAAGGGAGAGTCCGCTCCCACCAATCCGTCCGTCCAGGACAGCACCCACGCCTGCAGCGCGGCGAACGCGACGGCCGCGGCGGCGGGGATGGCCACGCGGGCGACGGTCGCGCCGGTCACGACCCCTCGGCGTCGTCGCGGAGGCCGTACCGCTTGATCAGGGTGAACAGGTGCTGGCGGCTCAGGCCGCTGCGGCGCGCGGCCTCGCTGACGTTGCCGCGCGTGGCGGCCAGCAGCTCGACGAGGTAGGCCGACTCGTAGTGGTCGAGCACCTGCTGCTTGTAGTCGCGGAAGGGCTGCGACGTGTCGAACTCGCCGCGGTCGGTGCGGCGCGACAGGGGGGCGAAGACGAGGTCCTCGACCCCGATCACGGCCTGGTCGGCCAGCGCGACGGCGCGGCGGATGATGTTGTCGAGCTCGCGCACGTTGCCGGGCCAGTCGTGCTGTAGAAGCGCCTCGACCGCGTCGTCGCTGAGCTCGCGCGCCGGCGAGGCGGTCTCGGCCGTGGCCCGGGCGAGCAGGAACTGGGCCAGCAGCGGCACGTCGTCGAGGCGTTTGCGCAGCGGGGGTAGCTCCACGCGTACCACGCCCAGGCGGTAGTACAGGTCCTCGCGGAACTCGCCCGCCTCCACCGCCCGCTCCGGGTCCCGGTTGGTGGCCGCGACGAGGCGGAAGTCCACCTTCACCGTCTCCGACGACCCCACCCGGCGCAGGGCCCGGTCCTCGAGCACGGCCAGCAGCCGCGTCTGCAGGTGCAGGGGGAACTCGCCGATCTCGTCGAGGAACACGGTGCCCCCGTGGGCCTCCTCGAACAGGCCGACGCGGCGCCCCTCGGCGCCGGTGAACGCACCGCGCTCGTGGCCGAACAGCTCGCTCTCGATGAGGTTCTCGGGCAGCGCGCCGCAGTCCACCTTGACGAATCGCCCGCGCCCGCTGGCCTGGTGCACCGCGCGCGCCACGCAGGTCTTGCCCGTGCCGGTCTCGCCGGTGATCAGGATGGGAACCGGGCGCGCGGCCACGCGCGACAGCAGGGCCAGCACCTCGAGCATGGGCTCGGAACGGCCCAGCACGGTGCCGGTGATGTCCATGGGCGACACGTCGATCACCCGCGGCTCGGCCGAACCGCGCAGGGCGATCACGGAACGGCCCACGCGGAACATGTCGCCGTCGGACAGGTAGGCGTCCGCGATGCGGTGGCTGCCCAGCCATGTGCCGTTGGTGCTCTTGCGATCCCGCAGCCGCACCACACCCGCCTCGATGCGCACCTCGCAGTGGCTGGCGCTCACGTCGGGCCCGTCCAGCGCCAGATCGCACCAGGCCTCGCGGCCGATGAAGGTCACCTTGCCCAGCGGTCCAACGGCAGCGCCCTTGTGCGGCCCCTCCACCACCTCGAGGTGGCAGGTGGGCAGCTCCACAGAGGCGGGCGCCGCGATCTTGAGCAGTGTGGAGACCGGGAGGGTGCTGCCGGTGTCTTCAGTCATCGTCGCTCCACGGCGGAGTTTCGCACGCGACCGGACGCGCAGCAACGGCGTCCGGGGCAAAAAACCTAAATTCCCTACCGTTTTCATACAGTTGGAACGGTGCCCGGGGTAGAACGGTCGTCCGGATTTCGATAGGGTGGGTGTGCGGAGGTGACGACGAATGACCGACCTGATCAAGCTCAAGCGCCGATTCTTCTTCTGGGGCCTCGTCCTGGGCGCCCTCGCCCTGGTGATCCCGTTCCAGGCCGAGCGGGCCGACGCCGACGGCGGCGGGCCGGACGGCTTCGGGTACACGTGGACCGACGAGGTGGAGTACCTGTTCGAGTCCGGCGCCTACACCCAGGCGCTGACCGACGACTCCCACGCGGTCATCCCCATCGGCTTCGACTTCGTGTTCTACGGTCAGGTCTACGACGACGTCACCGTGTCCTCCGACGGCGCGCTGCACTTCGACGGCGCGATCGACATGGATCCGGACAACACGTCGCTGGCCATCACGTCCTTCACCGGCATCTGCGCGTTGTGGGACAACCTCAACTTCGACGGCGGCGGCGAGTTCTACTACGACACGACCGGCACCCAGCCCAACCGCGTGTTCATCGCCGAGTGGCGTGACGTGCCCCACTACTCGGAGACCGCGCCGTACTACTACGTCGGCGACGGCACCTTCGAGGTGAAGCTGTTCGAGCTCGACGGCAGCATCGAGTTCCACTACCAGGACGTGCAGTTCGGCGACGCCGCCTACGACCTCGGCGCGTCCGCCACGGTCGGCATCGCGGACGGCTCCCAGGGGCACTACCTGCAGTACTCCATCGACGCCGCCTCCCTCGTCGACGAGATGGCCCTGCGCTTCGTGTCCCCCGGCCCCTGCGCCGACACCGACGGCGACGGCTTCACCACCTGTGACGGCGACTGCGACGACGACGACGCCACGATCCACCCCGGCGCCTTGGAGACCTGCAACGACGGCGTGGACTCCAACTGCGACGGCCTCGACACCTTCGAGGACGCCGACAACGACGGCGACGGCTACTCGTCGTGCGACGGCGACTGCAACGACCTGGAGTACTCCGCCTACCCCGGCGCCCCCGAGATCTGCGACTTCGTCGACAACGACTGCGACGGTTGGGCCGACAACGGCTTCGACGTGGACGGCGACGGCTGGACCACCTGCGAGGGGGACTGCGACGACG
>CAZLEO010000093.1:10210-30665 GCA_964558555.1 uncultured Rickettsiales bacterium | reverse complement strand
TCGCCAGCCCCATAAGCGCCTCGCCGATTGCGGCATCGAGCCCGAGGGTATCCGGGTGCTCATGGACGGAGCCTTTGACGCGCCCCTGGCCGACTGCATGGTGGACTTCGACACCAACGGCAGCCCGGACAACCACCACGACACGCCGGCCCAGGACCCCGCCGCCCATCACCACGCGGCGGCCCTGCTCTCGGACGACCTGATCAACTCGGCGCTGTACGCGGTCTGGCGCTCGGGCCTGTTCTGCCTCGACGCGGATCCGGCCGAGCTGGGGCTCCCGCTGGACACGGCGCTGCTGGCCCTGCTCGTGGACGAGGAAGACCGGCCGCGCATGGAGCGCATCTGGCTGGGGGAGTCCGCACCCATCCAGATCCAGACGGTCCCCCGCTACCCCCCCATGAACCGACCCACCGGTCCCCACGCCATCGACGTGGAGGCCGAGAACCTCGGCGTGGACCTCTACGCCATGACCCAGGACCGCCTCTCCCGTGTCGTCGGCCTCGAGCTGGACGTGGGCGCCGGGGTGGACCTGTCGGCCCAGGCCGACGGCACCATCACCGCCTCGGTGCTGCTGGACACCGAGCACTTCCACCCCCACGTGTGCCACAACGATCTGGTGCCCGACCTGTCGTCGGACATCGAGCAGAACTTCGACGAGCTCATCGTGACCATGATCGAGCCGATGCTGGCCGGCCTGGTCGGCGATATCAGCATCGGCCCCTTCGTCATGGGCGGCGTGGGCATCGCCTCCCTCGACGTGGTCCCCACCGGCAGCGACGACGCCTTCCTCGCCGCCTACGTCGACCTCGCGCTCATCGAGCCCAGCGCCAGCCTCGGCTGCGGCGACAGCGGCTGCTCGGACGGCTGCGACGACGTGTCGTGCGAGCTCGACGGCGGCCTGCCCCGCGGTGTGTGGCTGGGCAACCTGCTGCTCGGGCTCGCCTGCGCCGCGGCCCTGGCACGCCATCGTAGACACCGCTGAGAACACGAGGGAACATCCCCGCCCACGCGCGTGTTGCTCCACGCACGCGCGGAGGACACGGCGAGGGAGTCCGATGACATCGATCGCGAGGTTCGCAGGGATCGGGGCAACGATCGTTCTGGTGGGGTGCGCGGACAAGGCGCCCCCGGAGTGGCCTGCGGGGGCAGCCCTGGAGGCGACGACCATCGAGGCCACCGTGATCTCGCTGCAGTGGCCTTGTGCCGCGGACAACCGCCTGCTCACCCGCTACGTCCTGTCGCGCGAGATCGGCGACGTCGCCGAGATCCCGGCCGCCGAGATGTCGGACGAGGCCGACCCCCTGCTGACCGTGACCCAGCTGTCCGAGTTCACCGAGTACACCTTCGAGGTCACGGCGATGGACAAGGCGGGCAACGCCAGCGAACCCCTCGCCCTGACGGTGCGAACGGCCGACGCCACCGCGCCGGTGTGGGCCGAGGGATGCGAGCTCACCTGGGCCGTGCTCGAGCCGGGCAACCACGGCGCCGGCATCGAGTTCACCTGGTGCGAGGTGACGGACAACGACCGGGTGGATCACTTCGAGCTGCGCAAGGGCGCGGCCAGGCAGGCGGCTGGCGACGACCGCTTCGGCATCCAGGAGGACGCTGCGGAGCCGGCTCCGATCCCCGCCGACGAACGATCCATCGCCCGCACGGCCACCCCCCTCGATGGGAGCTACGCCATCGCTGCGTGTGATCCATCCGGCAACTGTGCCGAGCTGCCCAGCGTCCGTGTGGACCTCGAGAGCCAGGCCCGGCGGGAGGCGATGATGCAGGAGGTCATCGCCTCGAGCTCGCTGCTGGCGCTGATCTCGGCGGAGAGCTCCATGGACAGCCTCTTCGGCGCCGCCGACCTGTGGGGCGACTCGGACCTCGAGGCGGCGTTCGCGGACGTGTCGGGCGTGATGGTCGCCGGCGACGGGTATGGAGGCCTGGGCATGCGGGGCTCCGGCATGGGTGGCGGGGGCGGCGGTGGCGGTGTTGCAGTGGGGATCGGCGGCCTGGGCACGCGCGGATCATCCACATACAAGGCGCCCTCGGCGTCCCTGAAGCCCGGCGGGCAGGCCGATCTCGCCGCCCACGTGAGCAAGCGTATGTCGCGCATCGATCACTGCTACCGCCAGGCACGGGGCGAGGACCATGAGATCAAGGGCACCCTGTCGATCCGGCTCAGCGCCGACGCCGAAGGCTCCATCACCGTGGACGGGGTCGGCGGTCCGGAGGCCGGGGGGCTGACGTCGTGCGTGTCCGGCGCGCTGCGGGGCCGCCTCGCCGAGCCGCCGGGCGAAGCCGTGTCCGGCACCTTCTCCGTCACCCTGGACCCGGGCTCCGTATGATCCGCGGCCTGATCCTGGTCGGCGCCCTGATCCTTGCGGGTCCCGCGCGAGGGTCCGGGTCCGACGAGCCGCCGCCGAACGCCGCCGTGATCCAGGGGTTCGTCCAGGCCCTGGGCGATCCCCTCGCCGCCAACCGGGAGATCGCCGCGACCGAGCTGGGCGACCACCCCGGCCTGGCCGTGGAGCACGGAGCCGTCGCCCCCCTGGTGGATCTGGCCCTGAACGATCCGGTCGTGGAGGTCCGCGAGCAGGCCCTGTGGGCCCTGGCCGAGATCGGCCCCGATGCCCGCGACGAGGCCATCCCCGCGCTGCTCGACCTGCTGGCGCCCCTCGCCCCGCCGCCCGGCCGGGTCCAGGGCATCGCGGCGTACGCCGTGGGGCACATGGACCTGCCCGTCGAGGACGCATCCAGGATCCTGCTGCCCCTGCTGCTGAGCATGGACGAGTTCACCCGGATGGCCGCGGCCGAGGGCATCGGCGCCATGGGCGAACCCATGATCCCCATGCTGCTGTTCACCCTGTCGCAGATGGAGGGTCCGCGCTTCGCGTCCGGCGTGGTCGAGGCGCTGGCCGCCATGGAGGAGGACGCCGCGCTGGCCGTGCCGGCCCTGCTGGAGCTGCAGGAGACCACCGACCGCGCCTGGCTGAGGCGCGAGATCGACTACGCACTCCAGCGCATCGGCCACGTGGACGTGCAGGCGCGGGTGGACCGCCTGGTCGCCGAGCTGGACGGCGCGCCCGACCACACGCGCTACCTCAACATCGCGGCCATCGGCGATCTGGGTCCGGCGGCCGCGTCGGCGTTGCCGGCGCTGCTCGAGGCGGTGGCCGACGACCACACCACCGGCGTCGCCCTGGAGGCCGTGGTGGAGGTGGCGCCCCGCGACCAGTGGCCGGCCGTGGCCGAGGCCGCAGCGCCCGCCCTGGCCCGCGACGACTGGATCGGGTCCTCGGCCGCGTCCAGGCTCGCGGAGATCGGCGATCCCGGCCGCGATGAGCTGGTGGAGGCCCTCTCGAGCCAGGATCCCGTGGTGCGCGGCAACGCCCTGTACGGGCTGCAGAAGGTGGAGCCCGACCCTGGTGAAGCCGCGTACAAGGTCCTGCGCAAGCTGTTGCGGGACGACGAGGCAGACGTGCGCTCGAAGGCGGCCCGGGCGATGGGCAGGTACGGCGACGAGGCATTCGTCCACCTCCACGAGGCGCTCCAGCGAGAGAAGGAGGGCCTGGTCCGGGCCGAGATGATCTACGCGCTGGACGGGATGGGGGTGCAGACCCTGCCGCTGCTGAGGCGGGAGCTCGTCGGCGACGACCCTCCGGCGAGCAACGCCGCAGCACACCAGATCGGCAAGCTCGGCGCAGACGCCTCACCCGCCGTGCCCGACCTGCTGGTCCACGGATGGGGGTACAGCGGCAAGTCCGATGCGGCCGCGGCCATCGAGGGGATCGGCGTCGCAGCGGTGCCCGCGTTGATCGAGGGTATGGGCTCGGACAACCCCGACGTCCGGGAGACGGCGGCCTACACGGCCGGTCGCATCGGCCCCGACGCCGTGGACGCGGTCCCGGCCCTGGCCCGCTGCCTGGACGACGAGACCCGGGACGTGCGGCAGTGGGCCGCGTGGTCCCTGGGGCTCATCGGTCCCGGCGCCGTGGGCGCGGTGGAGGACCTCCGCGCCGCCCTCACCGATCCCGAGACCTGGGTGCGGTCCAACGCGGCCGAGGCCCTCGGGCGCATCGGCGAGGGGGCCGCGCCGGCCATCCCCGATCTCGTGACCGTGATCCGCTGGGACCACGGCTACGAAGTGGCCGCCAACGCCGCAGACGCGCTCGCCGCGTTCGGACCGGCCGCGGCCGACGCCGTCGGCCCGCTCACCGAGGCCCTGGACAGCGACCGGACCAACCTCCGCGCGGCCGCGGCGCGGGCGCTGAAGGCCATCGGCGAGACCAACCCCGACATCAAGGCGAACCTGCGCGAGGCCCTCGACGATCCCAAGGCGCGCGTGCGCAAGGCCGCCGCCGAGGCCCTGCTGGTCCTGGGCGACGAGGGCGACGCGACACGCGCCACGCTGGTGCTGCGCCGCGCCCCGGACGACATCTGGGAGGAGAACATGAGGGCCATGGAGGAGATCGTCCTGCCCGAACCCATCGAGTACCTGGAGTGACCCGATGAGCCGCGCCACCCTCGACTTCCGCGACGCCAGGGGGGAGCGCTTACTCGCTGCGGCGCCAGGTCCGCGCCACCTCGTCGATCGCGGAGCGCAGCTGGGGGTCGAGGCGGAACACCAGCACGGTCCGGGGCTTCATCTTGACCTTGCGACCGCGCGCGCGGCCCGTGAACCCCTCCTTGTGCACCAGCGTGAACGTGCCCAGCCTGGGCACCTCGAGGCTCTCGCCCTTGCGCAGCACCTTGGCGATCGCGCCCAGCACGCGCCCCGGCGAGCTCGCCTCGGCCAGCTCACCGCCCTTGATCACCTTCTTGGTCAGCTGTCCCGACAGCAGCCCCACCTTCCACCTGGCCGGGATCTTCGTGATCTTCCCCGTCTGGGGATCACGAGACTGGGCCGCCGGCTCCTTGTGGACCGGGAACCGCCCCCACTCGCCGAACGACACGTCCTGGCCCGAGAGCAAGCCCTTGCCCACCTGTCGGGTGAACTCGGCCACCGCTTCCTCGCCAACCAGTGCGATCACCTTCCTCATCACCGACCTCCAGAACGAGCACGAAGCTACGCTATACACTGACCGGCGCGCCCTGGCCATGGTCGCAGCGCAGATCTATGGGAAATGTCACACCACACACGTCCCCGACGGCTTCGAAATAGAAGAGATCGAAGAAGCAGCCCGCACCTTCCGGATCCTCGTTCCCACGGTTTCCGTGGGAACGTCTTCTTCGGCGCTTTGCGCCGCTCCCCTCTTGACCACCCCCATTCCGTACCTATCTCTTCCCCGCCCCCCGGAACAGGCCATGAACCACACCTGACCTGCATCCGGAGGGACCCATGTCTCGCGACCGCTACGACTTCCACGACCGCAACAGCCCCTACTTCGTCACCTGCACCATCGTCGACTGGCTGCCGATCTTCGCGATCCCGGGCGCGGTGGATGTCGTGCTGGAGTCGTGGAACTGGCTCATCCAGAGGGAACGCATCGGCCTGTACGGCTACGTCATCCTCGAAAACCACCTTCACTGGCTGCTGGAGGCGCTGAATCCCGCCCGCGAGGTCGCCGCCTTCAAGGCGCACACGGCCAAGCAGATCGTCAAGCTGCTCCAGCATGAATCACGCAGTTCCGCCCTCCACCGTCTCCATGTGGCGAGGCTCAAACGCAAACGCGATCGCCGCTATCAACTCTGGCAGGAAGGCAGCCACCCCAAGGCATTGACCACCTCTGAGATGATCGAGCAGAAGCTCGAGTATGCACACTTCAATCCCGTGAGACGCGGGTATGTCGACGAGCCCGAACACTGGCGGTACTCGAGCGCCAGGGACTACGCGGGCCGACCCGGCCCTGTGCCGATTTCCATGAACTGGTAGGAGGAAGTCGTGCCGACGCTGGAGCGTCGGCGATTTGATCCGCTCCCACGGAGGACCGTGGGAGCGAGTACCCTCCGGATCCTCTTCGGCGCTCTGCGCCGCTCCTCAGGCCCCGTAAACCCTCGCCCCCTCCACCCCCCGCAACACCCGCAGCGCCCCATCCCGCAGCCCCTCCATCTCCCGCTCGCCGGGGTAGATGGTGGTCTTGACGCCGAGGGGGCGGAGCAGCCGCCTGAGGCGGCGGCGGAGGCGCTTGGAGTGGCACATGCCGCCGGTGAGGATGATGCGGTGGGGGCGGCGGCCGTCGAAGGAGGGGATGAGCGAGGCGATCTCGGCGGCGACCTGCTCGGCGAGGGCGGCGAAGACCAGGGCGGCGCGGGCGTCGTCGACGTCGATGCGGCGCTCGACCTCGCGCAGATCGTCGGTGCCGAGGTAGCTGAGCAGGCCGCCCTCGCGGAGGAGGCGGCGCTCGAGGTCGTCGCGGGTCACGCCGGAGAAGCACAGGTCGAGCAGGCCGAGGCCGGGCAGGGAGCCAGGGCGGTTGGCGCTCATGGGGCCGTCGAACAGGGCGTTGCGGACCTTGACGGCGCGGCCGCGGCGGTGGGCGCCGACGGAGATGCCGCCGCCCACGTGGGCGACGATGAGATCGAGGTCCTCGTACTCGCGGTTGCGGGTCTCGGCGAAGTGCTTGGCCGCGGACTTCTGGCTCAGGGCGTGCCAGGCGGCGGTCTGCTCGACGCCGTCGAGGCCGGAGAGGCGGGCCGTGTCGGAGAGCTCGTCCACCACGGGGGGATCGACGAAGAAGGCGGGGATCTCGGCCAGCGTGGCGATCTCGTGGGCGATGAGGCCGCCGAGGTTGGCGGGGTGCTCGCCGGAGACGCCCTCGGAGAGATCGGTCACCACGGCGTCGTCGATGGCGTAGGTGCCGCTTTCGATGGGTCGCAGTAGTCCGCCGCGGCCGACCACGGCGTGCAGGTCGCCCAGGGTCAGGCCGTTGTCCTCGAGGAAGCCCACGACCACCCGGCGTCGGATGGGGAGCTGCTCGACGATGGACTCGCAGGCGGCGAGCTCATCGGAGGCGTGGCTGAGGTCCTGGCGGGCCACGAGATCCTCGCCCTCGTACACCGCGACCTTGGTGGAGGTGGAGCCGGGGTTGATGGCCAGTACGCGGAAGCGGGGGAAGAAGTGATCGCGCGGTGTGCGCGCGTAGCGGTCGGACCGGAAGCGGCGCAGCAGCAGGGCCTTGGCGCCGCGGGCCACCTGCGCGGCGGTGGAGGACCGGGAGAAGTCCAGGGCCTGGTTCTTGAGCCCGCCGATGACCAGGGTGGACACCGCGTCGGGGTAGCGCGTGGAGTACAGGTGGTACAGCAGGTTGCCCACGTCGAGGTTGGGCACGATCAGCACGTGGGCGCGGCCGGCGCCGCGCAGCTCGCCGAACTCCTCCTTGAGCTTGGTGTGGGCGGCGGCCTCGGACAGGGCCACGCTGATCTGCATCTCGGAGACGATGTTGACGCTGGCGTATTCGGGGTGGTCGGCCTTCAGATCGGCGAGCTTGCGCTTGATGAGCGGCTCGGCGTCGCGGATGCGCTGCACCGACGGCCCCTGTCCGGAGCCGCGGGTGGAGTACGACAGCAGCGCGCCGTTGATCTCGGGCAGCGCCGACTCGGGGATCAGATCGCGGAAGGTGCGGCAGGCGCCCACGGCGATGTCGGCCAGCGCCTCGGCCGTCGGCACCGGGTTCAGCGCCACGTCGGCGAACATCACCAGGTTGCGCTCGAAGATGCCCTCGGGGTGGTCGTCGGACAGGGCGAACAGGCCCATCTCGTAGACCGTGCCCTCCTTTTCCAGGATGCGCAGGCACGGCACGAAGAAGTCCCGCGACGCGTGGACCACGCCGCCGAGCACGGCGTCGGCGTACCCCTCGCGCACGGCCATGATGGCGAAGTACACGGGCTCGTGGATTCGCTGGGCGGCCTCCTCGGCGGTCATCTCCCAGCGCTTGCCCTGGCTGACCTCACACAGCCGCTGCGCCAGCGGTCCGGCCAGCTCGTCGGTGGCCGGATCCACGAAGTGGACCACGGCAAAGAACCGCTTGCGCGAGCACTCCAGCTGCACCTCGCCGACGGCCACCAGCTCTTCGGCGCGTTCCTTCGATCCCACCAGGACCACGTTGGCGAACTTGACCAGCCGCGACGCCGCCGAGACGATGCGCGGGTCCTCCCCCTCGGGGAAGATCAACGTCTGCTTGGACGTCATGGCGTCGCGGAGCTGCTTGCGAAGGACACCCTCGATATCGAACATCGCGGACCTCCAGGGTCGTCTATCTGCGCGTGGGTATACCCGGTCGAGGGTATGATTTCCTCAACGATCTGGGGAGAAACGATGCCTGCAGTCCGGAGTTCGATCCTGGCGGCCCTGCTCGGTCTGATGGTCCTGGGGTGCCCGTCCGAGGAAGCCGACGACGACACCACCGCGGGGGACGACGACGACGTCACCGCGGACGACGACGACACCACGCCAGGCGACGATGACGACACCACGCCGGGGGACGACGACGACACCACGGCCGGGGACGACGACGACTCCGCCACGTACGATCCCCTGATCCTGGAGGCCTACGGCACCTTCGAATGCATGGGGATCATCGCCGACCTGCCCGCGGGGTACGCGGTCGAGGACATCGCCGAGGTGGCCGTGTGGATCGACGACGCGGGCTGGCAGCCGATCCAGTCGGCGGTGCAGGTGGGGTCCGAGGACTACTTCGCCACGTCCGCGTTCGGGCTGGCTCCCGGCACCGAGTACACGTTCCGCGTCCAGGCGCTGGACACGGGCGGCGACGTGCTGGCCTCGGGCACGGTCACGGGCTCGACGCGCGACGAACTCGCCCTGCCCACGCCGGCCACGGAGCTCCACGTGAGCCCGGACGGCGACGACGGCGGCGCCGGCACCCCGGCCGATCCCTTCGCCACCATCGGCCGCGCCCTCTCCCAGGCCGCGCCCGGCACCACCGTGTACGCGCACGAGGGCACCTACCGCGAGGGCGACCTCACGCCACCCGTCTCCGGCGCGCCCGGCTCCCCCATCGTCGTCACCGCCTGGGGCACCGACGAGGTGGTGCTCGACGGCGCGGACGCCGATCTGGTGGACTCGGCCGGCTGGACCGAGGTCGCCCCCCAGGTCTTCACCCACCCCTGGCCGAACACCTCGCGCAACGTCACGCTGCAGCGCCGCTCCGACGGCACGGTCTACCGCGCGTACATCATGGACACGGCCGGCGAGGTGCTGGACCAGTCCTCCGCGGGCATGACGTTCGCGCAGCTGCAGATCGACGCGGCGTACAACACCGACGGCGCGACCATCACTCTGCGCGTACCCGACGGGGACGTCGCCGACTTCGATGTCCACGTGGCCGAGCAGACCACCGCGTTCTACTTCGACGGGCTCGAGCACCTGTGGGTCGAGGGCCTGACGATCCGCCACTACGGCCAGGGCAGCTACGGCCGCGGCATCTACGTGCGCTCCAGCTCCGACGTGGTCATCAGCGGCTGCACCTTCGAGTACGACAACACCGGCGTGTGGGTGAAGGGGGACAGCGATCAGGTGGTGGTGCAGGACTGCACCATGATCGACGACGCGGCCGACTGGTACTGGGGCTACATGAAGGGCATGGCCACGGTCTACGCCGGCGACCTGGAGACCGGCCTGGTGAACGTGGACGGCACCTACGACGGCCGCGGCCTGGTGGTCCGGCGCAACCACGTCGAGGGGCTGTTCGACGGGTTCAAGATCGCGCCGGTCAACGGCTACGCCGGCCGCACGGCAGAGACCGACTTCCACGACAACACCGTGATCCACGTGGCCGACGACGTGGTGGAGACCGACGGCTACTCGCGCAACGTGCGCATCTTTGGCAACGAGGCCCACGAGTCCCTGTCCGGCATCTCCCTGGCCCAGGCCCTGGACGGGCCCGTGTGGATCGTGCGCAACCTCATCGCCGACGCGGGCCTGTGCAAGGCCACCGAACTCGAGGGCTACGAGGGCTACCCCTTCAAGACCAACGGCGGGCCCTCCCCCGAGGTGGGCTCCGGCGAGGTGTTCTTCTTCCACAACACCGCCTACACCCACGACCCGGCCAGCGCGGCCATGCTGATCAAGGCCGACGTGATCTGGCGCGAGTTCACCCTGCGCAACAACATCTGGTGCGGGCTCGACCGCGGCTTCGTGTCGTGGCGCGACACGGTCTCGCCCATGGACTGGGACCACGACGCCCTGTGGACCGGCGGCTCCCCCTACGCCGAGGTGGGCAACACCGAGTACGACGACCTCGCCACCTTCACCGGCGGCACGGGCTGGCTGATCGCCGGCACCGACGAGTGGCCGATGTTCGCGGACGAGGACGGAGGGGACTATTCGCTGGACGAGGCCAGCCCCCTGATCGACCGCGGCGTGCTGATCCCGGGGATCAACGAGGACTACCTCGGCTGCGCGCCTGACCTCGGCTGGATCGAGAACCTCTGAACCTCGGACCGTCGCCCGACCAGGAGTCTTCAACGCCGCGTGGAAGTTACTACCGATGTGGCGCGTTGAAGGTCCGATGCGAACACGCTGGTTCATCAAGGCCTGGTGGTGGCTGGTCGCCCTGCCGCTGCTGTGCCACGGCGCCTGCAAGGACCGCCAGGCGCTGGGGCAGGACCTCACCGAGGAGCAGGCCGCCTTTGCCACCGACGCCGATCTGGACGAGGCGGTGCTGCAGCTCGCCTTGACCGCCCTGGACCACGCCCGCGACGCCGGCGACGTGTCCGCCCGCCGCGACCACCTGCTCACGGTCATCGACTACTCGCTGCCCTCGACCGAGCGACGCCTGTGGGTGCTCGACCTCGAGGCCGGCGAGGTGCTGTTCCACGAGCTCGTCGCCCACGGCCAGAATACCGGCGGCAACCGGGCCCGCCACTTCTCCAACGACAGCGGCAGCCACCAGTCCTCCCTCGGCGTCTTCCGCACCGACCGCACCTACCGCGGCAAGCACGGCCGGTCGCTCAAGCTCGACGGCCTCGAGCCCGGCTTCAACGACGCCGCCCGCGACCGCGCCATCGTCATGCACGCCGCCGACTACGTCACCGACGACTTCGCCGCCGCCAACGGCCGCCTCGGCCGCTCCTGGGGCTGCCCCGCCCTCGACCCGGCCGTGGCCCAGGATCTCATCGACGCCATCAGCGGCGGCACGCTGCTGGTGGCGTACTACCCCGACGATGCCTGGCTCGAGGGATCGGCGTATCTGGGTGGGGATTCGGACTAGAGCGTCAGCTCCTCGGCCAGGTGGGCCTCGATGTGGGTCACGTGTGAGGGTCCTCGCGTTCGCCGCAGTCTACGCTGGACCTGGGTGGACGGGGAATACCGTCCCGCAGGGGCTGTAGGCAGGCCCAGGGCACACCGAGGAGACCGAGATGATCCAGTTCGCGATTCGACAGCTGACCGTGATGTGCCTCAGCGCCATGGCGGCCTCGCTGCCCGCCGCCGCCCAGGAAGGCGCGCCGGCCGCCACCGATACTGAGGAAGGCGACGACGAGGTCCCGGAGCTCGACGACGAGGAGGACCCGGCGGCCGGGCTCGACAGGCACGTGATCAAGGCGAAGATGCGCGAGTACCAGCCGTTCTTCCAGGGGTGCGCCTCGTTCCCGGGCCTCGACCGCCCCCCGGTCGTGGGCAAGCTCACCGTCGAGTTCGTCATCTCCGCGGACGGTACGGTCGACTCCACGGAGGTGCTGCAGTCCACCCTGGACGACGACGAGGTGGAGGCCTGTGTCTGCAAGTGGATCCGGCGGATTCGCTTCCCGGCATCCGCCAACGGATCGCCCACGAAGGTGTGCTTGCCGGTCCTCTACCGCGAACCCATATCCGGTGAAGGTCCCCCTTGAACCCTAGAAATCCTCGATCAAGCAGACCCACTCCGGGTAGTCGATGAACGGGTTGCGGTTCTCCTGCAGCCAGTGCACCGCCCCGTTGCGCTCGCGCTCCTTGTCGGAGACCGGGTCGTCCTCGTGCCACTGCCGCAGCATGGCCTCGGCGTCGTCGTTGATGGACGCGCCGGTGACCATCTCGTTGCTCGACCACGAGCTGCCGGCGTAGGCCACGGCCACGTAGAAGTAGACCCGGGCGAGGTCGCCCTTGTACTCGTCGATGGGCTCGAACACGTCGAGGTCGGACCCGTCGTGGTCGCACTCGCCGCGCAGCGAGCCGTTGAGGGACTGCCAGTCCACGTCGTCGACGATGCCGAACGGCAGGTTGCCGCGCCGGCCGTTGACGTACCCGTCGGTGGGGAAGACGTGGTTGAGATCGGACTTCATGTTCGTGTCCGAGTCGTTCCAGTCCGTGGGCCAGGTGTGCTCGCGGTTGTAGCAGTCCCCCTCCTCGCCGTACTGCCCGCAGGTGTCGTCGAAGTCGTAGGTGTAGGGGTCCGCGCCGCCGGGGTTGTCCGAGTAGATGTCCCACACGTTGCCGCTGCCGTCGTCGTCGGTGTAGGGGAACACGTCCCACAGGTCGTCGTAGCTGACGCGGTCGAAGTCGCTGATCAGGTTCTTGAGGTTCTGCTTGAGCGACTGCGAGCCGGGATCGATGCCGTCGAAGTAGCCATCGTCGTCCGGGGCCGGCCCCGGCGGGCACTCGGGCGTGTCCGCGGGCTGAGGGAAGCACGGGACCGGTGGCGCGGTGGTGTCGTCGTCGTCGCCCACGTCGTCGTCATCCGCGACATCGTCATCGCCCTGGTCGTCGTCGTCCGCAACGTCGTCGTCGTCCGCGCCGCTGTCGTCGTCGCCCGCGTCATCGTCGTCCGCGGTCGGGCAACCCACGCCCAGGAGCAACGCCAGCCCCAGCGACGTCAGCGCGATCCATGCCTGCCAGGTCATGTACTCACCTCGGTTCGAGGTCCCCTACCCCACGATCTGCTCCACCGCAAGCCCCATGCGCTCCAGCGGGCCCCTCAGATCGTCCGGCACCGGCGCCACGAACCGCAGGTCCTCGCCGCTGTCGGGGTGGCGCACGACCAGGGTCTGCGCGTGCAGCGCCAGGCGGGCCAGGCCGTAGCGGTTGGTCATGGCGCGGTTGATCTTGCCCTTGCCGTAATTGGCGTCGCCGATGACCGGGTGGCTGACGTGCTTGAGGTGGCGGCGGATCTGGTGGAATCGGCCGGTGGCGGGGCGGGCCTCGATCAGCGACACGTGGCGCGGCGTGGTCTCGGCCACGGCCAGGCGGCGGACGTGGGTGACCGCGGGCACGCGCGGGCCGTCGGGGCGCCTCGGGATGTCGTGGTCGATGGTGAGCTGCTCGGCGATCTCGCCGCGCACGAGCGCCAGGTAGCGCTTGCGCACGAACCCGCGGTCGAACTGGTAGGAGACGAACTTCGCCGCCTCGGGGTCCAGGGCGAACAGCACCACGCC
Source organism: uncultured Rickettsiales bacterium (assembly GCA_964558555.1). Taxonomy (GTDB): domain Bacteria; phylum Myxococcota_A; class UBA796; order UBA9615; family CAYRNR01; genus CAYRNR01. The sequence goes on along the minus strand of CAZLEO010000093.1, from coordinate 17,369 downwards.
GCTGGTGGCGCGGTCGAGGCGGTGCACGGGGTGGACCACGTCCACGCCCAGCAGCTCGCGCACCTGATCCACCAGGACCACGTCGGCCCGGCCCCAGCCGCGGTGCACGAGCAGGCCCGACGGCTTGTCCACCGCCAGGAACCGCTCGTCGCGGTGCAGGATGGCCAGGTCCGCGGTCAGGTCGCCCGCCTCATGTAGGTACCCCAGGGCTCGCACTCGAGCCCGTCCACCTCGAAGCGGCACAGGGAGTCCACGAGCAGGTTGGCGACCTGCAGGTTGGTCTGCAGGGGCACGCCGAAGTCCACGGCAGCGCGGCGGATGAGGTAGCCGTTGGTGAGCTCGTCGCTGGACAGGTTCTTGGGGATGTTGATGACCAGGTCCACGCCGCCGGACCGGATCAGCTCGACGGCGTCGGCGTCGCCCTCGTCCAGGGGCCACGTCACCACCTCGCAGGGTACGTCGTGGCGCCGCAGGAACTCGGCCGTGCCGCCGGTGCAGTGCAGCTGGATGCCCCGCTCGACGAGCCGCCGGGCGCTGTTGAGGAAGCCGGCCTTGGACTCCACCGGGCCGGTGGAGAGCAAGATGGCGCGCTGCGGCAGGCGGTTGCCCGCGGAGAGGTAACCCTTGAGGTAGGCGTCGCCCACCTCGGTGCCCAGGCAGGCGACCTCGCCGGTGGAGGCCATCTCCACCCCCAGCCGCGGGTCGGCGCCGGCGAGGCGGGTGAAGCTGAACTGGGGCACCTTGACCCCCACGTAGTCCAGGTCGAACAGGGACCGCTGGGGCTTGCCCACCTCGAGGCCGAGGATGGCGCGCGTGGCCAGGCCGATGAAGTCCACGTTGTAGACCTTGGAGCAGAACGGGAACGACCGGCTCGCGCGCAGGTTGCACTCGATGACGCGCACGCGGTTCTCGCGAGCGAGGAACTGGATGTTGAAGGGACCGCTGATCTTCAGGGCGGCGGCGATCTCCCGGGCGATGCGCTTGATGCGCCGGATCGTCTCCAGGTAGACCTTCTGCGGCGGCAAGACCATGGTCGCATCGCCCGAATGGACCCCGGCGAACTCCACGTGCTCGCTGATGGCAAAGGCCACCAGCTCCCCGTCCGCGGCCACCGCGTCGATCTCCAGCTCCTTGGCGCCGGTGATGTACTGGCTCATGACCACCGGGTGGTCGCCCGACACCACGGCCGCGTGGGTCAGGATGGTGCGCAGCTCGGCCTCGTGGAAGGCCACGGCCATGGCCGCGCCGGACAGCACGTAGGACGGCCGCACCAGCAACGGATAACCCAGCTCCTCGGCCTCGGCGCAGGCCTCGTCCACCGACCCCACCTCGCGCCACTCGGGCTGGTCCACGCCCAGCCGGTCCAGCAGCGCCGAGAACTTGTGCCGGTCCTCGGCGCCGTCGATGGAGCTCGGCGGCGTCCCCAGCACCGGCACGCCCACCCGCGCCAGGCGCGGGGCGAGGTTGTTGGGCACCTGGCCGCCCATGGACACGATGAAGCCCTCGGGGTGCTCCTTGTCGTGGATGTCCAGCAGGCGCTCGAGGGTGAGCTCGTCGAAGTACAGCCTGTCGCACACGTCGAAGTCGGTGCTGACGGTCTCGGGGTTGTGGTTGAGCATCACCGTGGTGCGGCCCAGCTCGCGCAGGGTGTTGACTGCGCCCACGCAGCACCAGTCGAACTCCACGGAGCTGCCGATGCGGTACGGGCCGCTGCCCAGCACCACCACCGGCCGCTCGGACGCCGGCGTGTCCGGGGGCGTGAACGACACGTCGTCCTCCACGCCGCCATAGGTGAGGTACAGGTAGTTGGTCTCGGCGGGGAACTCGCCGGCCACCGTGTCGATCTGCTTGACCACCGGCACGACGCCCCGCTTCTTGCGCAGCTCGCGGATGATCATCGTCTTGTCGTGATCGTCCGCGGCCAGGTAGCTCATCGTGGCCCTGGCGATCTGGAAGTCGGAGAAGCCCAGCTGCTTGGCCGACTGCAGCCGCTCCGTCGGGATGTCCTTTTCGCTGAACTTGTTGAGATCCCGCCAGGTTGCGACCACACCTGCGATGCGATGCAGGAACCACGGATCGATGCGCGTCAGCTCGTGGACGCGTTCGATGCTGTACCCGCGGTCGAAGGCCTGGGCCACCGCGAGGATGCGCTCGTCGGTGGGGTTGGCCAGCTGCTCGTCGAGGTCGTCGAGGTGCAGCTTGTTGCCCATGAGCCCGTGGAACCCGCCGCCGACCATGCGCAGCGCCTTTTGCAGCGCCTCCTCGAAGCAGCGGCCGATGGACATGACCTCGCCCACCGACTTCATGGCGGTGCCGATGTGCCGCGACACCTGGCTGAACTTGGCCAGGTCCCACCGAGGCATCTTCACCACCACGTAGTCCAGGGACGGCTCGAAGCACGCGCAGGTGGTGCGCGTGACGGCGTTGGCGATCTCGGGCAGGGACCGACCCAGGGCCAGCCGGGCCGCCACCGCGGCCAGGGGGTAGCCCGTGGCCTTGGACGCCAGGGCCGAGCTGCGGCTGAGCCGGGCGTTCATCTCGATCACGGCGTAGTCGTTGGACTTCGGGTCCAGGGCGAACTGGACGTTGCACTCCCCCACCACGCCGATGTGCCGCACGATGGCGATGGAGCGCTCGCGCAGCCGGTGGTAGTCGTCGTTGCTCAGCGTCAGCGACGGCGCCACCACCACCGACTCGCCCGTGTGGATGCCCAGCGGGTCGAGGTTCTCCATGTTGCACACGGTCACGCAGTTGTCGTAGCCGTCGCGGACGACCTCGTACTCCACCTCCTTCCAGCCCTCCAGGGATCGCTCGATCAGTAGCTGGGGGCTCGCCGTGAAGGCCTTGGCCACGGCGGCGGCGAGGGTGGCGCGGTCCGGGACGAGCTGGGAGCCGAGGCCGCCGAGCGTGTACGCGGCGCGCACGATCACCGGGTAGCCGATGGTGTCGGCCGCGGCCAGGGCCTCCTCGGGGCTGGACGTGGCGATGGACCGCGGCACGGGCACGTCGATCTCGGCCATGGCCTGCACGAACAGGTCGCGGTCCTCGGTGGTCTCGATGGCCTCCACGGGCGTGCCGAGCACGCGCACGCCGTACTTGCGCAGGATGCCCTCGCGCTTGAGCGTCACGCCGCAGTTGAGCGCGGTCTGGCCGCCGAAGCTCAGCAGGATGCCTTCGGGGCGCTCCTTCTCGATCACCCGCTCGACGAACTCGGCGGTCAGCGGCACGAAGTAGATCTCGTCGGCCAGCCCCTCGGACGTCTGGATGGTGGCGATGTTGGGGTTGACCAGCACCACCCGCGCGCCCTCCTCCTTGAGGGCCTTGATGGCCTGGGACCCGGAGTAGTCGAACTCTCCGGCCTGGCCGATGGACAGCCCGCCCGACCCCAGCAACAACACGGTGCCGACGGCCTTCATCGCGCACCCCCCTTCGCCGCGACGACCTGGTCGATGAACTCGTCGAACAGGTACGCCGTGTCCACCGGCCCGCACGACGCCTCCGGGTGGAACTGCACCGCCGAGAAGGGTTTGCTCCGGTGCTTGATCCCCTCCACGGTGCCGTCGTTGGCGTTGAGGAACCACACGTCCCAGTCCGACGGCAGGGTGCGCGCGTCCACCGCGTAGCCATGGTTCTGGCTGGTGACGTGACAGCGGCGCGTACCCGTGTCGGTCACCGGCTGGTTCTGGCCCCGGTGGCCGTAACGCAGCTTGAAGGTCGATCCCCCCGCGGCCAGGGCCAGCAGCTGCACGCCGAGGCAGACGCCGAAGATGGGCTTGTCGCGCTCCAGCGCGGCGGCGATGTGCTTGACCGTGGCCTCGCACATCGTCGGGTCGCCCGGCCCGTTCGTCAGCACGATCCCGTCGTGCTCCACCTCGGCCGGATCCGCGTCCCACGGGATGACCGTCAGCGAGGCCCCGCGCTTCATCAGGCAGCGCAGGATGTTGTTCTTGACCCCGCAGTCCACCACCACCAGGTGGGGCGATCCCCCCTCGTTGAGCACGCCGCGGCGCCCCTCGCCCACCCGCGCCACCAGGTTCTGTGTGGCCGGGTCGAACCAGCCAGGATCGCCGTCGACTTCGAGCTTGCCCAGCATGGTGCCGTGCTCGCGCAGCCGCCGCGTCAGGGCCCGGGTGTCCACATCACAGATGGCGGGCACCCCCGACGCCTCCAGCCACGCCGACAGGGATCGCACCGCCTCCCAGTGGCTGTATGCGGGCGAGTAGTCCGCCACCACCAGGCCCGACACCTGCACGTGGTCCGACTCCATGGACGCAGGCAGACCGAAGTCACCCACGTCGTCGCCGGGCACGCCGTAGTTGCCGATGGAGGGGAACGTCAGCGTCAGGATCTGCCCCTGGTACGACGGATCGGTCAGCGACTCGGGGTAGCCGACCATGCCGGTGGTGAACACCACCTCGCCGGCGGACGATACCGGGGCGCCGAAGGACTGTCCGTGCAGGGTGTAACCGTCTTCGAGGACGATGCGGGCGGGACCGGGCATGCTGTTGCCTCCCGGGACTCCAATGTCCACGAATCCGGTGGCCCGCGCAAGGGGGGAAGAACGGGAAAAGGGACGTTCGCAACTAAGCAACTTTTTTCGCCGGCAGCCGGCGAAAAAAGTTGCTTAGTTGCGAACGTCCCCTTTCTTCTCGAAGAACTCCAGCGCCTCGGCGAAGCGCGGCTCGTCCGGCCGCAGCTGAACGGCGCGGCGGCAGTGGGGGACGGCCGACGCTGGGTCCTCGGCGCCGATCACCACGCACAGGTTGAACCAGGCCACGGCCAGGTCGGGATCGGCGGCCGCGGCAGCCTCGAACGCGGCGCGGGCCTCGTCGGTGCGGCCCTGGCCGCCCAGGAGCAGGCCGAGGTTGAGGTTGGCGGTGGGATCGTCGGGGGCGATCTCGAGGGCCTCGCGCAGCAGGCGCTCGGCCGCGGCCTCGGCGCCGGCCATGGCGTGGGCCATGGACGCGTTGACGCGGGGCTCCAGCGCGGTGGGATCGAGCTGGATCGCGATCTCGAAGGAGGTGACGGCCGCGGGGAAGTCCCGGCGATCCATGGCCAGGTTGCCGCGGGCCATGTGGGTGCCGGGGGCGTCGGGGCGCTGGGCCAGCGAGGCGTCCAGTTCGGCGCCGGCGCGTCGCCACGTGTCGAGGTGTTCGGCGGGAACGCGCGACTCGGGGAGGCCCGCCAGGGCCCGGGCGGCGCGCACGCGGACGACGCGGAAGTCGTCACCCGTGGCGGCCAGCATCGCCGGCAGGTCGTCCTCGGTGAGGCACCCCCCCAGGGAGACCGCCGCGCTGGAGCGCACCAGGGGGGAGGGGTCGTCCAGGGCGCGGCGCAGGGCCCCGTGGGCCGCGGGATCGGGGCTCCCGGCGAGCAACCGGACCAGCGCGTTGGCGGTGATCTCGTCGCGCGCCGGCTCGGCCAGATACGTCACGATCTCGTCGAGACGGGTCCAGTCCCCCTTCCGCGCCGCGTCCACCAGCTCCGCCGGCGGCCACGCCCCAGGCGGGCGCATGGAGTGGTCGCTGCGGCGCATGCGCGCGAAGGTGGTGGTGGGCATGTGGCAGTTCACGCAGCGAGCGTCCGGGCCCGCGCCCGCGTGGCCGTCGCCGGCGGCTCCCGCGGTGGCGCGGTCGTGGCAGGGCAGGCACGACTCGTCGGGGCGGTCGGCGAACCGGAACCGGCCGCTGGCCGTGTGGCAGTGCAGGCAGGTCAGGTCGCTCGCGGCGACGCAGGGGCTCATCCTCCACGAGGTGGCCGTGTAGTTCTCGCCCAGATCCCGGCCGTCGGGGTGGTAGTCGGGGTGCTCGAGGGTCACCAGGTCGAAATGGTCGAAGAACCGCTCGCCCGGCACGAACCCGTCGGTCAGCGGGATCAGCCGCGCGTGGCACGACAGGCAAGCGTCGTTGGCCTGGGCCGGGGTGAGGTCGCCGAACCGCAGGATCTTGGGATCATCGCCGCAGCTCCCCTCCCCTGCCGCCGCGCAGGCTGCCGCGTGCTCCGCCCCGGGGCCGTGGCAGACCTCGCAGCCGATGCCGGGCTCGCTCCAGGTGGTGGTGTACGTGTCGGTGACCGCGTCGTAGGCCGTGGACAGGTGACTGACGTGACACGACGAGCATGCCGTGTTGAAGGTCAGCGAACCATCGCGCCACGACACCGCCTCGTCGGAGAGGTCGGCGAAGTGCCGCACCGCGCTGGCGGTGGTGTCGAACCACTCACCCGACGCGGTGTCGTGGGCCATGGGCAGCACCTGGAGGCGGCCCCGTTCGAGTTCGGTGAGCAGGTAGGTCACGTCCTTGCCGCCCACCACGTGCGCGACCGGGTGGGACTCGTCGTCGCAGGTCACCGCGCCGGTCGAGTACGAACAGACGACCTCTCCCACCCTCGCCTCTCCGGCGGGCAACCCGATCCCCTCGCTGTACGGGCGCATGGCCCGGCCGTGCCAGGACGACTCCCACAGCCCGTAGAACGGCTCGTGACAGTCGCGGCAGGACGCGGAGCCGGACAGCGCTTCGGTGGCCACGGGTTCGGGCTGCGGCGCCCGTGAGCAGCCGGGTTGCAGCGTCGCGAACGAGGCCAGCGCGATGACGAGGGGGAGACGCATCGTGGGTCACGCCACCCTACCAGACCCCACGGCCCCGGCCTCCTGTTCGTTTCTTGCTATTTAATTAGTCGTGACTACCTTATGGATGAAAGGACTCCATCTCATGAGTGCACCACGATCCGTCCGAACGGTGACCACCGCTCATCGCCAGCTCGAAGGAGGAGGCTTCCCGGTACGCCGCCCCTTCCCGACCACCGGGCTGGACCAGGTGGACCCGTTCCTCTTACTCGACGAGATGGGGCCGGTGGACTGGCGACCGGGCCAGGCCATCGGCGCCCCCGACCACCCCCACCGCGGCTTCGAGACCGTCACCTACGTCCTCGCCGGCGAGATGGAGCACGCCGACTCGGCGGGCCACCGCGGCCGGCTGGGGCCTGGGGACGTGCAGTGGATGACCGCGGGATCGGGCGTGGTGCACTCGGAGATGCCGTCACCTGACCTGCTGGCCGCGGGCGGCCGCATGCACGGCTTCCAGGTCTGGGTGAACCTCCCCGCGGCCGACAAGATGATCAAGCCGCGCTACCAGGAGGTCTCGGGGGAGGCCATCCCCGTGGG
>CAZLEO010000093.1:0-10110 GCA_964558555.1 uncultured Rickettsiales bacterium | reverse complement strand
GGTGGCGTTCCTCGGTCAGGGAGACCGCGTCGAGTTCTCCGTACCCGACGACGCGACCGAGCGCGCCGATCTGCTGCTGCTCGCCGGTGTCCCCCTCGACGAACCGGTGGTCCGCTGGGGCCCCTTCGTGATGAACTCCACCCAGCAGATCCAGACCGCGCTGGACGACTTCCACGCCGGCCGCATGGGCACCATCGCCCATTGACCCCCCTGCCCGGGCTTGCTGTAGGCTTTCGCCGAGGAGGCCTCCCATGCGACTCGCGTCCCTCGCCCTGGTCACCGCCCTGGCCCTGTGCCCGCTGCACGCCACCGCGGACATCGCCCCCGAACCTCCGCCCAAGAAGGAAAACCCGGCGCCCATCCCCCCGCCCTCCGTCGCCGACATCGACGCCGATCTCTTCGTGGCCGAGGGCATGGTCGAGCCCGTGGTCGTCAAGGAGGCCGTGGTCGCCGCCCCGGTCGCCGACGTCTACGCCGCCTGGACCACCCCAGAGGGCATCCGCGGCTTCTTCGAGGTGGACGCGGCGGTGGGCCTGCGCATCGGCGGGCCCATGGAGTTCTACTTCGTCCCCGAGGCCGAGCCCGGCGGCCAGGGCTCCGAGGGCTGCCAGATCCTGTCCTACGTGCCCGACGAGATGCTCTCGTTCTCCTGGAACGCTCCGCCCCTGTTCCCCGACGAACGAGGCAAGCACACCTGGGTCGTGATCTTCTTCGAGGACCTCGGCGACGGCACCACCCGCGTCGAGCTGCGCCACCTCGGCTTCGGCGAGGGGGGCAGCTGGACGGACGTCCACGCATACTTCGAGTCGGCCTGGGAGAGGGTGATGGACGCGCTGGTGGCGAGGTTCGCCACCCCCTGATCACTCGACGATCATCGCCTGCCCCTGCGTCTCGTACCCGTACCCCGCCAGCTCGTTGGGCGTGGACCACACCTGGCCCGAGCTGTTCATCACGAGGATCTGGTACAGCCCGGTCAGCTCCATGCCGGAAGCGGCGACGTTCTCGAGCGTCTCGGTCTGGAGCGTGTCGGCGTCGGTGACCAGCAGCTCGGGGACGAGCAGGTTGAGGTGATCCACGGGGTAGACGGTCTCGCCGTCGAAGGGGTTGCCGGCGAGCATGTAGTCCATGATGTGGTCGTAGGCCGGATCGCCGAGCAGGTCCTGGGGCAGGACGATGGCCGGGATCAGCGCCGGCGGGTCCTGGGTGGTCAGCAGGTAGGGGTCGGTGGTGTCGAGGCGTTGCAGCAGCACCTTGGGCCAGATCACGTCGGGGATGGTGTCGCCGTTGAGGTCGTCGGGGAGCAGATCGCCGTCGTCGTCCGCAGCGAAGACCATGCTGAACAGCGGGGCCTTGACGTCCACCAGGTTCGTCTCCAGCGGCAGCGCCTCCATGGTGGCGCAGACGAGGTCGTAGGGCCCGGGGTACTCGGTGTCCTTGCCGATGGACAGGCCCAGCGGGGTGCCCTCGTCCACGGCGGTGCCGCACGGGCCCGCGCTGGACGAGAGGTGGGTGGGCCAGACCTCGAAGGAGGGGCGGTCGAAGGGTACGGGGGTCGTCAGCTCGACCACGACGCCGTCCACCAGGGGGATGGGCTCGCCGTCGATGGCGGCTCCGGGCACGGAGACCACGACCGGATCGCCGCCGATGTCCCCGGCGGTGACCTGGCCGGTGACGCCGAAGAACGGGTTGAAGTCGTTGTCCGAGTCCACGAACCCGGCGATGAGGTAGCAAGCCGCGCCCGCCTCGGTGTCCTCGGTGCCGGGATCTCCCGCGGTCACCAGGGGGAAGACGAAGTCGGCCTGGCGGTCGGTGAAGTCGGTGCGAGGCAGCACCACGAAGTCCACGGGGCTGCCCGAGCCGCTGGGCGGCGGCGGGTCGTCGCAGCTGTACAGCATCAGGTAGACCGCGCCGTACAGGGCGCCGTCCACGCGCACGACGCCGGAGATGGCGCTGGCCTCGGGGGTGGAGTCGCGGTTGGGCACCACGTCCAGCTCGCAGCCGGACAGGGCCAGGGTCGCGGCGACCAGGAGAGCGGCGAGGGTCCGTTGAGTCGTCATCCCGGTCCTCCTTTCAGAAGCGGTACGCCACGGTTCCGTAGATCCGTGGGCCGATGTGGGTTCCGAACGCGTGCTCGAGGTGGCCGCCGGCGTCCTTGCCGAAGGCGGTGAGGTTGGACCCGGTCACGCCCAGGTCGAGGCGGTCGTCGAGCAGCCGCAACACGATGCGGGCGTCGAGGATGAAGTACGGGTCCATGTCGAGGGGATCGAGCAGCACCTGGCCGGCGTCGTCGAAGGAGCGCTCCGGGATGCTGTAGGCGCTGACCCAGTGCACCTCGACACCGAAGTCGAGGTGGATGGGCGAGCGGTACTGCACGCCGGCGTTGATCTTGTGCATCGGCGTGCGGGCGTCCCGCGCCTCCCCGCCCGTCTCCTGCGCCTGCAGGTCGATGAGGTAGTTGAAGGCGTAGTTGACCGAGATGTCGAGCCCGGCCACCGGGAACACGTGCACCGACGGCTCCACGCCGAAGCCGGCGAAGGCCTGGTCCACGTTCTCGAACTGGGACGTGCCCAGCACGAAGCGGTCGTCGAACGGCTCCTCGTCCAGGCCCCAGTCGTAGGTGGAGGTCACGCCGCCGAGGTGGATCAGGTTGCTGACGCGCTGGTAGTACCCGGCGACGTCGAACATGAAGTAGTCCGATCCCTCGAAGCGGTAGCCCAGTTCGACGCTGCGGATCAGCTCCGGTTCGAGGTCGGTGTTGCCGTAGGTGATCAGCTCGGTGCCGGTGACCGGACCCGGCACGCGCAGGGCCAGATACGACTCCATGAACGTGGGGATGCGGAAGGCCGTGCCCGCCGAAGCCCGGATGGCCATGCGGTCGGTGGGCTTGACGATGACCGCGACGCGGGGCGACGGGGTGAAGCCCACCAGCGGGTGCTGGTCGAAGCGGAAGCCCAGCACCGCCGACATCCACTCGGCGAAGGTGATGCGGTCCTCGATGAAGCCGTTGAGGTGACGCTCGGTGTGGTCCTCGGCCAGGTAGTCCCATTGGATGGTCTTGACCCGGAAACCCGCCCCCACGGTGATGTGGTGGGGGATGCCCAGCTGCACGTCGCCGCCGTAGGACGCCTCCACGTCCAGCACGTTGGCCTTCACCTGGGTCTCGAGGCTGTCCAGGGTGCCCTCGGCGAACCAGGTGGGTCCGGCCTCGGCGTTGGAGTGGTTCCAGAACAGCCGCGCGTTGAGGCCCTTGTGGCGGATGTCGGCGCGGGCCCAGGGGAAGGTCCCGCTGATGTACATGTTGCGCAGCAGGCCGATGGCGTAGAAGTCGTCGTACCCGCTGGTCACGCCGCCGGACAGGCCGAACTGCGTGTCGTGCCGGGGCAGCCACGTCAGCCCGCCGTTCATGCGCAGGGCCCGCACCGCGAGGGTCGGATCGGTGACGTCGGGCGTCAGGTCGAGGCGTTCGGGGTCGTACTCGAGCTCGAAGCGGTCGGTCTGCTCGTAGCCCACCGACAGGGCGTAGCCCACGGTCTTGATGCGATCGGAGTACCGCACGTTGCCCTGGATGGTGGGGCCCATGCCGCCGATCACGCCGAACTCGGCCGCCTGCTCGCCCTTGGGCCGGGTGATGATGTTGACCACGCCGGAGAAGGCGTTGGCGCCGTACATGGTGGACCCGGGGCCGCGGATCACCTCGATGCGCTCGATGTCGGCGAGGTTCACGTCGAGCAGCCGGAAGAAAGTGGTGCCGAGGAAGTCCATCCACACCGCGCGGCCGTCCACCAGCACCAGCACCTTGTTGTTCAGCCGCGCGTTGAAGCCGCGCACGCCCACGTTGGTGTGGCCGGCGCCCATCTGCATCACCTCCATGCCCGGCACGCCGCGCAGCAGGTCGGGGACGTTGGTGGCACCGGACAGGCGGATGTCCTCGGCGGTGATGATGTGGGTGGACACGGGCGCGTCCAGGGGTGAGGTGGCCTGCCGCGACGCGGACACGACCACCTCGTCGTACACCGTCTCCAGCGACTTGGCCGCGAGCAGCTCCTCCGGGCTCAGCTCGGCCTGACCCGCCGCCTGCGGGCCGGGGCCGCCCTCCTCCAGCCGCTGGGCGGCCCGCTCGAGGCGCTCCACCAGCTCCAGCAGCTCGTCCAGCTGTGGTCCCTCGATCTCGGCGGACGGCTCCGTGCCGGCATCGGCCGTGGCGGCGGCCGTCGCCAGCTCGGCCTCGATGCTCTCGATGAGCCCCAGCACGTCGGCCTCGTCGGCCGGGTGGCTGTCCGCATACCGCCGGAAGTAGTCCAGGCTCTGTTCGGCCATGCCCGCGTCCAGGTAGGCGCGGCCGATGTTGAACAGCACGTTGGGGTGCGGAAGGATCTCGTACGCGGCCTGCAGCTCGGCGATGCCGGCCACGTTCTCACCCGCGGCGATGAGATCCATGCCCGCGCGGAAGTGTCGCTTGGCGTCGTCGCGCGGCCCGGCCGCGGCCGGGGCCTGCACGGCCAGCACGACCCCGGCGACGAGCCAAAGCCACCCCCGTGATGGGCGGTCCGTCGAACTCGTGAACACGGCCTCCTCCTCGATTGTCTGCGTCGTCTTGATCCCCCGATGCGTGGGATCAGTAGGGATCGTCCTTGTACCCGTCCACCTGCGGGACCTCCTCGGTGGGAGGCTCTCGGTCCGACGCATCGGCGGGCGCCGGGGTCGGGGGATCGTCGTAGGGTGTCGGGGCCTCGGTCGGGGCCTCCTGGTCCGACACATCGGTCGGGGCCTCGTGGTCCGACACATCCGTCGGGGCCTCGGTGACCGGCTCCGGCTCGGCAGGGGTCGGGCGCTCCTCGGAGACGGGCGGCGGATCGGGGATGGTCGCCTGGGTCTCGTCCTCGATCTGCACGTCCACGGGCGTGGCGTCGAGCGCTTCCGTGGGCTCCTCCGCCGTCACAGGTTCGCGCGGCTCCTCGCCACGCCCCGGCAGGAACTGCATCCCCACCCACGCGCCCACCAGGGCCACACCCCCGAACAGCACCAGGCCCGCGACGAGCAACCACAGGCCGCCGCTCTTGCGCTTGCCGGCCGGGGGCGGCGCAGGCTCCTTCCACGGCGGCGGACGCGACACCGAGGCCTCCGAGGGCTCGTCGCGGCCCTCGTCGGTGACGGCGGCGAACTCGTCGGGATCCGCGGACCCCTCCGTCTCCTCGGTGATCTCGTCGTAGTCGTCCACCGGGGTCTCGTCGGTGATCGCCGCGAGCTCGTCCGTGTCCGCCTCGAGGTCCACCGGCTCGATGGACAGCTCGTCGCTCTCCTCCCCCACCGGCTCGACCTCGTCCAGGCCGATCTCGGCGGCGAAGTCGGCCAGATCGTGCGGGGTGATCTCGGGCTCGTGGGATTCGTTGGGCAGCTCCACCTCACCCAGGGCGCGGATCACCTCGGTCATGTCGTCGAAGCGGTCTGCGGGGTCCTTGGCCAGGCAGCGGTGCACCAGGGAGCTCAGCTGCGCCGGCACGTCCGGCGCGGCCTCCTTCAGCGTCGGGGGCGGCCGGGTGACGTGGGCCACCGCCAGCTCGCCCGTGTCCCCGTCGAAGGGGGGGCGGCCCGACAGCATGGTGTACAGCAACAGCCCGAAGCCGTAGACGTCGGACCGGCGGTCCACCGAGCCGTCGCCGATGAACTGCTCCGGGGCGGCGAACCGGGGTGACCCCAGGAAGCGCGCCCCCTCGGAGTCGTCCTCCTCCTCCATGGGCAGCTCGCCGGCCAGGCCGAAGTCGAGCACCGTGGCGAAGTACGGATCGTTGTTGCGGTCCGAGAGCATCACGTTGGCGGGCTTGAGGTCGCGGTGCACGATCTCGTGCTGGTGCGCCTCGCGCAGCGCCCGGCAGACCTGGACCCCCACGTGCACTGCGGCGCCCGGATCCAGGGTGCCGCCCTCCTCGAGGACTTCGGCCACGGACCGCCCCTCGAGGTAGTCCATGGCGATGAACAGCGTGCCCTTGTCGGTGCGCCCGAAGTCGTACACCGTCACCGCGTGGGGGCTCTTGAGCTGGGCCGCGGCCGCGGCCTCGGCCAGGAACATCTCGTCGAACAGCTCGCGGTCCACGCCGCTGTCCGAGGGGGGCCGCAACACCTTCAGCGCCACGTCCCGGTCGAGCATCTTCTGGCGGGCCAGATACACCGCGCCCATGCCGCCGGCGCCGAGGATCCGCTTGACCACGTACTTGCCCGCGACCGTCACCCCGAGCAGGGAGTCGGGCTGGAGTGCCCCGGTGCCGTCGTCGCTCGTACCCGCCACGAAACCGCCCCTCGAGAGTTTCGATTGACCCACCAGGGCAGGATTCTGTCCCGAACCCGTGGCCGGGTCAAAGTCCGGATGGTCCACGGACCACCAGACACAGGGCAAAACGGCCCGCGACGCGCCACCACCCATCGAGACTGTGGTCGGCCGCTTCGACGTGCAAGGACGACCAGTCCCTGCTGCGCGCGCCGGCCCGACAGCGCACCGATCGCGTGTCCACGGTCAGCCCCAGGCGCAGCGCCTTCAGCGCCGCCTCCTTGGCGCTCCACAAGGTGGTGGCGCGGCGGTCCCGTTCGCGGGCCGAGCCCGCGTGGATCCAGGCGATCTCGGACGGCGTGAAGAAGTCGTCGACGAAGGCCTCCGAGCGGGGCTCGATGCGCTCCAGGTCCACCCCCACGTCCACGCCGCCGTCGGCGATGGCGCACAGGGCGCGGCCGTGGCTGTGGCTGATGGACACCGACAGGGGCGGCCCGTCGTGGAGCAGTCGTGGCGCGCCGTCCTCCCCCGCCTCGATGGACAGGTCCGTGGGGTGTGGGGCGGCGCGCAGGCTGGCGTGGAGGTAGGCCAGGACCAGCCCCTTGGCCGCCCAGCGGCCCAGCAGCCAGTCCCGGCGCCGCTTGACGACCACCAGCCCCTCGAGGTGGCGCAGCTCGGCCTCGGACAGCCAGCGGTCGGGCTGGCCGCACGCCTGGACGAAGCGCCGGTCCGAGGCCGAGGCGGTGGTCCACCGGATCACGTCAGATCCCCCGCGGGGCCGCCACCTCCGCGGCCGCGGACCGGGACTCGATCACCGGCCACCCGGCCAGTTGCTCGGAGATGGTCACGGTGCGGTAGCCGTCCACGGACACCACCGCGCGGCCCTCGGCGTCCACGACCCGCACGTCGAAGGATGCGCCGTCGTCGCGCGCGTCGACCACGGCGGTGAGGGGGCCGGCGCCGGGATCGGGCACGCCGTACACCCGCACCGACGCGACGGATTCGGGCAGGGCGAGCACGCGGCGGTGGGCGATCTCCCACAGGCCGGCCGCCTGGAAGCACAGCTCCACCAGCCGCGGCGCCATGAGCCAGCGGCCCACCCCGGACGCGGCGTCCGGGGGCAGATCGGCGGCGAGGGTGCCCCAGGCGCGCCGCTCGTCCACGGCCACCGACCGCAGGACCCGGTAGGCCGGGCCGTGGAAGTAGGTGCCGTAGATGTCGTCGGCGCCGACCACGGGCAGATCGGCCGCGGGCGGATCGATCTCGGCGGCGGGTGCCTCGGCGGCATGCCGTGTGAGGCCGACCGCGGCGGTGAAGTGCACGGTGGTCCTGGGGGGGCGCTGGGGATCGGGCCTGACCTGGGAGCACAGATCGACATGGGCGGTCAGGTCGCCGTCCCTGGCAGGCAGGACCCGGGCGCGTAGCAGCAGGGTCCTGGGCTGGTCGCGGTGGAACTTCAGCGGCGAAGCGAAGCGTACCCCGCGCACCGCGTCCACCCGGTGGTCGGGCGCCAGCGCCGTGGCCAGCTCGGCAAAGGCCTCGATCCCCATCACCCCCGGCAGGTAGGCCAGGCCGGGCTCGACCTGGTGATCGAACAGGAAGGGTTCGGCGGTGGGGTCGAGGACGGTCTCGACCTCCAGATCGCCGTACAGCGGAGCACAGCGAACCGCTCCGATCATGGGCAAGGGCTCGACCCGGGCCGCAGCGGCCTCGAGGTCCAGGCCCCCCTCGGCGGCGCGCTCCTCCACGAGGATTCCCAGGGCGTCTCCCACCACGATCTCGCCGCTGAAACCGCCGGCGACGAGCTCTCGGCGTACCGTGGGCACGCCCGTCGCCGGCGGGAGCATGTCGATGCCGGCGGCCTCCATGATGGCGGGGATGGACCCACGCGTGGCCATGCCCATGCCGGCCCACGCGGTCCAGTCGATGGCGATGGCGCGGGTCCCGGGGCGGGTGCGGCGCAGCGACGACGTCACCTTGCACAGCAGGTCGTTGGCAGCGCTGTAGTCCGTCTGGCCGCGGTTGCCGAAGCGGCCCGCCACCGACGAGAAGCACACGAGCGCGCCGATGGGGATGTCGCGGGTGCCGTGGAGAAGCGAGTACAAGCCGTCCGCCTTGACGTCGAACACGAGGTCGAACTCGTCGGGTTCCTTGTCCTCGAGGGGGCGGCTGATCTCCAGTCCCGCGGCGTGCAGCACCACGTCGATGCGATCGTGTTCGGCGCGGATGCGGTCCAGCACCGCCGCGGTGGCGTCTCCGTCGAGCAGATCCACGCAGTGGTAGACGGCCCGCCCACCCACCGCCTCCACGGTCTCGATGGCCCGCAGGGCAGCGTCGCGGCGCTCCGCGTCGAGCATCCGCGCCTCGATCTCGCGCGGGACCGGGCGATCGCCGGCCTCCCGCGCCGCGCGGATCAGCTCGTCGCGGAGGACGTCCCGCCCGTTGCGCAGCAGGTGGACGTGGAAGTCGTCGCGGCGCGGCGCGGCCGTGCGATCGAGCAGGTGAAACGTTCCGCAGCAGGCGCCAGCGAGGTCACCGACGATGGCGCTGGTGATGCCCCCGGCAGCGCCGGTGACGACGAACACCGAGTCCTCGCCCAGCTCCAGCCCCGGGTGGTCGTCGTCCGCGGGGCGCTCCTCGAAGCTCACCGAGAAGCGCTGACCGCCGCAGTAGCCCACCTCCACGACGCCGGGATCCCGGCGCAGCTCGTCGAGCAGGTGCTCGACCACCTCGCCCGCGCCCGCGGCCGGCCCCACGTCCACGGCCTTGACCGTGGCCTCGGGCAGCTCGCGGGCGTACGCCTTGGCGAACCCGGTCACGGCGCCGCCCATGGGCGCCTCGGCGCCCGCCTCGCCATACCCGTGCAGGCCGCCCATGCGGGTGGCGACCACCAGGAACGGATCGACCTCGCGCAGGGCCCGGGTCAACCCGTACAGGGCCTTGACCCGACCGTGCAGGGCCCCGCGCCACGCGTCGAGATCGAGCTGCTCGGCGGCTGGCTCCTCGTCCAGACCGCGCAGCCAGATGACGCCGCGCACCGGGCCGTCGGCCAGCCAGCCCGAGGCCAGGGAGGTGACCTCGCCAGGGGGGAGCCCGGGCTCCACCACCAGCGGTGACGCGCCGGCCTCGGCCAGCCTCGCCACCAGCCGCTCGCCCACGCCCCCCTCGTCCAGGGCCACGACGATCCGGTCCCCGGCCTCGATCTCCACGCCGGTGGGCCGACACAGGTCCAGGGGCGGCCGCAACACCGGCGCCACCACGCGCCGCGGCACGAGGTCCGCGTCGCCGAGGGACCACGCCGTGGCTGCTGCCGTGCCCCGGCCCCCGCCGTTGCCGCCCTCGGGCGGGGTGGGATCGGGCTCGGGCTCGGCGCCTCCGCTGTTCTCCTTCACGAAGCCGACCACGTCACCGAGGGTGGGGTAGTCGCGCAGGTTGAGGTCCTCGGGCCGCGGGATGCCGAAGCGCTCCCGGATGGCCGAGAACGTCTCGGCCTGCTTGACCGTGTCCACCCCCAGGTCCGCCTCCAGGTCCAGGTCCAGGTCGAGCATGTCCACCGGGTAGCCGGTGCGGTCCGCGACCAGCTGGAGGACCTGCTCGGCGATGGGATCATCCGTGCCGACGGCCTCCACGACCTGCTCGACGACCGGGACGTGCTCCCGCACGAACCCGACCACGTCACCGAGGGTGGGGTAGTCGCGCAGGTTGAGCTGATCCGGCCGCGGGATGTCGAAGGCCTCGCAGATGGCCGAGAAGGTCTCGGCCTGCTTGACCGTGTCCACCCCCAGGTCCGCCTCCAGGTCCAGGTCCAGGTCGAGCATGTCCGCGGGGTAGCCGGTCTGCTCGGAGAC
>CAZLEO010000092.1:0-30930 GCA_964558555.1 uncultured Rickettsiales bacterium | reverse complement strand
AGGGCGCCATCATCGAGCCCATCTTCATGAGCTCGTCCCAGGCCTACCGCGACTCCGACGAGATGGCCGCCGCCCTGGCGTACATGATCCCCACCTGGTGCTACTCCCGCATCGCGAATCCCTCGACGTACTACTACGAATGGACCATGGCGCTGCTGGAAGGGTACGGCTTCGAGGGCGAGACCTCGTGCTGCTCCACCTCGTCGGGCATGGCGGCCATCATGACCGCGCTGCAGCCGTTCCTGATCCTCAAGCGCAAGGACGTGTTCGAGCCGCGCAACTTCGTGGCCACGGCCCAGTGCTACGGCGGCACCTTCCAGCACTTCAACGTGCGGCTCATGCAGGAGCGCAACATCGAGTGTCGCTGGGTCCAGGACGCCACGGACATCGACGAGTGGGCCTCCAAGATCGACGAGAACACGCGGTTCTTGTACGGCGAGCTGCCGTCCAACCCCCAGCAGGGTTTCTTCGACATCGAGGCCGTCGCCGACCTGGCCCACAGCCACGACCTGCCCCTGATCGTCGACTCCACCGTGGCCACGCCCGCGCTGCTGCGGCCCATCAGCCACGGGGCGGACATCGTCGTGCAGTCCGCCACCAAGACCCTGACGTCGTCCGGCTTCGGCATGTGCGGCGCGGTCATCGCCCGCAAGGGCCTGACCAGCAACATCGACGACGAGCAGCTGCGCAAGGACTTCGCCCTGTACATCAAGTACCTGCCCAACCGGGACTACGGCCCCAACCTGCACCCCATGCAGGCGGTGATGACGCTCAACGACATGCGCACCCTGCGCTCGAAGATGGACATGCTCAGCCGCAACACCGTGGAGGTGGCCAAGTTCCTCCAGGGGCACCCCGAGGTGGAGTCCGTGCAGTACCTCGGCCTCGACGACCACCCGCTGCACGACCTGGCCAGCAAGTACATGTACCTCGTCGACGCCGAGCACGACCCGCAGTACGGCAAGCCGGTCAACCGCTACGGCCACCTCATGTCCTTCTGCGTCAAGGGCGGCCCCGAGAAGACCCGCAAGTTCTTCGACGGTCTGCAGCGGATCTGGCGCGCCACGGATCTCGGCCGTATCAAGTCCGTCGCCACCATCCCCGCCATCTCCACGCACCAGCAGCAGGGCAAGGAGGGCCGCGACCTCGCCGGCATCCCGCCCAACATGGTGCGCCTGTGCGTGGGCGGCGAGCACCCCGACGACGTGATGGCGGACCTGGATCAGGCCCTGCACAAGTCCAGGTAGGCGGCCGCAACCCCGAGGAGTCCCATGCGCCCCGTCTGGCCCCTGCTGGCCTTCGCCCTGCTGACCCTGCTCGCCTGTTGCTCGTCCTCCGAAGGCGACGACGACACCGTCGCGGCCGACGACGACTCCGCCGGCGAACCCCAGCTCCGTCACCGCGCGGTGTTCGTGGGCATCGACGGAGTGCGCGCCGACGCCGTCCAGGCCGCCGACACGCCGCGCCTCGACGCCCTGCTCGGCACCGCCGCGTACAGCTTCGACGCCCGCACCCACGACGGGACGACCTCCTCGGCGCCCGGCTGGACGTCCATCTTCACCGGCGTGCAGCCGGCCAAGCACGGCGTCCCGGCCAACGGCGAGTACGACGACCGCGACGACGCCTACCCCACCTTCTTCAAGCGCGCCGTGGACGACCTCGGAGTCACCACCGCCCTGGCCTACCAGTGGGTGGATATCGGCGCGAGGATCGTCGAGCTCGAGGCCGCCACCGAGGCGTCCTGGGCCGACGACCCCGAGATCACCGAGTGGACGGTGGACCGCATCCTCAACGGCGACCACTCGCTCCATGCCCTCGTCCTCGACGACGTGGACCACGCCGGCCACGCCCACGGCTTCACCGTCGACGCCCCCGACTACCTCGCCGCCATCACCCTCGCCGACGCCCAGCTCGGCCAGCTCCTCGACGCCATCGCCACCCGCCCTGAGGACGAGGCCTGGCTCGTCGTCGTCACCACCGACCACGGCGGCACCCCCGAAGGCGGCCACGGCGATCCCATCCCCGACTGCCAGGAGATCTTTTTGGTCGTGTAGGGCCACGGCGTCACCGCCGGCGAGCTACCCGCGGTCGAGACCACGCACCTGGACGTGCATCCGACGATCCTGAGCTTCCTGGGGCTGGAGATCGATGTGGCGTGGGGGCTGGACGGGCAGGTCAGGGGGCTGTAGGCCCCGGCTCGCGGTTACCTGACCCCCGGCACGAACCTCCCTTCCATCCGCCAGGATGTTAGTTCTGCCTATTTGCAGTCGTCACGCCTGTCAAGGCGCCGTCAACTTTCCGTGCGCTAGACTGTGCGGATGCCGCACCTGATCGCCGTCCTGCTGTGCATCGCCGCCTCGCCGGCGCTCGCGTCGACCTGGACGGTGGGCGCCATGACCGACGCCGGGCCCCACCCGCGCACCTGCCTGATCCCGGACGAGGTCGACCTCGTGCTCTCCCGCCTGGATCGGGAGCCGTACCGCACCCAGGTCGCCCGGCTCGTCACCCTGTCCGGCGCCGAGGTGGACCTGGACGATCACGATCCCTACTCGGAGCTGAGCAAGGCCAGCGCCGCCCGAGCGGCCGCGTGGCTGTTCTTCATGGATCGCACGGTGGACGGCGGGGGCGACGTGGTGCCCTTCGAGGACGAGGCCGCGCGGGACGCCATGGGCGAGATCGCGGTGACCTACCTGCTGGCCATGTACACCGAGTCCCGGGCCAAGGGATTCATCGACTTCGTCGAGGACATCTTCACGGCCCAGGAGCTGCACCTGTGGGCCGAGGCGCTGGACCTGCTGCTGGGCGCGGACCGCGACATCCTCGGCGAGGACCGTGACCTGGCCATCCAGAACGTCGCCGACCTGACCGCGGACTTCTACGCCGACTTCGCCATCGACAACTGGATCGCCTGCCGCACCCTGGTCAACAACCACCGCACCAAGTCCATGGCGGCGATGGGCCTGGCCGCCATCGCGCTCAACGGCGAGAACTTCGAGGCGTCCCACGACGACGGTCGGTACGACCCGGCTCTGTGGATCGACTTTGCCGTGCGCAACACCGACTTCACGGTGCGCGACATCCTCACCGACCCCGACGGCGGCTACCAGGAGGCGGGGTCGTACCTGGGCTACTCGGCCATCGACCACGCGGCGTTCCTGTGGGCCTGGCACCGCTACACCGGCGGCGCGTCCTACGAGATGACCTGGGACGAGCCGGTGCCGCCGTACTACGTGCTCGGCGCCGTCGATCCCTACACCGTGCCGGACATGTGGTCCGACGAGGTGATCGAGGCCACGCTGCTGTGGGGCGTGCGCACCCAGCTGCCCGACGGCACCTTCCCGCCCTTTGACGACTGCACGCCGGGATCGCGGCTGTTCTACGGCGCCTTCGTGAGCGAGGACTTCGCCAACGCGGAGCTGTTCCGCTGGGCCTGGGAGCACAACGGGCAGGCCGCGGGCGGGTCCACGGACGTGGCGCCGCTGATCCTGGCCGCCTACGACGACTCCATCGAGCCGCTGAGCCCGGACGAGGTCGGCCTGGACCGCCACCAGGTGCTGCCGTACGCCGGTCAGGTGATCTTCCGCAGCAGCTGGGAGACCGACGCGGTCTACGCGGCCATGCTGGTCGAGCACGGTCGCGCCGCGGGCATGTCGCAGACGCGCTGGGGGCAGTACATCGACGGCGCGGGCGGCCACGAGCACACCGACGGCACCTCGGTGATGCTCTACGCCAACGACGAGGCCCTGATCATCGACTCGGGCTACCTCGGCTGGGAAGACCACGAGAA
Source organism: uncultured Rickettsiales bacterium (assembly GCA_964558555.1). Classification (GTDB taxonomy): domain Bacteria; phylum Myxococcota_A; class UBA796; order UBA9615; family CAYRNR01; genus CAYRNR01. The sequence continues at coordinate 27,143 of CAZLEO010000092.1, read as the reverse complement.
GGTCTGGACGCCCCAGAACCACAACCTCATCCTGGTTGACGGCGAGGGGCCGGCCCTGCCCGTGCTGTCCGTGCCCCCCTTCGAGGAGGGGCCGGACGGTGAGCTGGCCCTGACCGACTACTCGGTGGAAGGGGGCTGGACCGCGGCCGGGGACGGCCTGACCTACGTGACGGCTGCGGACACCGAGGCCGAGGGCATCGCCTTCGCGCAGGCCGCGACCGAGTACTTCCACCTCACGCCCCCCACCGACATCCAGCGGCGCATGGCCCTGCTCGCCGATCGCTTCGTGGTGCTTCACGACCGGGCCCGCGTGGACGACTACGACTCGCACATGCTCACGCACACGCTGCACACCCACTGCGGGGGCACGTCGGGCGGAGAGTTCGAGTCCGCCGAGCACGGCGCGACGTGTTCGAGGGCCGGCGCCCGGCTGACCGTGGCCGTGCTGTCCCCGGACACGACCTCGTACAGCACGAGAGAGGACGTGCACGACGAGAGCCACTGGCAGGAGCTGACCCACACGGTGCTGGAGACCACGGTGGAGGGGGACACCGAGTTCCTCACGCTGTTGCTGGTCGAGCCCGTGGTGGACGGCGAACACGACGCGGTGGACCTGACCGTCGGCGATTGCGGGGACACCTGCGCGGCCTGGACCTGGGCCGGGGGCGCCTGCGAGGCGTGGACGTCGCAGCTGCGCTCGGTGGTCGGGCCGGACGGGACCGTCCTGGTGGAGGCGTTGACCGGCGCGTACTGCGCCGATGACGCGGCCGCGGCGGGCTGGTTCGCGGGGTTGGGCGGGGACCCCTCGTCGGTGATCACGCTGCGCGTGGAGTTCGACGAGTTCGGTGCCGCGAGCCACTGGCGCGCCTCGGTGATGGGCCAGGACGCGGATCAGGCCACCGTGGAGTTCGATCTGCCCGCCGTCGCCGGGACGCAACCGGACGGTGCGTGCGGCTGGGTCGACGACGGGGCAGGTACGTGGACCGTGGAGGTCGCTGCGCCAGCGGTCGTCGAGACGGCGCCCGAAGCCCGCGCCATCGTCGCCAACCTGCGGCTGAGCTCGGTCGCCCAGGACGAACCCGCGGTGGTGCCGCTGGGCACGCTGGCCGTCCTGGACGCGAGCGCCACGTGTTCGTCGCTGAACACGCCCCTGGAGTTCGCCTGGGAGCTCGAGGCCCGCCCCGAGGTGTCCGACCGGGAGCTTCCCTCGGAGGAGGGCGCGGACATCTCCTTCTCGCCCGACCTGCCCGGGCTCTACCGCGTGGCCGTCACCGCCTCTGCCGAGGACCACGAGGACCGTGCCGTGATCGCCTTCGAGGTGGAAGGAGAACCCTGGGTCGGCGATGACGACGATTCGGCCCCGGGCGACGACGACGACGCGATGCCGGGCGACGACGACGACTCCGCGACGCCGCAGAACACCAACCCCGACGGCTGCGACTGCTCGGTGATCCCGGCGGCTTCATCGGGCCTCGGACCGCTGATGATCCTCCTCGCCCTGGCCTCGCGCCGCCGGGGTGGCCGCTGACGCCACGCCGTGCAAGGATGTCCCGCGTGACCCCCGAACGCCGCCGGCTGCTGATCCACGTCGTCGCGCCCCTGGTGCTGCTGTCGGCCCTGTTCTTCTCGCTGACCCTGCCGTCCATCTCCGTGCCGCGCCTCAACGCCGAGGAGATCGACGAGTGCCTGTTCGTGCGCCAGCACATGTTCGGCCCCGAGGACGAGCTGCCCACCCACGGCCCGCCCATCCTCCCCGGCGTCTACCTCGCCGGCCGCTACATCCCGCTGATGGAGGACAACGACTACGTGGGCGCGGTGGAGCTGTACCTGCAGCTGCCGTTCCTGTGGGTGCTGGGCAACAACCCCGTCGCCCTGCGGATGATGCCCATCGTGGTGTCCCTGCTGGGGCTGTTCGCGGCCTTTGCCGTGTGTCGCACCTGGTTCGGCACGCCCGCCGGCCTGGGCGCGGCGGCGCTCACCGCCGCCCACCCCGTGTTCGTGCACTTCACCCGCCAGGGCCACTACAAGGAGGAGATCTTCACCGTCGCGTTCTTCTGGGCGGGACTGTACTTCTTCCAGCGGTTCCTGCGATCCGACAAGCGCCCCGCATTGCTGGCCATGGCCGGGGGCCTGATGTTCGGCCTGGGCCTGGCCCACAAGATCACCTTCATCTGGTACCTCGCCGGCTGCGCCGTGGCCTGCGTCGTGCTCCTGCGCGGGCGTATCCACCAGGCTGGGGTGTCGGTGTCGAAGGCCGCCGCCGCGTTCGCTGCCTTTGTCGTGGGGACCCTGCCGCTGACCCTGTACAATGTGTTCAACGGCTTCGTCACGGTCCGGCTGATGGCCGAACGCCTGGTCACCCCCACCCCCAAGGACAACGTCGACAACCTCGAGTACCTGGTCAACCTGTCCGTGCGCGGCAAGCAGCTGCTGTCGGTCATCGTCGGCGGGGAGATCTGGGACACCGAGTGGTTCGGCATCCTCGAGGGCGTGGACATCCTCCACAACTGGCCGCTGTACGCGCTGTTCTGCGTCGCGGCCGTGGCGGTGCCCGTCCTGTGCGCGTGGAATCGCGGTGGGCTGGACCGCCGCGCCGTCGTCTTCCTGTGGATCGTCTTCGGCGTCACCTTCGTGCTGTCGCCGTTCACCGTCAGCTACCACCACCCCAGCCACCTGCTGGTGATGTACCCGTTCCCGGGGATCGCCGTGGCCCTGCTGCTGGTGGCCCTGGCGCGGGTCATCGGCCGGGGCTGGATCGGCCCCGCCGTCGCCGGCTCGGCCGCCGCCGCCGCCCTCGCCATCTGCATCGCCCAGACCGCCGGCTACCACGCCCACGCCCGCGCGTACTACCCCGATCCCCAGGACCCCTGGAGCAGCGACTTCCGCCGCGGCTTCGGCAAGCCGCCCGCCGAGCAGACCCTCATCCCCCAGGACCGCTGGCTGGGCGAGGGCGCGGACTACCCACGCGACGAGGACAAGGGCGAGCAGGGCGATCCCAGGCACCCCAAGCCGCCGAAGCCGCCGCCGCCCAAGCCGCCGCCGCCCCCGCCACCTCCGGAGCACTGATCGACCCCGGGGTCTGGTACAGTGGGCACGGCCCGAACCCTGACGAAAGGGGAGCGCCCATGTTCAGACCTTCCGATGAACAACGGATGATCCTCGACACCGTCCAGCGCATCGTCGCCGACGAGGTGGCGCCGCGCGCCGCCGAGCTGGACGAGCAGCAGCGGTTCCCCGAGGAGGCGCGGCAGGTGTTCGCCGCCAACGGCCTGCTCAACCCGCTGCTGCCGGCGCAGTACGGTGGGTTCGAGTGCTCGATGCACACCGCCGTGCTGATGCTGGAGGAGATCTCCAAGGCGTGCGCGGCCACGGCGCTGCTGGTGATCGCGCAGACGGACGGGATGTTGCCGATCCTGCACGGGGGCAGCGACGAGCTGAAGGAACGCTACCTCTCGCCGCTGGGCGGGGACTCGACGCTGCTGACGGCGCTGGCAGCCACGGAGCCGGGCGCGGGGTCGGACCTGCTGTCCATGCGGACCCGGGCGGTGCGCGACGGCGACGACTACGTCGTCGACGGTCAGAAGTGCTTCATCACCAACGGCGCGGTGGCGGACGTGTTCACCCTGTACGCGTACACCGATCCGGATGCTGGCGCGCGGGGCATCACCGCGTTCGTGGTCGAGAAGGGCACGCCCGGGCTCACCTACGGCAAGAACGAGCACAAGATGGGCATGCGCGGGTCCATCAACTCGGAGATGTTCTTCGAGGGCATGCGCGTCCCTGCGGCGAATCGTATCGGCCCCGAAGGAACCGGGTTCGGCAACCTCATGAAGACCCTGTCGATGAACCGGTTGTTCTGCGCGGCCCAGGCCGTGGGCATCGCCCAGGGGGCGCTGGACCACGCCACGGCGTATGCGAAGGAGCGCGTCCAGTTCGGCAAGCCCATCGCGGCGCTGGCGCCGATCCAGTTCATGATCGCGGACATGGCCACGGCCGTGGAGGCGGCGCGGTTGCTGACGTACCGCGCGGCAGTGGAGTTCGACGAGGGGGACGTCGAGGCGGGCACCCTGCACGGGGGCATGGCCAAGGTCCTGGCCAGCGACACGGCCATGGAGGTCACCACGGACGCGGTGCAGGTCATGGGCGGGTACGGCTACATGAGCGACTTCCCGGTCGAGCGGATGATGCGCGACGCCAAGCTCACGCAGATCTACACCGGCACCAACCAGATCGCGCGCATGGTCACGGGCCGCGCGCTGCTGTCGGACCGATAGGAACAACCGATGAACAGAAATCAGCTGATCCTCGCCGGCGTCGCGGTCGTGATGTGCATGGGGGCCGCGGTCGGCGGCTACCTGGGGCGCGACGACGACCGCCGCTCCTTCGTCCCCCGCGAGTTCCCTGCCCCCACCGAACACTGGCTCGACGAGGACGCGGAGCAGACCCACAAGGCCAACCGCAAGGCGTGGTTCGAGCAGATGCACCGCGCGGCCGAGGGCGTGGACTACAAGGCCATCGAGCGGGCCAACGGCCTGGACCAGATCGCCAGGCGCAACGCCCTGGCCCTGGCGCCGCCGGGTCGCGACGACGACGATCCCATCTGGGTGGAGCGCGGCAGCGACAACCTCTCCGGCCGCATGCACGTGGCCCAGCACACCTCGGACCACGGGTGGCTGTACGCGGGCTCGGCGCTGGGCGGCATCTGGAAGACCGATCTGGGCGGCGGCGAGTGGATTCCCATCGGCGACAACCTCTACGGCGGCGTGCACTGGATGGTGGTCGTGCCCTCGGAGTCGGCGGGCGCGCCCGACATCGTCGTGGGGGCCACGGACTGGGGCTACGTGCACTACTCCGAGGACGACGGCGCCACCTGGAATGTCCCCGCGGGCGTCGGCAACCCGTGGGAGATCAGGCGGCTCATCACCACTTCGGACGGGAGCCACACGATCTTCTTGATCACGGGCACCAACGGCAGCTACCGGCTGCTGCGATCCACGGATCGCGGCCGGTCCTTCAGCATCATCCGCACCATCGGCGGGTACGCCGGCGACCTGTGGACGCCGCGCGACGGCAGCTCCGACCTCTACCTGGTCGAGAACGACGTGGTGCTGGTCAGCCAGGACCTGGGCGACACCTGGGACACGGTGGGCAGCATCAACACCCAATCGGACCGCGCCGAGCTGGTGGGCAGCGAGGCCGGCGCGCCTCGGCTCTGGGCGGTGGTCGGCACCGACCAGCTCTTCCGTTCGGACGACGCGGGCGCCTCGTGGCAGTTCATCACCGGGGTGCACGACTACTGGGGCTCCCTGGCGGCGTCGGTGTACGACGAGGATCTGTTCGCCTGGGGCGGCGTGGAGGTCTATCGCACCGCCGACGGCCAGACCTTCGACATCGTCAACGGCTGGGGCGACTACTACGGCGATCCCATGCACAAGCTGCACGCGGACATCCCCGGCATCGACGTGGTGCTCGGGCCGGACCTCGAGGAGATCTGGTACGTGTCCACCGACGGCGGCCTGTACCGATCCACGGACGGCCTGGCGAACGTCGAGAACCTGGCCATGCAGGGGCTGCGCGTCAGCCAGTACTACTCGACGCTCACCTCGCGGGTGAACCCCGACAACGTGGCCGCCGGCGCCCAGGACCAGGGCTACCAGATCTCCCACGCGGGCCTGGACGATGGCCTGTACTCCTTCGAACAGGTGATCAGCGGCGACTACGCCCACATGGTGTCCGGCGACGGCTCCCACGAGCTGGTCTATTCGGTCTACCCGGGCTTCATCCTGGTCCACGGCGGCGAGGACGAGCCGTGGCTGTGGAGCGCCGAGTTCCCCGGGGGCGAGGAGTACGCGTGGCTGCCGCCGCTGGTGGCCGATCCGCTGGACATCGAATCGTTCTTCTTCTGCGCCACCCACCTGTACCGCTACGAGTCCAACCAGGACGGCTGGTTCCCCACCCAGTGGTCCACGAAGGACTTCGGCGACGGCTGGTACGAGTACATCTCGGCCATGGAGTTCTCGCCACTGGACCCGCATCGCGCCTGGCTCGCCACCTCGGCCGGTCGCATGTTCCACTCCGACGACCGCGGCGTCACCTGGACCCAGGCCCAGGACGACGTGCCCACCGGCCACTACTTCTACGGCCAGGACCTGCTGCCGTCCTCGCTGGACATGGACCTGATCTACGTGGGCGGTTCGGGCTACTCCAACGCCGGCGTCCACCGCAGCACCGACGGCGGCGTGACCTGGGACGCGTGGGACGAAGGCCTGCCCGACACCATGGTCTACAGCCTCGCCGAGGCCCCCGACGGCTCCGGTCGCATCTTCGCCGGCACCGAGACCTCGGCCTACATGCGCGAGCGCGACGGCGCCGAGTGGATCGACATCACCGGCGCCGACGCGCCCGTGACCATCTACTGGACCTCGGAGACGCTCTACCACGAGAACACCATCCGCTTCGGCACCTACGGCCGCGGCATCTGGGACTACCAGCTCGATCCCAACCACACGGGCTGTTACCCGGTGCAGGACTACGACGAGGACGGCGTGATGTGCGACGAGGACTGCGACGACCACGACCCGGCCATCCTCCCCGGCGCCGAGGACGTCTGCGACAACGGCGTGGACGAGGACTGCGACGGCGCGGACGCCGAATGCGCGACCGAGGCGCCGGGCGACGACGACGCCGTGGGCGACGACGACGGGGGTGGGTGCGAGTGTCAGGCGGGTGGTTCAGCGTCGGGGGCGGGGTGGCTGGGGCTCATGGCCCTGCTCGGATGGCTCACTCGCAGCCGAAGTCGACGTCCTTGGTGAACACGAACGGGTTGTCCACGATGTGGCAGCCCGTGGTCCAGTTGAGCAGGTTCAGCCCGGTGAAGATCGCGCCGGTGTCGTCCAGATACAGCTCGAACGTCTCTGCGACGGAGTCGTAGGTCAGGGTACCGTCCAGGTTTCCCACGGCGCCGAGGTCGATGTTGAAGGTCGCCTCGGTGTCCCCGCAGACCCACTCGGTGGACGGCAGTTCCATCCAGCCGTAGCTCGTGCCGTAGAAGTCGTCGTCGGTCTCGTCGTCGCCGTCCACGTACTCGCAGAAGTTGCCGTCGTCGTCGCGGACCTCGATGGTCACGTTGGTCAGCAGCTCGAAGCTCAGCTCGTCGTCGGCCCAGAAGGCGCGCGCGCGGATCTCGTCCCCGGCCACGTCGGTGGAGATCCACTCGCCGGAGAGATGGTGGCAGGGGAACGTGCCGCTCTGCAGCACCGAGCGCGTCACGGAGATGGAGCCGTGGCCCGTGGCCGTGGCGATCCCGGCGCCGGGGGCGCCGATGATCAGGTCCTCGAACGGGGTGTCCTGCACGAAGTTCGTGGCCAGGGCCGAGCCGAACAGGGCGTCGGTCTGGTCGCCGTGGTATCGGTACAGCTCGGTCAGGGGGGTGGGACGGCGGGCCAGGTCGGCGCCGTCTTCACCGGGGACCAGGATGCTCACGACGCCCGCGCGGACGGCTCCCGCGTCCTGCCCGGGGATACCCACCGCGATCTCCTCCACGTCGGCGTAGTCACCGGAGAAGGAGCCATTGCTGTCCAGCGGCACGAAGTCGCCCACGGCCACGGCCTCGCCGAAGCGGGCGTCCGCCATGGGATCGGGGTTCTCGTCGCACCGGTGGTGGGCCGTGTACATGCGCACCGTGTCGGCGTCGTCCTCGAAGCGGAACTGGCAGATGGCGCCGCCTTCGGAAGCGTCCACGTCCTCGCCGGGGGACCCGACCACCAGGCCCACGCGCTCGACCATGGCGCCGAAGAAGTGACCCGCGGCCAGGGAGGCGCCGAACTCGTCGCTGCCGCCGCCGAATCCAGAGGCGAGCTCGATCGGGTTGTTGCACAGCGCGGGGAACGAACCGCCACAATCGCCCGGGTCGCCGGAGTAGACGAAGACGCGCCCGCCGCCCATGTCGTAGGGCGCGCCCACGGCCAGGTCGAGGTAGCCGTCGCCGTCGAAGTCGGCAACCGACAGGGCCGAGCCGAATCCGGAGCCCAGCAGGCTGGGCCGGACGCGCAGCTGCTGCAGGTAGGAGAAGCGGTTCGAAGAGGCCGGGTCGGGATCCACCTCCAGGATGTAGACGCGGTCGATACCCGGGGCACCCACGGCGATCCACTCGGGCAGGTCTCCAGGGCCGCCGTCGTAGTTCGCGGCGATGGCCGCGCCGAACTCGGCGTTCAGCGGCAGGCCGGTGGGCTGGTACATGGCGTCGAGCGTCCACTCGCCGTCCGGCATGTCCGTGGAGTCGTACTCGACCACGTAGCTCAGCAGCACACCGCGGCCTGCCGCCACCTCGGCGGTCTGTCCAGGGGCGCCCACCAGCAGCTCCTCGCCGTAGCCAAGGTAGGACACGCCGGTGTGCATGCCGTCGCGCACGTCCGCGGCGAGGAGGGCCTCGCCGAACCGTCCCGCGTTGAGCGCGGCTGGCGGTGGAGTGATGCGCGCCAGGGTGCTCAGGTCGATCTCGCCGATGCTCGTGTCCGCGGCATGGACCAGCACCGAGCCGGCGCCGTCCCACGGCGCTCCCGCGGCGGTCGTCTTGTGCGAATCCAGGTTGCCGGTGGTGCCCCACCCGGCGATCTCCACGGCCGTGCCCGCCTCCACCGGCAGCACCGGATTCGCCCGGAAGCTGCTGGTCGTCTCCGGGAGGCACACGGCCTCGTTCGCGGTGGGGTAGTCGTGCAGCACGACGGGGTTGTACTCGGTCTCCATGCACCCCCCCAGCAGCGGCAGCGCCGCCAGCGGCAGCAGGTTCGATCGTCTCTTCAGAAGGTCGGTGAATCGGAAAGTCATCGGTGTCCCCTTTCAAGGTTTTTGGTGGTCAGGCGCCACCAGTCACCGGGGCAAACCGAGGGGGGATCCGGATCGGCTCAGGTTTTTTTGGACTCGGGGTGCGGCGAGGGGATCACCACCCGATCTCGAACTCGGCGCCGGGCCGGTGGATCAGGGTGGTGTCGGGATTGCCGCGCTCGGCCAGATCGGCGTGGGTGATGCCCAGGCGGTAGCGCAGCTTCAGCGTGACCAGGTTGCCCAACCGCACGCCAAAGGCGGCGTGGGGACCGGGGGTGAACATGAGCAGGGCCGGCGATTCCGTGGACGGGCCGCCCGGCGGCAGGCCCAGGTCGAGCCCCGCGCGCACGCCGAACTCGAAGCTGACCGGGGTCGGGTCGAAGCGCAGGGCTCCCTCGACGCCCAGCGCGAACACGGTCCAGCGGCCCTCGTCCTCGGACGGCACCGAGGCCAGCCCGAAGTCCCCGCGGATCACGATGTGGCGGCCCACCACGCCGCGGATGCGGTGGCCGAACCCGAACGAGACGCCCGGTCCCATGGCCGTGGGGCCGCCCCCGCCGGGCGCCGGCATCACCGCCAGCAGCAGGGACACGTGGGCCAGCCGGTAGCCGCCGTTGAGGGCGGATCGCATGCGGTCGGCGGACACCACCTGGCCGGGCGTGAAGCGGTAGGAGCCGCGGTCCACCACCTTGCCCGCGGCGGACGTGAGCTTGACCTGGTGGACGCCGGGCTCCACCGGGATGGACCGGGGGAACACCCCCTTGGCCCGGCCGTCGATCTCCACGCCGAGGCCGGCGTGGCGGCGGTCGTAGGTGGTCAACAGCGCCAGGGTGGGGTTGGCGCGGAGCGAGGGATCCCCCGACAGGATCAGGTCCTCGCGGCCGGAGATGCGGTACAGCGCCAGCGGGATCTGCATCCCCTGGCTGGCCTGCACGGCCGCGGCGGCCGCGTGATCGTGGGCCTCGGACACGGTGACCACGCCGTCGCCGTCCACGTCGGCGAGCAACCCATCGAGGCCGTCGACGAAGTGGGACGTGTACAGCGATCCCTCCAGGTCGGGCAGCTCGAACGCGGGGCGGCCGTAGCCTGCGGCGAGCAGGTGGGCCTCGTCCGAGGGGAGCTCCGTGCGCAGCAGCGGGGCCTCGGCCGTGCTGCCCTGCTGGGTGGAGCCGCCCACCTCGGCGCGCTTGCCGTCGGCGGTGAAGCACGCGTCCACGAGCAGCACCTTGCGGCGCGCGGGCAGCGTCTGCATCACCTCCTGGACCACGTCCAGGGGGACGCCGGTCTCGGCGATGGTCCCCATGGACGAGTCGCGCATCACCAGCATCAGCCGCGGCGGGCTGGACTCGTCGGCCAGGCCGTGGCCGCTGAAGTACACCAGCACCGTGTCCTGGCGGCGCACGCCGCGCATCAGGGACGCCAGCTGTTCGCGCAGGTCGGCGCGGCTGGCCTGCAGCAGCAGCGTCACGTCGTCGAAGCGGCCGGCGTCCGGGTCCTGGAGGACCTGGGAGAGCCGCAGCGCGTCCTGTCCGGCGAAGGCCAGGGGCGGGAACGTGCCGTCGTCCACCTCTTCCACGGCGACGAGCACGGCGACGCGGCGCGGCGCAAAGGCCTCGGCAGCCAGCGCGGTCAGGTCCTCGTCCGCGGCGTGGGCCGGGCTCGCCCACGGCGTGACCGCGGCGACGGCCCACAGGAGCAGGGATGCCAGGGGGAGGAGACGTTGCATGTGTGGCCTCATTGTCCCACGGACACCAGCTGGAATCTCCCTGCCAGCCGTGCGTCGCTGGCGCTGGTGCCCAGCCAGATCTCCAGCTCGAACACCCCGGACGGCGGCGCCTTCGCCGTCACCGGGGTCCCGTCCACCATCAACGCGCCGCCCTCGGCGCTGGTCGCGTCGCCCCGGCCCTTCCAGAGCTGTTCCCGCTCGTCGTCGCGGACGATGAAGACGATGGCCGGCTGGCCCGGCGTGAGGGTGGCGCCGATCAGCAGGGTGGAACCCGCCGCCACCGCGTCACCCTGGGCCAGGGGTTGTGCGGTGTCGCCGATCACGGCCGCCACCTGCAGCGCCGCCTCGCCCGTGGGATCGCCCGCGCCCTTGACCGACCACTCGTCGGGCTCCACCACGGTCGTGTCGGGCGGTCGCAGCAGCAGGGCCGCCGCCACCAACGCGGCGACGGCTATCGGCGCCGCGACCAGCGCCCAGCGGCGCGGCTTGCGGGCGTGGGCGCGGGCCTCGTCGAGCATGCGCTGCCTGGCCCGGCGTTCCAGCTCGGGGTCGGGCATCACGTCGGGCAACCCAGCGGCCGACTTGACCACCAGGGCCAGCCGCTCGACCTTGCGGCTGCACGCCTCACACTGCTGCAGGTGCGCCTCCACCCGCTCGAGGTCGTCCTCCTCGAGCAGATCCGGGTACAGGGCCAGCAGCTCTTCGGGGTGGTCGGTCATCGACCTCCTCCAGCCTCGACATCGTGGTCGCCCCACGGGGGAGCAAACCGGAACCATCCCCACCTCGGCTCACGCAAGTGCATCGGCTGCCTCCAGCGTCGGCTTCAACCGTGCGGCGAGGATCGATCGGGCCTTGCCGATGCGGCGCTTGACCGTGGCCGGCGACAGCCCGGTCGCCTCGGCCACCTCGGGCACGGTCAGCCCCTGGGCGTGGTACAGCACGAAGCAGGCGCGCAGCTCCTCGGTCAGCCCGCCCAGGGCCTCCTCCAGCCGCCTGGCCAGCTCCCTGCGGTCCGCGCGGGCCTCGGGGGTCTCGTCGCCGCCGGCCACCCGGTCCATGTCCAGCGCCTCGCCGCCCAGGGCCTTTCGGCTGTCGCGGTTGGCCCGCTTCTCGAGGATGTGCAGCGCCTCGCGGCGCGCCACGGTGAACAGGAACGAGCGGAACTTGCCCTGGGCCTCGTACCGGGGCAGGGCCCGCGCCACGTGGGCCCAGGTCTCGACGTAGGCGTCCTCGGCCTCGGCCGCGTCCCCCATCAACCGCGTCAGGAAGCTCAGCACCGGCCCGCGGTAGCGGTCGTACAGCAGCTCCAGGGCGCGCACGTTGCCCTCGGTGTAGCGGCGCACGAGTACGTCGTCGGGTAGGGCCCGGCTCAGCAGGATCGCCAGCAACGACAGCATCGACGTCAACGTTTCCCCTGAACGCAGTTGTACCAGCTTCCGCGCCGTCCTGACGACCCCCTGCGCGGAACCTGAGCCGCCTTTGCGCGCGGCCCGGTTCTCCCGAGAGAACCTTCAACCCAAGGGAGTATCGCCATGAGAATTTCCATGAACCTGATCGCCGCGCTCGCCGCCGTCGTGTGGGCCGTGCCCGCCCTCGCCCAGGGACCGCCGATCTTCGATGGTCGGATCGTGGGCGCTGCGCTCGCCCACGACATCGCCGACGAGGCCGGCGACGAGCTGTTGATGTGGGGCGAATGCCGGGGCCAGGACGGCTCTACCGTGCCCGGCTGCCTGCTGTTCGCCGTTCAGGACGGTGTCGGCTTCGAGGTGATCGCCGTGCTCGCCGAGGCCTGCGATGGGGGGGACTGCTACGGCGGCTACGCCCGCAGCGCGGACGTGTCGGTGGACGACGCCAAGTCCGCGGACATGGAGCAGATCGTCCAGACCCACGGGGGGCTCGGCGGCACGCCGCTGGGCATGACCGCGGGGACGTCGGACGCCGGCCAGCCCACCCTGGAGCTGCGCGTGCGCGTCCACGGGGGCATCGCCACGAGCCCACTGGGGTTCGTCGCCGGCACGCCGGAGCTGCGCGTCAAGGTCTACGGCGGCATCGCCACGAGCCCGCTGGGGTTGCAGGGCGGACCCCACCCCGCCGAGATCGCGGCGGCCGACCTGATCGCGATGGTCGCGGCCGTGATCGACTGACGGGCGTCAGCCCTTCCTGGCCGTCCCCCCGCCTTCGGGGATGTCGTAGCGCCTGATCTTCTCCCGCAGGGTCTTGCGGTCGATGCCCAGCACCTGGGCGGTGCGGGACTTGTTGCCGTCGTGGTGGGCCAGGACGTGGCGGATGTGCTCCGCCTCCACATCGGCCAGGGACCGATCGAGGCCGCCGTGGCGCGGCGCGCTGTAGCGCATCGCCGGCGGCAGGTCGGGCACGAGCACCTCGTCCTCGTCGCACATCACGAGGATGCGCTGCACCGTGTTCTCGAGCTCGCGCACGTTGCCGGGCCAGTGGTAGCGGGTCAGCGCCTCGAGGGCCTCGGGGGCGAAGCGCGGGGCGTCCCGGCCGGCAGACCGCGCGAACTTGCGCGCGAAGTGGTCCACCAGCGCCAGCACGTCGTCGCCGCGGTCGCGCAGCGGCGGCACCTCCAGCGACAACACCTCGAGACGGAAGTACAGGTCCTCGCGGAACTCCCCGCGGTCCACCTGCGCGCGCAGGTCGCGGTTGGTCGCGGCGATGATGCGCACGTCCGCGCGGCGCGGCCGCGTCGAGCCCACCATGCAGACCTCGCCGTCTTGCAGCACCCGCAGCAGCCGCACCTGCATGGCCGGCGATGTCTCGCCCACCTCGTCGAGGAAGATGGTGCCGCCGTCGGCGGTCTGGAAGAAGCCTGCGCGGGTGGTGTTGGCGCCGGTGAAGGCGCCCTTGACGTACCCGAACAGCTCGCTCTCGAGCAGGTGCTCGGGGATCGAACCGCAGTTGACCGGCACGAACGGCTGCGACGCGCGGTCGCCGGTGTAGTGCACGGCGCGGGCCACCAGCTCCTTGCCGGTGCCGCTCTCGCCGGTGACCAGGACGGTGGCCGACACCTTCGACGCCTTGGAGATGGTCCGGAAGAGCCGCTGCATCACCTCGGACTCGCCGATGATGCCGTGAGTGCCCGGCCGCGCCTCCGCTTCGGACCTGCGGCGCTGCGCCAGGCGCGCGTCGTGCTTGTCCAGGGCGCGGCCCACCGCGGCGAGGAGCTCCTCGTCCGTGAACGGCTTGGCCAGGTACTCCTCGGCCCCGGTCTTGAGGGCCTCCACGGCACCGTCCACGCTGGCGTACCCGGTGATCATCATCACCTCGGTGTCGCGCAGGTTCTCGCGCACGTGGCGGATCAGGTCCAGGCCGCTGGCGCCGGGCATCTTCATGTCCGTGATCACCAGGTCGATGGCCGTGTCCTCGAGGACCTCGATTGCGCGGGCCACGTTCGTGGCCGTGTACACGCGGTAGCCGCGGGAGGTGAGGTGCCGCTGTACGATCTCCAGCGTCATCTCCGCGTCGTCGACCGCCAGGATCCGCTTGGGTTCACTCATCGTCGATGCTCTCTGTAGGGCCCGCGGTGGGTAGCCGGACCCGGAACGTGCTGCCCGTACCCAACTCGGAGTCCACCGTGATCGTACCCCCGTGGGCGGTGACGATGCCGTGGACCACGGACAGGCCCAGGCCCGTGCCCTGGTCCACGTCCTTGGTGGTGTAGAAGGGCAAGAAGATCTTGCGGCGCAGGTCCTCGGGGACGCCGTGGCCCGTGTCCGAGACCTCCAGCAGCAGCCAGGGCCCGGTCTCGGCGGTGCGCACGGTGAGCCGCCCGCCGCCGGCCATGGCTTGCACGGCGTTGACCACCAGGTTGACCAGGATCTGGCTCAGCTGGGAGGGGTCGGCCTGCAGCTTGGGGAGGCCGGGCGCCAGGTCCTCCACCACGTCGATGCCCTCCTTGCGGCAGCGGGAGCCCAGGAAGTACAGCCCCTCCTCGACCACGTGGTTGAGGTCGGCCTCGGCCACCTGGGGTGGGGTCTGGCGCGCGAAGATCATCAGCTTCTTGATGACCTCACGGGCGTGCAGCGAGGCCTTGACCACGTTCTGGACGTCGGCGCGCGGGCCCTGGGGCAGCTCCTCGTCGCGCAACGCGAGCTGGGCGAAGCCGAGGATGTTGGCCAGGGGTTCGTTGAGCTCGTGGGCCACCCCGGCGGAGAGCTGGCCGATGGTGGCGAGGCGGTCGGCGTGGCGCAGCTGCTCCTGCAGGCGGACCCGCTCCTCCTCGGCCTGGCGGCGCTGGACGATCAGGGCCAGCTGGTGGGCGATGGCCTCGATGAGGTTGCGCTCCTCGGCCAGGAAAGGGCCCTCGTCCAGGTGGGGCCGCGGCTCGTCGTAGGACACCTCGACCCAGCCTCGCTCCACGCGGTCCACCACGATCACGCCACGCTGGACGGCCACGGATTGCGGGCCCTCGGGGCTCGCGTAGATGTCCCCGTCGAGGCAGACCTTGCCGTGGGCGATGTCGGGGTACTGCCACGCCGCCGGCAGGGCCTCGGCCGCGCGCTGCAGCACCTCGTCGAGGGTGGTGCCGGGCTGCTCGGCGATGCGGAACAGCTCGTACAGGTAGCTCAGCTCCTTGACCCGTTCGCGCAACGCCTCGCGGCTGCGGCGGCTCAGCAGCGCCCCGGCGAGGCCGCGGCCTACCTCCTCGAGTGCGCTGCGGTCGGGCTCGCCGAAGTCGTCGCCGCCGTGGCGCGTCAGGGCGATGGAGCCCACGCGCTGGTTGGCCACGGACAGGGGGAACACCACCGACGATCCCGCCTCGGCGCCGTCGAGGGGAGGGGAGGGGCAGATGGGCGGCAGGGACTCCTCGGCCGGAGCGCGCAGGGCGTCGGCGAGGGCCAGCAGCAGTTCGTCCGGCTCGCGGTCGGCGAGATCCGGCCCGATGGGCCCCTCGATGGTCGCGAGCTCGACCCCCTCGTCCGCCTTCTCCGCGCGCCGGACGTACAGGGCGTCCTCCCCCTCGCGCAGCAGCAGCGCCACGTCGTCGCTGGCCGTGGCCCGCGCGATCTCGGTGCACGCGCCCGCGAGGAACTCACGGCGGCGGTTGTCGGACAGGGACAGGCACAGCAGCCTCAGCGGGACCGAGCATTCGGGGTGCGTGTGCTGACAGGGGAAGGGCGTGTCCATGCCGCTCCGACAGTAGGGTGCAGCCCCGGGAGCGTCAAGAACGCTTCGGCCGTTCACGAAAGGCTCGGACTCGACTACTGTGGGCTCGATGACCGCGAGCGACACCCCCTGGCTGTTCGCCTCCGACCTGCACGGCCGGATGGATCGGTACGACAAGCTGTTCGACGCCGTGGCGGAGGTGCGGCCGAGGGCCCTGCTGCTGGGCGGCGATCTGCTGCCCTCGGGCGCCATGGAGCTGACGTCGGCGCGCGGCGCGGCCGGCGACTTCGTCCGCGACGTCCTCGAGGTGCGCCTGTCCGCCCTGCGCAGCGCCCTGGGCACGGCGTATCCGCGCGTGCTGATCATCCTGGGCAACGACGACCCCCGCAGCGAGGAGCCGGTGCTGAAGGAGATCGCCGGAGCCGGCCTGTGGGAGTACATCCACGGCCGCCGCACCGAGGTGGACGGCGTCCCGATCTACGGTTACAGCCACGTGCCGCCCACCCCGTTCCAGCTCAAGGACTGGGAGCGCTACGACGTGTCGCGCTTCGTCGACCCGGGGTGCGTGTCCCCCGAGGAGGGCTACCGGACCGTGCCCATCTCGAAGCGGGACGCCCGATGGCGGACCATCCGCGAGGACCTCGAGCAGCTCACCGGCGACCACGACCTCACCCGGGCGGTGATGCTGTTCCACTCCCCGCCGTACAGGACCGCCCTCGACCGCGCCGCCCTCGACGGCGAGGTGGTGGACCACACCCCGCTGGACGTGCACGTGGGCTCCATCGCCATCCAGCGGTTCATCAAGCGGCGTCGCCCCGCCGTGACCCTGCACGGCCACGTGCACGAGTCAGCGCGCATCACCGGCCGGTGGCTCGACGAGCTGAAGGACACCACGGCCATGACCGCCGCCCACGACGGCCCGGAGCTGGCCCTGGTCCAGTTCGACCCTGCGAACCCCGGCGACGCCGTGCGGCGGTTGCTGTAGCGCGGAGGTGGAAGACGAGATGTCCGACGACCTCAGGGCCTACATCGGCGAGACGCTGCGGCGCCACGCGCCCATCGCCAACCGCATCCGCCAGAGCTTCCTGATCGAGCTGCATAGCCGGGGTATCGTCACCCTCGACGAGATCGCTCGCCAGGCTCGCAAGCGCGCCCAGAGGGAGACGGTGGACCTGGACCTCCCCGGCGGCGACAACGTGCAGGTGGCCCGCCGCTGGGACGACGAGGAGAAGCGGCACATCCACGCGATCACCCTGGAGTACGCCGCGGATCGCCTGGACCGCGACGCCATCGACGACATCGTCAACCTCACCCGCAAGCGCGAGCGCGCCGAGAGCCTCGAGGACATCGCCAGCTCGTCGTCCGTATCGTTCGCCGAGCTCGCCGAGGGGGTGCGCCGCTTTTGCCGCCTGCCCGAAGGGCAGACCGTGCTGCCCAGCAGCGAGTCGAGGTCGGTGCGGCTGGCCCTGATCCGCCGGTTCGTGTCCGAGCAGCTGCAGTTCCAGTCCGTGGCCAAGAACTACCTGCGCATCCGCGACTTCGACGACATCGTCGACCGGATCGTGGGCGACGAGCGGGGGGGCGGCCTCATCGGCGGCAAGGCCGCGGGCATGCTGCTGGGGGCCAAGATCCTCGAGCGCGCGCGCCAGGACGACCCGGACGCCCCCGACGTCCCCTTGCTGACCCCCGAGTCCTTCTTCCTGCGCTCGGACTCCATGGAGCTGTTCCTGCGACACAACGGCCTGCGCCACCTGCAGGACCACAAGTACAAGGACATCGACGAGGTCCGCAACGAGTACCCCCTGCTGCTGGACCTGTTCAAGAACGCGGCGTTCCCGCCGGCCATCGTCGAGCAGCTGACGGTGCTGCTGGAGCGCGTGGGCACCCACCCGCTCATCGTGCGCTCCTCGTCGCTGCTCGAGGACCGCTTCGGCGCCACCTTCGCGGGCAAGTACCGCAGCGTGTTCGTGTGCAACCAGGGCACCCCCGACGAGCGCCTCGCCGAGCTGCTCGGCGGCATCGCCGAGGTGTACGCCAGCTCGCTGCACCCGGATCCGATCAGCTACCGCCGCCGCCACGGCCTGCTCGACTACGACGAGAACATGGCCGTGCTGATCCAGAAGATCGTCGGCGTCCACGCGGACCGCTACTTCCTCCCCACGTGGGCCGGCGTCGCGTTCTCGCGCAACCTGTTCCGCCGCAACCCCCGCATCCGCCCCGAGGACGGCATGGCCCGCGTCGTGTTCGGCCTCGGCACCCGCGCGGTGGACCGCATCGGCGACGACAAGCCGCGCATCCTTCCCCTGGGCCTGCCCGCCCTGCGGCCCGAGGTCCAGGCGCGCGACATCATCGCCGCCGGCCAGAAGACCGCCGACGTGGTCGATCTGGGCCGCAACCGCTTCGCCTCGCGACCCATCGCCGAGCTGCTGGCCGACGGCGCCCGCGTGCCCGGCATGGGCCTGGTCTTCTCCACCGTCCAGCACGACTTCCTGCGTCCGCTGATGGGCGACGGCCTGCTCACCGCCCCGGCCGAGATGGTCGTCACCTTCGACAGCTTCGCCTCGTCCAGCCCCTACCCGGCGTTCCTCAAGTGGTGCCTGCAGACCCTCGAGCGCGTCTATGGCTGCCCCGTGGACATCGAGTTCGCCTTCGACGGCCGCCACTTCCACCTGCTGCAGTGTCGGCCCCAGGCCGTTCGCGACGAGTCCTCCCCGATCCAGATCCCCGACGTCCCGGCGGACCGCCAGGTCTTCTCTGCGGACCGCGACGTCATCACCGGCAGCGTGGACGCCATCGACACCGTCGTCCTGGTCGACCCCCGCGACTACAACCGCCTGCCGTCGGACGACCGCCGCCTCGCCGTCGGCCGGGCCATCCGCAAGCTCAACCACCGCCTCGCCGATCAACGCTTCATCCTCGTCGGCCCCGGCCGCTGGGGTTCCCGCGACCTGCGCATGGGCATCCGCGTGTCGTACTCGGACATCCACAACACGCGCATGCTCATCGAGGTCGCCCGCGAGCAGGGCGGCTACACCCCCGAGGTCTCCTTCGGCTCCCACTTCTTCCAGGATCTGGTCGAGTCCGACATCCACTACCTGGCGCTGTACCCGGACGAGGAGGGGGTGGTCTACGACGAGGAGCTGCTGCTGCGGTCGCCCAACGCGCTGTCGGATCTGGTGCCCGAGGCCGCGGACCTGGCGGACGTGGTGCGGGTGATCCGGGTGGCGGATGTCACGGGCGGCGAGCTGTTGAGGGTGGACATGGACGGGGAGGGCCAGCGGGCGCTGGGGTATCTCACCGCGACCTGAGCGATCGCGGCGCTGCGCGGGTGTCTACTTCGGATCGATGCGCTCGGCCTCGCCGAGCCAGATCCTCGATCCGCCCTCGCCCCCCTCCTGGGACTGGCCCTCACCCTCGATGGGGATTCGTTCGGCCTCGCCGAGTTCGATTCGCGGTGTGGTCGTGTCTCCCTCTCCGCCGTTCAGCGCGCCCTCGGCGCCTGCATCCGCGATGGGGATTCGTTCGGCCTCGCCGAGCACGAGCCGTTGCCCACCCGCGTTGGCGTCCTCGAACTGCACGGCGCCGCCGTCCCCGCCCATGAGGTCACCCGCCCCCTGGAGCGGGTCCGTGAGGGGATCCGACAGCTGCTGTACGGCGAGGGGATCGCTCGCAGCCGTTGGAGGTGTCGTGGCCGCGCCGCCGTCGTCGAAGGTGCGCTGGGCGGGTTTCGTTCGCATCGGGCGTCCCCCTTGTCTCGGGTCGAATCCGGATCACGGCCAGAGTAGCATCGACTGCCGGCGAGTCAACCGCTGAACAGGGCCACGAGACCCATCACCGCCCGCACCAGCTGAGCCAGCGAGATGAGCCCCCCCAGCACCGCCAGCACCCACGGTGCCTTGTAGCCGGCCACGGCCGCCCTGTCCTCCTCGTCCATCCGTCGCGGGTACAGGAACGTGGCCACCATCGCGATGATCGACATGATCGACACGATGGCGAAGGGATTGAAGAAGAACGAGACACCGGCCAGCCCGAAGGCCGTACCACCCACCGACAGGAAGGCTTTACGGAATCCCTCGCCGAGCTCGGCCTCGCCCTGACACTCGGGACAGACGGTGCCGTCCACGTCCATGTAGGCGTCGCCAGTGGCGAGCTCCGTGCCGCATCGCGCGCAGATCGTCTCGGCCTGGCGACTCCGGTCCGCCGACGTGGCGGGCCTCGCGACGACCTCGCTCCGTTGCACGGGTTTTCGTGTCTTGAGCACTGCGGCCTCCCCAGTGGTCCCCACGATTGTAGTGCGATTCCCCGTCCAGGCGCCTCAGTACGGGTGCGAGACCAGCATGCCGAACGCCACGAAAGCGCCCAGACCCAACAAGCCGGTGAGGGAGAGCGTCAGCATCCCCGACAGGAACAACATCACGGAAGACGACGCGAGCCCCACCGATGCGTGTGGCCGCGTCGAGGCCGGGAGGCGTCGCCGGTCGATGTCGCGGTGCGTGCAAATGGCGCTCCTCACTCCCCAGGCCGCCAATCCGGTCGCCACGAGCCAGAACGGATAGGCCGCGAAGTAACCCAGCCCATGAACCAGCAGGCCGAGAATCCCGGCGACGAACCCCGCGAGCAACCACAACGAGGAGACGGCGCCGACATGGAGCGCCCGGTTGATCCTGCGGGGCGACACCTGGACGGTTCGAACCACGCGATCCTCCCTCCGAGTTGCCTGCACAGACTCCTGCGACACGGGCTTTGTTCCCACCAGGGGAGGGTTTGATCCACGGACCGGGGAGGAGGTCGGGAACGGAGCCGAAAGGTCGAGAGCCTTGATCTGGTGACGAGGGCCCCGTATTAACGTCATGCGCCCTCTCGTGGGCCTCGCGGAAAGGTGATGATGAGCTACTTCCGTTCGACCGCCGTCGTCGTGGCCCTGCTGGCGTGGAACACCGTGGCATGCAGCTCCAACGTGACGACCAGCAACAGCCAGCCGCCGATCCTCGAGATCGAGAATGCGGTGCTGTCGTTCGACGACCTCGGCGTCGGGTGCGAATCCGAGCCCCTGGAATTTTTCGTCGCGAACACCGGCAACGGCGACCTCGAGGTCGACATCGGGACCATCGTCTGCTCGGACAACGCCTTCGTGTTCACCGGCGACTTCGGGCCCGGGGACTACGTGATCGAGTCGGAGGCCGAGATCGCCTTCCAGGTTCTCTTCACCCCCGATATCGCGGATCGCTGCACCGGCACGATCAAGGTCAACCCGACCAACCTCGACAGCTCGGGCGCCGACCGCATCATCGATCTGGTCGGCACCGGCACGGGGGACGAGGATGGCGACGGCTGGTCCACGGAGTGCGGCGATCCGGACGACACCGACCCGGACGTGTATCCCACCGATTGATCCGCCGGGGGGTCTCCGACCCTCACCTCCCCCCCAACCCCAGCTCCCTCGCCGCATCCGTCACCGCCCCGATCTTCACGGCCCAGCTCGTCCGCTCCGCGATGTCCTCGTCGGTGACGTAGTGCACATCCAGCAGCCCCTCGCTGCGATACCCCGTCTTCAGGTAGTTCATCTGCGCCAGCGCCAGGCTCCACCCCTGCAGCCAGACATCCAGCTCCTTGCGCTGTCTGGGCGTGCCGCGGACATGCACCAGCAGATCGAGGTCGCTGCCCGGCACGGCCGTGGCGTTCTTGGTGGAGCCGAACACGTACATCGCCTGGACGCCGAAGCGGTGGGGATCGATCTCGGCGGCGATGCGTTCCGCCATGAGCATCCGCCAGCGCCACGCCTCGCCGGGCTCACGGTGGTAGGTGACCTGGGGTGTGGTCCTCGGATGGTCCGGGGCGTCCGACGGGTCTGCCAGCACGGCGAGCGCCTCGTCCAGGTCGGCGTTCATCAGGACGCGGAGGATGCGGCCTTCGGTGGATGCGGAGACGTCGATGACCTTGACCACGTCGGCGAGGTGGGCGAAGTCGGGGAGGAGGTCGGGCAGCAGGTTCGGCGACTTGCGGAAGAAGCGGCCGTCAAAGGCGTTGCCGTCCTCGTCGGGGTAGAGGGGGAGGTAGCGGATGGCGGCCTCGACGAGATCCTGGAAGAAGTGGGTGCCAAAGGACAGATCGGGGACGTAGGCGCCGCGCTTGCGGGCGATCTCCACGAGGAGCGCGGCGTTGTTGATGTCCGCGTACGTGACCGACACGCCGAGCTTGATGTCTCCGCGGCTGCCCCAGCGGCCAGGGCCGAGGAGGGCGAATCGGCGGCGGGGTAGCAGCTTGTTGATCTTCCCCACCGCCCGACCCACCTCGACCATGGCCTCGCGGGTGCTCATGGCGCCGTAGGCATCCGGATCCACGTAGACGATGTGGGTGAGATCGGGGACGAAGCCGTTGGAGACGTACCTCGATGCCGAGAACAACACGTCCCCGGCCGGCACGTCCCTGGGAATCGGAGCGCCGCCACACTCGTCGGCCGAGCTCTGGGCCCGACACTGCAGCAGGTACAGGTGCTTGCCGTCGTGGGCGAACTCGATGTCCACGGGCTGGCCCATGCTGTCCTGCAGGGCGCGCAGGACGCGGCCCATGCGCTCGACAAAGGGCGTGGAGCTGATCAGCCCATCGAAGGTGACGACCAGATCGTCGGTCTCGGGATCGGTGAGCAGGGCGACTGGACGGCGCAGCAGGTCCTGCTCGAGCACGGAGAAGACCTGTTCGAAGGCGGGGTAGTCGGTGCCGCAATCGGCGAGGATGTCGTTGATGTCGACGGTGCAGAAGCAGCGATCCTGCAGGTCGATGGCGTCCACGTGCTTGGGTGAGTAGCGCACGACCTCGTCCACCCCGGTGTTCACGCGGAGGTTGGGCTGCTTGGGGACCACGAGGATCGGGAAGTCGTCGGCCACGCGATCCACGGCGCGGCTGCCGAGGCCCGGGACGACGCGGATCAGCCCGTCGTCGCGGCGGATGCGGGGCGACCAGCGGAACTCGTTGTTGGAGAACGCCACGCCGGCGAACGCGGGCAGGAAGTACCTCCCGACTCGTCGCCCGACCACCTGCTGCACCAGAATCCCCATCTCCTCGCTGAAATCGAGCAGGCCGCGCTCCTTGCGGTACTCGATGGGGTCCGGGCCGAACGTGGACGCGTACACCTCGGCCACCGCATCCAGCAGCTCGGCCAGCCGCTCCCGCTTCGTCCCCTGGTTGGCCAGGAACAGGCTCTTGTACTTGCCCGAGAACGCCGTCCCCACCCGGTCCTCGAGCAGGGACGAGCTGCGCACCACGATGGGCGTGTCCTCGAGCTCGTCCAGCATCACCGAGAACCCCTTGACCACATCCGCCGGGAATCTCGAGCTCTTGAACAGCCGCACGATGTTCGGGTAGTCGTGGCGGACCTCGTCCACGCGCTTGTACTTCTGCTCGAACACGTCCTCGAGGTCGTTGTGGGCGATGAACTGGCGCATGGCCGATGACGGCACGAACCAGCTCATGGGGACCTTGACCTTGAAGTCGTCGGCGATGTCGGGGGTCTTGCGCAGGATGCGGTGGGCGAGGATGACGCCGGCGGCCTTGCCGCCGAGCTTGCCGCGGGAGTCGCCGGTCATGATGACGCGGCCGAGGATGCGCTCGATGGCGCGGGTGCCGATGAACTCCTTGGCCACCTTGACGAAGTCGACCTGCTCGGTGAGGAGCTTCTGGATCAGCGCGACGCGGATGCCGCTGACGGTGTGTTCGGGCAGCTCGCCGACGTCGGTGAGGACCTCGTGGTAGCGACGCAGGGCGTCGGCGATCTCCGATAGCGCCGATCGCTCGCTGTGCAGGATCTTGGTGCAGGCGTTGGCGCGCTCCTCGACCATCCAGCGCTGAAGGCGGGTGAGGATCTCCTCGTCGGAGAGGTGCCGCGCGGCGAGCTCGAAGGGCTCGTCGGTGAGCAGCCACGACTCGTCGATCTCGCGCAGGCGGCCGGGTGAGTTGACCTCGCCGTTGACGAGGCCGTCGTCGAGGGAGTCCTCGGAGCCGCGGCGGAGCCAGGTCTGGGCCTCCTCGACGCCGCTCCAGAACAGGTTGTTGATCATCTTGCGGGCGATGCGCAGGTACAGGTGCTTGTCGGCGCGGCGCAGCAGGTGGACGGGGGACTGCCAGTCGGGGGTGCGGCGGGCCTCGAGGTCCTCGCTGGCGCGGTCGATATCGTCGTGCACGCGCTGCAGGCGCTTGTAGAACACGTGGTACGCCAGCCGGTCGGCGATGGTGCGGACGAGGCGGACCTCCTCCTTGAGGAAGGGCCCCTCGTCGGCGTTCTCGTGCCAGCGGACGTAGTAGACCTCGAGGTGGCCGAGGACCTCGCCCTGGACGTTGAGGTCGGCCCGCAGGCACCAGCTCGTGGGCCGGAAGTCGCGGCTGCGATGGGTCTCGCCCTCGTAGGTGATCTGGGCCTCGCAGTCCTCGGGGAACTGCCAGCCGGGGGGGATGGCGCGCACCACGCCCCCGAAGATCTGGTCGAGGTCGAGGGTGGGGTTTCCCAGCAGCTCCTCGACGGCGTAGAGGCAGTCGAGCTCCTTGGCGCGCTCCTTCAGAGCGGTCAGCAGCAGGTCGGTGGGTCGGGTGGGTTCAGTCACGGCGCTGGATCACTCCTCGGCCGGTGCGGCCGTCCACCCGGACGTCGAGGGGGGAGGCGAGGCGGACGTGGCGGACGAACGGGCCGTCGTGGATGCGCTCCTGCCGCTCGAGCCAGGCCCAGTCGACGTCGTGGGGGCCTCCGTGGGGGAGCGACAGGTACATCACCTGGAAGGCGGTGAGGTTCTGGAAGAAGTGGGAACCCTGGCTGAGATCGGGGTGCATCTGCGGCAGGGACGCCTCGACGATGACCCTCGCCCCGGAGATGGCACCCCATTCCACGGGTACGCCGAGCCAGGGATCGGAGCTGCCCCAGCGGCCGAACCCCATGAGCAGGTACGGTCTCCCGGTGCGGCCGATCGTCTCGTTGATGCGCTCGATCTCCTCGGCCACGGCCATGGTGTGGCTCGCGTCGAACGTTTCGGGTGGCAGGTACACCACGTCGGTGATGTCCGACCGCATGCCGTTGCCCAGGCAGCGGTCCGAGGCCACGAGCACGTCGGGGCTTTCGAGATCGCTCGCCGACAGCTGCACGGTCTCGTCGCACACGGTCATGGGGCGGACCTGCAGGAAGGCAAACCGCGCCGGCAGGCCGCGCGGTGGAGACAGGTCCACGGCGAACTCGATCTCGACGGGGGCCTCGAGCACGACCTCGGACCGCGCCATGAGCTCCCTGACCAGGTCGTTGAGCGGCGGATCGCGGAACGTGAGAACCGGTGAGAAGTCCAGCGCCCGTGGACCGTCGACACCCACGCCCGGCACCAGCCGGTCCGCGGTGGCGGAGTAGGTGGAGGCCACGTACCGCACGGTGTCGTCGTACTCGGCCTCGGCCAGGCCGAGCTGGCGCATGTACTCGGTCTCGCGCGTCGGATCGGGGATGGGGGGCCGTCCCATGTGTACGGCCCAGAAGCGCGTCTGGGTGTTGCGCAGCAGGTCCCGCACGCCCCCAAAAGGCGGGGGCTTCTTGGGGTACGCGGGGCAGTAACTCCAGGACAATCCGCCGTCGACGATGGTCTTGCCCAGCCCCAGCGCCAGGGTGATCACCCCCTGGTCCGCGCGCGCCCTCCCCGTGGGGTAGTAGTTGTAAGAGCGCGCCACGCCGGAGACGACCGGGTAGAAGCGGTCGCCGCGGCGCGAGCCGGCGATGTCCTGGACGATCACGGCCATCTTCTCGCCGCGGATGTCCTGGCCGGCGGAGCGCGCGTAGGACCTCGCAGCGACGAAGAAGGTGGACGCGTACACGAACTTGATCGCCTCGACCAGCTTGCGGAACCGCGCGTCCGGATCGGCCTGGTTGTTGGGGATCATCTTGGTGCCGTACACGCCGGCGAAGGGGTGCTCGAGGGTGTCCTCGAGCAGGCTCGACGAGCGCACGGCCAGGGGCGTGGTGGCGTGGGAGGCCAGGGCGCGCAGGTCCCCCAGGACGACGGCGGGCAGCTCGGCTCGCTGGAAGGCGTGGGCGATCCGCTCGTCCGCCTCCTCGCTCAGGGCCAGGGGGTACAGGGCGTTGTGGGCCATGAACGCGTCGAACACGTCGGTGCCGATCACGGTCATGCGCGGCACGGCGACGTCGAGGCCCTCGAAGGCGCTGCCGTCGAACCCGCCCAGGATCGTGTCCTGGACCACGCAGAGGTTCGCGGCCTTGCCGCCGAGGGAGCCGCCGCCGATGCGGGTGATACGGTGGCCCGCATCGAACAGCATCCGGTCGAACCGCGGTACGTCGTGCTCGTGCTGCATGGCGTCCTCCCTTCGGGCAACCTGCGCGCGCTGCGCGCTCACACCCACCCGCGCTCGCGACAGGCGGTGGCGACCTTGTTGATGGCGATGACGTAGGCGGCGTCTCTGGTGTACAGCTTCTTGCGCAACGCCAGGTCCGACACCTCGATGAACGCCGACGTCATCTTCATGTCGAGCTTCCCGAGCACCTCGTCCATCTCCCAGAAGTAGTTGGTGTTGGACTGGACCTGCTCGAAGTACGAGCACGTCACGCCGCCGGCGTTGGCCAGGAAGTCGGGGATGACGAAGATGCCGCGCTCGGCCAGGGCCAGGTCGGCGGACGGGGTCGTGGGGCCGTTGGCGCCCTCGGCGATGACCCGGACCTTGTCGTGGATGCGGCCGACGTTGCTGCCGTTGATCTGGTTCTCCAGGGCCGCGGGGATGAGGATGTCCACGTCCTTGTCGATCCAGGCGTCGCCGGGCTGGACCTCGTAGCCGGCGTCGCGGGCCTTGGCCTTGTCGATGCCACCGAAGCGGTCGGTCATGGCGCGCAGCTCGCTCAGCTTCACGCCGTCGCGGCGGTAGAACGCGTAGGACGTCTCGTCGTCCTGGTCCCAGCTGGACACGCACACCACGGAGCCGCCGAGCTGCTCGTACAGCTCGATGGCGTACTGGGCGACGTTGCCGAAGCCCTGCACCGAGGCGGTGGTGTCGGAGGGGCGGATGCCCAGCTCCTTGAGGGCCTCGCGCAGCGTGTACACCACGCCGTAGCCTGTGGCCTGGGTGCGGCCCAGGGAGCCGCCCATGCCCACGGGTTTGCCCGTGATCATGCCGGGGAAGCGCCCGCCGGTGAGGACCTCGTACTCGTCGAGCATCCACAGCATGTGCTGGGCGTTGGTCATCACGTCCGGGGCGGGCACGTCGCGCACCGGGCCGATGTCCCGGTACAGCTGGCGGATGAAGCCGCGGCAGACCTGCTCCTGCTCGCGCGCGCTGAGGTTGTGGGGGTCGCAGATGACCCCGCCCTTGGCGCCGCCGAGGGGGATGTCCACGGCTGCGCACTTCCACGTCATCCACATGGACAGGGCGCGCACCGTGTCCACGGTCTCCTGGGGGTGGAAGCGGATGCCGCCCTTGCTCGGGCCGCGGGCGTCGTTGT
>CAZLEO010000091.1:0-31491 GCA_964558555.1 uncultured Rickettsiales bacterium | reverse complement strand
CGCCCCCTGTCGCTTTTTTGGTGGCGCGCGCCCTCGTCGACGCCCGAAACGAAGTTTCGGGCTCTCCCTCCCGTTGACACTCGTGCGCGCGGGCGCGAGAATCGCGCATCCCAATGCAACGAGATCGATACAAGGAAGCCGGGGTCGACATCGAGGCAGGCAACGAGGTGGTCCGGAGGATCCGGCCCCTGGTGGCGGCCACGAGTCGGCCGGAGGTGCTCGCCGAGATCGGTGGTTTCGGCGGGCTGTTCCGTGTGCCGCCGGGCAAGTTCGGCGAGCTGGTGCTGGTGAGCTCCACCGACGGGGTGGGCACCAAGCTGAAGCTGGCACACATGACGGGCGTGCACGACACCGTGGGTGTGGACCTGGTGGGGATGTGCGTCAACGACGTGGTGGTCCAGGGCGCGGAGCCGTGGTTCTTCCTGGACTACTTTGCCACGGGCCGGCTGGAGCCGGCGGTGACCGTGGACGTGGTGGCCGGCATCGCCGAGGGATGCCGCCAGGCGGGCTGCGCGCTGGTCGGCGGCGAGACGGCGGAGATGCCGTCCATGTACGCGGACGGCGAGTACGACCTGGCCGGATTCACCGTGGGCGCGGTGGAGCGGGACCGCATCATCGACGGGTCCGCCGTCCGCGAGGGCATGGCCCTGCTGGGCATGGCGAGCTCCGGGGTGCACAGCAACGGCTTCTCCCTGGTGCGCCACCTGCTGCTGGAGCAGGCCGGGCTCGACCTGGACGCCGTGGTCGCCCCGCTGGACCGCCCGCTGGGCGAGGAGCTGCTGGAGCCCACGCGCATCTACGTCAAGCCGCTGCTGGCGCTGATCGAGGCGTGCGACGTGGCGGCGCTGGCTCACATCACCGGCGGCGGCCTGATCGAGAACATCCCGCGGGTGCTGCCCGACGGCTGCGCCGCGCGCGTGCGCCGGGGTAGCTGGACCGAACCGCCGGTCTTCGAGCTGCTGCGTCGCACCGGCGACCTCAGCGAGCCCGAGATGATCCGTACGTTCAACTGCGGTGTGGGCATGGTCGTGGTGCTGCCCGAGGACCAGCTGGACCGCGCCGCGGCCGTGCTGGCCGGCCACGGCGTCACGTCCTGGCCCCTGGGTGATGTGGTGGAGGCGGACGATCCCGCCCGCTTCGAGCTGGTGTGAAGGAGGACGCGTCGTGCGATTGGCCATCCTCATCTCCGGGCGCGGCTCGAACATGAAGACCCTGGTGGGCGCCATCCGCCGGGGCGACATCCCCGACACCGAGATCAGCCTGGTGTTCTCCAACCGCCGCGACGCGGCCGGGCTCGCGTGGGCCGACGTCGAGGGGCTGCCCACGGCGTGCCTCTCGCACCGGGCCTTCGACTCCCGCGAGGCGTTCGACGAGGCCGTGGTGGCCCTGCTGCGCGAGGCGGACACCGAGTGGGTGGCCCTGGCAGGGTTCATGCGGATCCTGTCGAGCCGTTTCCTGCGGGCGTACCCCGATCGCATCCTCAACATCCACCCCGCCCTGCTGCCGAGCTTCCCGGGCGTGGACACGCACCAGCGCGCCATCCAGGCCGGCGTGCGGCTGCACGGCTGCACCGTGCACGTGGTCAACGAGGTGCTGGACGGCGGGCCCATCGTGGCCCAGGCCGCCGTGCCCGTGCTGGACGGCGACACCCCGGACTCGCTCGCGGACCGGGTGCTGGTCCAGGAGCACATCATCTACCCGCGCGCCCTGGCCCTCGTGGCCCGCGGCGACCTGACCGTGCTCGACGGCCGGGCACGCGTCCGAGCTGCTGCGGACGGAGAGGACGACGCCCTTGTCTGGCCTTGACCTCCCCATCGCCCAATCCCTGGGGGCCCTGCTGTGATCACCCGTAGCTACGACGCCGTCATCATCCATCCGTCCCCCGGGGCCCTCGCCGCGGCGGCCATGCTCGCCGCCAAGGGTATGCAGGTCCTGGTGCTGGAGCGCCCCGAGGACCAGCCTCCGGCCGGCAAGTACCGCTTCCCCAACCACCGCCGCATCCTCGCCGGGATCGGCGGCAGCAAGTTCCTGCCCACGGCGCTGCGCGAGATCCAGGTGCACCCGCAGGACGTCAAGTCCATGCAGCGCAGCGATCCCCTGTTCCAGGTGGTGGACCCGACCCACCGCGTGGACGTGCACTACGATGGCGGGCTGTTCGTCGAGGACCTGGGCCGCCAGTTCGGCCCGGGCATGGCCGTGGCCGCCAACAACCTCCTGGCCCGCCTCGAGGAGGCGGCAGAGCGCTACGCCGAGGCGGTGGGGACCTCCCTGTCGGAGGAGACCAACGTGGGCTTCTTCAGCCGCATCGGGCTGTCGAAGATCTCCTGGACCGAACCCTCCGAGCCCGCCGAGCTGGCCATCACCCTGGGCCAGGCCGCCGAGGAGGAGGGAGTGGACCCGGCCCTGCTGCGGTTCATCACCGCGCCGCTGTACCTGCTGTCCGGCAGCGCCGATCCCCTCGCCGAGACGGGCCTCGGTCGCGCCGGCCTGGTGCTGATGAGCGCCCTGGACGGCATCTACCAGGACCCCAACAACCCCGACGCGTTCGACACGCTGATGCGCAGGCGGGTCGAGGGGATCAAGGTGGACATCACCGCCGACGACCAGCCCGAGGAGCTCGTGCTCGGCTGGGGCCGGCTCAAGGAGATCCGCTTCGCCGGCCGGGAGCAGCCCGTGCGGGCCGAGTCGCTGATCACCGGCGACGACCCCCAGCTGCTGGCGCCCTGGCTCGACGGCGCGCCCGCCGACGAGTACGCGGCCGCAGGGCTGGATCTGGTGCCGACCCACTTCCTGCATTCGCTGCGTCTGGGCATCGCCGACGAGGTGGTGCCCGTGGGCATGTGCGACCACGTGTTCATGGTCTCCCCCGACGCGGCCGCCGAGGGCCCGCCCGTGGGGGCGGACTGCATGCTGCTGTCCCTGACGCCACGCGACTCGGCGGGTGCCCCCGAGGGCCGCCGCGCCCTCACGGTGAGCTGCCGGCTGCCCCTGGAGCTGGCGGACGACGCCCGCGCCCTGGACGCGCAGTCCCGCGCCATGCTCGAGCGCACCAAGGAGCTCATGCCGTACCTCGAGCGCTACATCGAGGTCATCCACCTGCCCCAGCGCGGCCCCCGCACCGACACCAACCCCTACCCCGTGGACGCGCGGCCCGTGGCCTTCTCCACCGCCGAGAAGGGCCGCCGCACCGTCAACCTCACCCTGCCCCACCGCAACGTGTTCTACTGCGGTCGCGGCGCCCTACCCTTCCTCGGCCTCGACGGCGAGGTCATCGCGGGCATGGCCGTGGCGCGGCTGGCTCAGCAGGTGATGCGCAAGGGGAAATAGACTAGCTGGCGCGCCAGCGCACGAACAGCGATCCCAGGAAGCCCAGGCACAGGGCCGTGAACATGGCCAGGATCTCGTAGTTGAGCAGGTAGTACTGCCCGGCGTTGCGCTCGGGGATGAAGAACACCACCTGCGCGACCAGCAGCGACAGGCCCGCCCCGAAGACGGGCCAGCGCAGGAGGTCGGTGCGTGTTCGAGCCCCCAGGAAGAACAGGATCATCCAGATGGACGCGTAGTAGCGGCTGGTGCACACCATCAGGAACACCGCGAACAGCATCAGGATCATCGCGTCGAGGTCGCGGCGGCGCAGCAGGGCCAGCAGCAACAGGGACAGGCCGACGACCTGGATGACCCGCTTGCGGCCCTGGCGCTGCTCGGCGAGCTTGAAGCGCGCCCCCTTCACCGTGGACCAGAAGTTGTGCTCCTTGATGTCGTGGAACACCAGCCGCGGGATGCCGATGCGCTTGGACGACGTGGTGGGGTGCAGCTTGGAGTGCAGGGAGATGTTCTCCTTCCACTCCAGCCAGGTGTGGGCGCCGCGGCCGGTGAAGTGCGAGGCGCCGAACAGCACCGAGCACGACAGCACGAATGCCAGGGCGAAGCCGAAGCGGCGCCGGTCCATGGCCTTGGGGCCGTCGCGGAACAGGCCCCACAGGGCGCGGACCAGGATGGGCAGGGCCAGGAAGCCGGGGAACACGCGGGTCATGGCCGCCCAGGACAGGGCCATGCCGGCGCTCTTCCCCCACCCCTTGTGGTACAGGGCCAGGGCCACCAGGCTCATGCTGAGCCAGTCGTAGCGGGCAAAGGCGCCCATGAAGTACCGCTCGTTGAACGGCATGGCCGTCACCCAGAGCACGGCGATGGCCGTCCTGCGTATCCCGAACGCCCAGAGCATGGCGATGAACGCCAGCAGGTGGCCGAGCCCGTCGCTGTTTCGGATGAACCAGAATCCCTTGGACTTGACCGGGATGGCGTTGGATACCGTCGTGCCGAAGATCGTCCACGGTGGAGCCGGGTTGTACCCCAGGTCCATCATCACCGAGGCCCACTTCTTGCCCTTGTACCAGGGGCGTATGGCCCGCAGGTCCCGGCCGAACTCGTTCCACCGCGCCTCGGTGAAGGCGCTGTTGTCGTACGCCTCCACCAGGCTCTTGCGGCTCTCGAGCCTGTAGGTGTGCATGTTGCGGGACTTGCGGACCTTGGAGTAGTCGCGCTTGCCCTTCATCCGCTCGGGCCGCTCGGCGATCCACTGGTCGTCCCGCGCCAGGTGCGCCGAGTACAGGTCCGTGTACCCCAGCTCCGGGAAGTACTTGGACCCCATGTAGTAGTGGTACGTGTTCCACGGCTGGCGGTACTTGCCAGTCAGCGATCCCTGCACCCGGTAGCTGTTCTCGAAGGTGAACCCGGCGATGGCGAGGCCCACCAGCAGCGCCGTGAAGAGGGGCCGCCGCGTGCCGGTGAACCGTTCCACCAGGTACGCCACGATCCACACCGCCAGGGCCACGCCGACGAGGATGCCCTTGCCCGACGCCACCGCCTGGCCGCCCAGGACGATGTTCGGACCGATGCCGAAGTACCCGCCGAGGACCGCGGTCAGCGCCACCGCCTCCGCCACCGCCGTCCACAGCAGCCAGCCCCTGGCTCGGCGGTCCTTCGTGCACAGGATGCCCAGGCCGACCAGCGTCCCCAGGAACAGGCCCCCCTCGTAGGGCAGGAACGTGCGGCTCCCCACCCTCCCCGGCAGCACGTTCACCAGCAGGATGCCGATCCCGACGGTGATGCCCAGGCCGACCAGGACGGCGACGGCGTACAGCCACTTGGGGGCTCGGCTGGCAGGGGGTTCATTCACGGGGCGGAACTATAGTTGGTCTGGCCGAAGACGGGAAGTCGCTTGGCGGGTTAGATACGCTCGACCTCGACGACCCCCTTGATTCGCTCGAGGTTGTTCATCACGTTGCGCATGTGGTCGCGGTTGCGCACGGTCACACCGATGACGGCGACGCCGTATCCGTCGTCCTCGAGGCGCACGGCGCACGAGGAGATGTTGACCTTCATCACGCCGAGGCGGTTGGTCACGTCGCCGAGCATGCCGGTGCGGTCCTCCATGACCAGGCGCAGTCGCACGCCGCGGTTCGCCGAGGTGGCGGACCACTCCACCTCCACCAGCCGATCCGGGTCCAGACGCATGCCCTGACGGCAGTCGGCGCGGTGGATGGTGATACCGCGACCGCGGGTGACGTAGCCGATGATGGGATCGCCGGGCACGGGGCGGCAGCAGCGGGCGAAGGTGGTGAGCATGCCGTCGAGGCCGTCGACGCGGATGGGGCCCTGGCCCACGGGCTCGAGCTCGACGCTGTCCTCGGCCAGGACGATCTCGTCCTCGTCGTCGTCGGGGATGGTGGGGACGATGAGCTCGGCGACGCGGTCGAGGTTGAGGCTGCCGTAGCCGAGCCGCATGAACAGCTCGTCCCCGTTCTGGACCTTCAGCGCGGTCAGCACGGGCTCGAGCTCGCCGCGCTTGACCAGCCGGGGGAGCAGCTTGCCGCGCCTGCGCAGCTCCTTCTCCAGCAGCTCCGCGCCCGCCTGGCGGGCCTGCTCGCGGGCCTCGATGGCGAGGTGGGCGCGGATCTTGGCGCGGGCCCTGGGCGTGACCACCCAGCGCATCCAGTCGCGGCTGGGGGCCTGGCCCTTGCGGGTGATCACCTCCATGCGGTCGCCGGACTGGAGCTTGTAGCGCAGCGGCACGATGCGGTCGTTCGCCTTGGCGCCGATGCAGGTGCGCCCCACGTCGGTGTGGATGGAGAACGCGAAGTCCAGGGCCGTGGCGCCGCGGGGGAACCAGCGCACGTCGCCGCGAGGCGTGTACACGTAGACCTCGCCGGCGAAGAGGTCCACCTTGACCATCTCGACGAACTCGTGGTCGTCCTGGATCTCCGAGGCCATGCGGGTGAGCTGGCGCACCTTGGAGTAGCGCTCGAGCTGCTTGGCGCTCAGGGCCAGGTGCCCCTCCTTGTACTGCCAGTGGGCGGCGATGCCGAGCTCGGCCACCTGGTGCATCTCGCGGGTGCGGATCTGCACCTCGAAGCGCTCGCCCTGGTCGGTGGTCACGGTGGTGTGCAGGCTCTGGTAGCCGTTGGGCTTGGCGCGGCTGATGTAGTCCTTGAACCGCTCGTGGATCGGCTCCCAGGTGCCGTGGATGGCGCCGAGGATGGCGTAGCACGACGCCACGTCGTCGACGATCACCCGGAAGGCCACGAGGTCGCCCACCTCGTCGAAGTCCAGGCGCTTGGCCAGCATCTTGCGGTAGATGCTGTGGCGGTGCTTGATGCGGCCGTAGACCTGGACCTCGGTGTCGTTCTCGTCGGCGATGCGCTGCACCTCGGCCACCACTCGGTCGATGAAGACCTGGTCCGCCTCCTCGCGGGCGGTCAGCTGGCGGTCGATGCGGGAGAAGATCTCCGGGTGGAGCGCGCGGAACGAGAGGTCCTCGAAGGGGATGCGCAGGGTCTGCATCCCCAGCCGGTTGGCGATGGGGGCGTAGATCTCCAGCGTCTCGCGGGCCAGGCGCCGCTGGACCGCCGCGGGGCGGTCCCCCGAGGTCTGCAGCGCGTGCATGCGGTCGGCCAGCTTGACCAGCAGCGCGCGCAGGTCCCGGGCCATGGCGAAGATCATCTTGCGGAAGGCCTCGGCCAGGTGCTCGGCGGAGCTGCGGTAGTCCACCTCCGACAGCTTGACCACGGCCTCGACCAGGTCGGCGATCTCCACGCCGAACTGCTCGCGCACCTGCTCCACGGTGAGGCGCCCGTCGTCCACGGCCGGGTACAGCAGGCCCACGGTCAGGGTGTCCACGTCGAGCCTGAGCTCGGCCAGCTGGCTGGCCACGGCGAGGGGGCGCTGGACGCCCATCTCCTGGGTCTCCAGGGCCGTCCCGGAGCCCGGATCGCGGGAGACCTCGTACGCACGGCGCACGCTGCGCAGCTGGGCATCCGCCGCGTACTGGTGTACGCGCTCGAGCAGATCGTCCAGGGTCAGGATCGGCTGTGTCACGCGATCACGCCACGCACGGTCTGGTCACGACGCGCGCGGATCACGGCCGCGCGCAACACGGCGATGAGGTCGCGGGCGGCGCGCTCCAGGTCGTCGTTGACCACCACGAACTCGTAGTCCCCGGCCCGCTCCATCTCCGCCCGGGCCCGGCTCAGGCGCAGGGTCATGGCGGCGGGGTCCTCGGTTCCACGTAGCTTCAGCCGCGCCTCGAGGGTGTCCGCGTCGGGGGGCAACACGAACACGAAGGTGGCGGGCTCGCCCGACTCGCGGACCTGGTCGGCCCCCTGGGTGTCGATGTCGAGCAGCACGGTGCGGCCCAGGGCCTGCAGATCGTGCACGGCGTCGCGAGGGGTGCCGTAGTGGCGGCCGTGGACCACGGCCCGCTCCAGGAGGCCACCGCGGGCTGCGAGCGCCTCGAAGGCCTCCTCGTCCACGAAGCGGTAGTCCACGCCGTCGCGCTCCGTCGGCCGGGGCGGTCGGGTCGTCACGCTGACCGAGAACGCCAGCTCCGGCATCGCCTCGAGGGCGCGCGACACCAGGGTCGACTTGCCCACGCCGCTGGGGCCGCTGAGCACCACGAGGGTGCCTTGCTTGGTTTCCGCCATCTCGCTCACTCCACGTTCTGGACCTGCTCGCGGATCCGTTCGATCTCGCTCTTGATATCGATGCTCAGGAGCGAAACGGGGGCCTCCCACGCCTTGCTGCCCACGGTGTTGGCCTCGCGCAACATCTCCTGGGCCAGGAAGTCCAGCTTGCGGCCCACGCGGCCGCCGCCGGAGATGGCCCCGAGGAAGGCGTCGGTGTGCTGCCTGAGGCGGACGATCTCCTCGGTCACGTCCGCCCGCTCGGCGATGATCGCGGCCTCGGTCAGGACACGATCGGTGTCCACCGGGACCTCGTCCAGCAGCTTGCCCAGCCGCTCGTGGACCTTGTCGCGCAGCCGGGGCAGCTGCTCGGTCGCGTCGGCATCCAGGCGGTCCACCAGCTCGGTGATGCGCTCCAGGCGCGCCACCAGGTCTCTGCCCAGGGCCTCGCCCTCGGCGCGCCGCATCTTCGCGTGCGCCGCCAGGGCGGCGTCGGCGGCGCCCACCAGAGCCTGCTCCACGTCCTCGTCGGCCACCGGCGCCTGCAGGGTGATCACCCCCTCCAGCTCGGTGTACGCGGTCAGCGGCAGGTCGGGCTCGGGCAGCTGCAGGGTCTGCGCCAGGTCGCGCAGGGAGTCCCGGTAGCGCAGGGCCAGGTCGGAGTCCACCTGCACGACGCTCGCCACGGCGCCGGCCGTGTCCGTGCGCACGGCGAGCTCGATCCGCCCGCGGCCGATGCGCTTGCGCACGCGCTGCACCAGGGTGGGCTCGAACCGCACGTGCTCGCGCGGCAGCTTGACCCGCACGTCGCAGAAGCGGTGGTTCACCGAGCGCACGTCGCAGCTGAAGGCGAAACCGCCCACCTCGCTCTCGCCGTGGCCGTATCCGGTCATCGAGTAGAGGGTACCCATGGGGGCACAGTCGGCAGATCGCCCGGTGTTGTCAAGGGGGCGATCGAATTGCGGTATGCTGCCTCGGTCGGGGCGCTCTCCGACACCCGCCCAGGAGGAACGAATGCCGCTGCACAAGATCGAGATCAAGCACTACAAGTACTCCATCCGACCCGCCGGTCAGCCGGGCGCGCGGGTGTGGCTGAGCCTGTTCGACCGCAGCGACACCGCGGTGGGTCACGCCCAGTTCGTGCGCGACGAGGACGTGCCGGCGCCCGTGGGCGGCGAGGGCAAGGTGATGATGATCTTCGAGGACGGCGACTGGATGCGCGTGATCGACCTGCTGCGCAACGAGAAGCCGGTCTACCTCGTGTACTACGTGGAGTTCGACCAGGTGCAGTGGGCCCAGATCTCCACGGACGCCGAGCCGGTGGGCGAGGAAGAGTCCAGCTCCTGATCCGCGGGCTCAACCCCGGTCGGCCGCGACCAGCTCCAGCAACCGCTCCCCCCTGCCCTCCCAGCTGAAGGTCGGCGCGTCCTCGAGCGCCGCCCCTGCCAGCCGCCGTGCCAGCTCGCGATCCGCGGCCAGCCGGTGAACAGCAGCCAATGCAGCGTCCGCGTCCCCCGGCGGCACCAGCAGCGCCGTGCGCTCGTGTTGCACCAGGGTTCGCACCGTGGGCAGGTCCGTGGCCACCAGGGGCACGCCCGAGGCCAGGGCCGCCACCACCTTCAGCGGGCTGGCGAAGTGGCGGGTGTTGAGGTCGTCACGGTACAGGGCCAGCTGACACAGGCAGCCGGTGAGCTCGTCGGGCACCTGCGCGGGGGGGAGGGTGCCCAGGGTGATCACCGAGGGCAGCGCGTCCAGCGCGTCGGGGGCGGCGCCGGCCACGGCCAGCTCGAGATCGTCGGCCAGGCCCCGCGCCGTGTCCACCAGCAGGCCGCCGTCCGCGGGCTGGCGGAACAACCCGGCGGTGATCACGCGGTGGGCCGTGGGCAGGGCCCGGATCGCCGCGTCCGCCCGGCCCTCGTCGATCCAGCAGCCGTTGGGCAGGACGGCGCAGGGAGCGTCGGCGAGGCCGAAGCGTCGGACCACGAACTCGCGCAGCCCCTCGGAGACGAAGGCGTGGGCGTCGGCGGCGCGCGCGGCCCGGTCCTCCCCCTCGCGCCCCTGGCCCAGCGCCGAGGGGACGGCGTGCCACTCGTGGATCAGCACGGGCGCCCGGCTGCGCGAGCGCAGGCGGTCGAGCAGGCCGGTGAGCCGGAAATCCCGCGAGAGGATCCCGTCGAAGGGGCGGCGCAGCAGGCGCATCAACAGCAAGCGCCGGCGCAGGCCGCGGACGCCGGGGTGCCTGCCCCCGACCAGGTGCAGCTCCACCCCCTCACCCAGGGGTCGGCCGAGGTGGGCCTCCACCGCGCCGCGGTCGGACGGCCCGCTGCCGCGACGGTCCATCACCAGCGTCACCGAGGCGCCGGCGGACGCCAGCCCGGCCGCGGTGGACAGCACCTGCAGGGGCTGAGGGCGCGCCTCGAAGGGATCGAAGCGGCAGGCCACGAGGATCCTCACGGCGTGGCCTCCACGAGACGGCGGGCGTAGTGGGCCGGCAGATAGTTCTCCCGGACGCGATCGGCGCCTGTCCGGCCCAGCTTCGCGGCCAGATCGCGGTCCGAGAGCAGGCGCCGCAGGGCCGCTGCGAGCCCGGGACCGTCGCCGGGGGCCACCAGCAAGCCGGTCTCGCCGTCCTCGACGGCCTCCACGACCCCGGCCGTGCGGCCGCCGATCACGGGCAGGCCCCGCACGCCGGCCTCGAGGTAGACCAGGCCGAAGCCCTCGGTGTCGCCCCCCGCCTCCTCCCGGCACGGCAGGGCGAAGACGTCGGCCAGGCCGTAGGCGGCCTCCAGCTCGGCGGGTCCCAGGAATCCAGCGAGGACCACCGACTCGGCGACCCCGCACTCCTCGACCAGGCCCTCGAGGCGATCCCGATCCGGCCCCTGCCCCACCAGCAACAGCTTCGCGCCGGCGAACTCGCCGGAGATCTCGGGCCAGACCCGCACCAGCTCGTCCTGGCCCTTGCGGGGCACCAGGCGGCCCACGGCGAGGACCACCGGCCCCTTGCCCAGCCCCAGCCGGCGTCGCAGCGAGCTCGAGTCCACCTCGCCCGGAGGCGGCTGGACGGCGGCGTGGACGGCGGCCACGCGATCGGCGGAGACGCCGCGCCGCTGGATCTCGCGGGCGAGCCAGCGGGTCAACGCGACGAGGCGATCCGCCCGGGTCATCTCCGGTGGGAGGGTCTCGCGGGTGGTCACCTCGCGGCCGTAGAGCAGGACCGAGATCGGCCAGCCCAGCCGGCGCGCCAGCCCGGCCGGGGCGCCCGCCAGCTGCCAGCTGGCCAGGTGGAGGTGGACACGGTCGTATCGTCGGCGCATGTCCAGCACGTAGGGCAGGAAGTTCCGGGATGGGTGCCGCAGCCACGAGTGCCCCCGCATCCGCACCACCGGGTAGGGCCGCGTCGCGTCCCACGCCTCGACGTCCTCGCCCCGCCCGCGGGCGTAGACCACCACCGGCTCGCCGATCTCGTGCAGGCCGGCGGCCAGCACGTCCACCAGGGTGGCGATCCCCCCGTCCTGCCGCGGCGGCAGGTCCAGCGTGGCGATCACCCGCGTCACGGCACGCCCCCGGCCAGGGCGAGGGCCGCGTCGAACACCGTCTCCACCTCGAGGTCCGCCATGCAGGCGTGGTGTTCCAGGGGACAGGTGTCCGAGCCGTACAGGGTGCACGGGTGGCAAGGTAGCTGTGGAGCGACGGCCGCGCCGAGATCCGACCAGGGCCAGTAGCCCATGTCCACGCCGGTGGGTCCGAAGAGCCCCAGAGGACGGGCGCCCGCTGCCGCCGCGAGGTGCACCAGGCCCGTGTCGCCACCCACGGCCACGGCGTAGCCCCCCAGCCGCCGCAGCATGCCGGGAAGGTCCAGGTCGCCACACGGCCGCGCCGCGCCACGCGACGCCTCACAGACCGCGGCGGCGAGATCCTCCTCACCCGGGCCGTGGAACACCGTGGCCGATTCACCCGTGGCAGCGAACCACATGCCGGCCAGATCGCCGTATCGATCCGCGGGCCAGCGCTTGGTGGCCCGCCGCGCGCCAGGGGCGAGGGCCAGGGTGGCGCCGCGCGGCCCGTCGAGGAGCTCTGCGGGCGCCCGGGGTACCTCGGACACGTCGGGATCCGCGCCCACCGCGTCGAGGAACCGACGCGTGAACGGACGCACGTCGCCCGCGCGGATGCCCACCCGGCGACCGCCGAGGCGGGCGCCGACGCGGACGCGCCGCTGCAGGGATCCCTTGTCCACGCGGCGATGGGCGCCCCCGAGCCGGGTACACAGCAGCCAGCTGCGCAGGGATCCGTGCAGGTCGAGGATCTCTCCGTGGCCGGCCTCGGCGATGCTGCCGGCCAGGCGCACGACCTCGTCCATGCCGCGCCGCCCGCCCGCCGCCTCCAGCGCCCAGACGCGGCCGACCCAGGGCAACGACTCCATCAGCGGGGCGTACTGCAGCGAGGTCACCAGGTCCACGGGGCGGCTGCGACGGCTGAGGTCCTCCAGCGCGGGCCAGGTCAACACCAGGTCGCCCAGCCGGCCGAAGCGCACCACCAGCGGTGGATACTCAGGCAAGGTCCACGGCCTCCAGGGCCGCCACCAGGACGCGGTCGAAGGAGATTCCGCGCAGGCACTCCAGGTCGTAGGGGCAGGTCGCGCGGTAGCAGCCCGCGCACGGCAGGGAGCTCACGTGGAACACGCGGTGGCCCGGACCGAGGGGGCCGTGCAGCCCCGGGTGGCTGGAGCCGAACAGGGCGATGACCCGGCCGCCGCCCGCGGCCCACACGTGCATCGGCCCCGTGTCGTTACACACCAGCGCCGGCAGGGAGGCGGCGAGGCCGGCCAGCGGCACCACCGGGAGGGCCTGGGGACCGGCGAGCAGGGTGACGGACCCCGGTGCGCCCCCCTCGCGGGCCACGAAGTCGGCCAGGCGCAGCGCGCGGTTGCCGTCGTCCGGGCCGCCCACGACGATCACCTGGCAGCCGCGGCGCACCAGCTCGGCCGCGAGCCGATCAAAGGAACACCACTGCTTGGTCCGGCCCCCCGCGGCAAAGGGCGCGAGGGCCACCACCGGGCGACCCGACGCGGTCAGACGCCCCAGGAGCTCACGCGCCACCTCGGCGCTGGGCGCGTCCGGGGTGATGCGGGGCAGCAGCGGCTGGCCGTTGTGCACCCCGAGCAGGTCGAGGTACTCGCGCACCTGGTGCGCGGCGGGGCGGCCGCGCCGCTTGCCCACGGGGTGGGTGAGCAGGGGTCGGCGCATGTCGTCGGCGAAGCCGATCCGCACCGGGATGGAGGCGCGCCACAGCTGCAGCGCGCTTCGGAACGACGGGCTGAGAAGGACCGCGGCCTCGAACTCGCCGGCGGCCAGCCGACGCACGGTCTCGCCCTCCCCCTCCCCTCGCGCGGCCACGACCAGGCGGTCGTCCACGGCCGGGTGGCCGTCGTACACCGAAAGGGCCGGCGTCCGGGTGGCCACGGTGATGCGGGCCTCGGGGCGCAGCCGGCGCAGGGCCTCCAGGGTCGGCAGGCCCATCACGGCGTCGCCGATCCAGTTGGGCGCCCTCAGGAGGATGGGTGCCCCGGCGGCGTCGGGCAGGGGCAGCGGCTCAGAGATCATCCGGGTTGAACGGCGTGATCCGCTCCAGGGAGGGCTCGGTGTGCTCGCCAACGGGGGGCTTGGTCTTGTTGCGCTTGTGCTCCCGCGCCACGTCCTTCTCCGTCTCGAGGATGGCCACGAGGCGATCGAAGTTCGAGGGGCTGGTGGCGGCGATCTTGGCCGTCTCCCGATCGAGCACGCCGTCGGCGTACAGCTGGATGATGTGCTGATCGAAGGTCTGCATGCCGTAGCTGTCGCCGTCCTCCTGCAGCTTGGTGATGTTCAGGGCCTTCTTGGGGTCGCGGATGCAGTCCTGGATGGCCAGGGTGGCCACGAGGATCTCGCACACCGCGATGCGGCCGCGGCGATCACAGCGCTTGACCAGCCGCTGGCTGATCACGGACGACAGGCAGTCCGCGAGGCGCATGCGGACCTCGGACTGCGCGCCGGGCGGGAAGAACGACAGGATGCGGTTGATGGTCTTGGCCGTGTCCATGGTGTGCAGCGTGGCCATGACCACGTGGCCGGTCTCGGCGGCCTTCAGCGCCATGTCCATGGACTCTTCGTCACGCAGCTCGCCCACCAGGATCACGTCCGGATCCTGGCGCAGGGCGCCGCGGAAGGCGGACAGGAAGTTCTGGGTGTCCGTACCCACCTCGCGCTGGGACACCGCCGCCTTGCGGTTGCGGTGCAGGTACTCGATGGGATCCTCGATGGTGAGGATGTGGCAGCGCCGGCTGCGGTTGACGTGATCGAGCATGGCCGCGAGGGTGGTGGACTTGCCCGATCCGGCGGTCCCCGTGACCAGGATCAGGCCCCGGTGGATCATCGCCAGATCGGTCAGCACGGCGGGCAGCTGGACCGACGAGAGATCCGGCACCTTGTGCGGGATGATCCGGACGACGATGGCGAAGCTGCCGCGCGAACGGAACAGGTTGACGCGGAAGCGACCGATCTTGCGCGCCGAATAGGCGAAGTCGAACTCGCGGACCTGGTCCACCTTGAAGGTGAAGCCGCTCTTGGCCAGCAGGAGCGCGCCGAGCTGGCGCGTGTCGTCAGGGGTCAGGGGGGCGGCGCCCGGCTTGACGTGGAGTGTGCCGTTGACGCGATACAGCGGCGGCTCGGTGACCTTGAGGTGGATATCCGAGGCGCCGTTGGTCACGCCCCGTCGCAGGATGTCCAGCAGTTCGGCCTCGGTGGCACCCGCCATCGCTCACCTCTTCTTCTTCTTCTTGCCCTTCTTGCGGTTGGCCTTGGCCTTCTTGCGGCGCGCCTTGATCTTCTTTCGGTCGACCTTGCGCGTGCCGCCACCTCCGGCGTCCGGCCCACCCATGCCCATCATACCCATTCCGCCGGGCATGGCGCCCATCTGGCCCATCTGCCGAGCCGCGGCCGCCTTGCCCATGCCGGGCATGCGCCCCATGAGTCCGGTGGCCTTGCCCAGCTCGCCCATCACCTGGCGGGCCATGGCGAAGCGCTGCATCAGCTCGCGCACCGCCTTGGGGCTTCGTCCACAGCCGCCGGCGATACGCTCGACGCGGCTGTCGTTGATGATATCCGGATTGAGGCGCTCCGATCGAGTCATCGAGTTGATGATGGCCTCGACCTTGTTGAGCTCGCGGTCGTCGATGGTGGTGCCCTCGGGGACCATGTCCCCGAAGAACGGCATCTTCTCGAACACCTCCTGCAGCGGCCCCATCTTGCGCACCGTCTGCAGCTGCTCGAGGAAGTCGTTGAAGTTGAAGCGGCCCTTGAGCAGCTTCTTGGCGTCCTCCTCGGCCTTCTCCTCGTCGACGACTTTTTCGAAGTCCTTCATCAGGCCGACGATGTCGCCCATGCCGAGGATGCGGGTGGCCATACCCTCGGGCCGGAACTCCTCGAGCTGGTCCATGCCCTCGCCCATACCGACGTACTTGATGGGCTTGCCGGTGACCTGCTTGATGGACAGGGCCGCGCCGCCGCGGGCGTCGCCGTCGAGCTTGGTGAGGATGATCCCGTTCACGTCCAGCCGCCGGTCGAACTCCGTGGCCGTGCGCACGGCGTCCTGGCCGACCATGGCGTCGCACACGTACAGGACGTTGCGCGGCTGGGTGAGGTCGCGGATGGCCTCGAGCTCCGCCATCAGCGGCTCGTCGATGGCCAGGCGTCCGGCGGTGTCGAAGATCACCACGTCGCGGCCCACGGCCGAGGCCTGATCGAAGGCCATCTTGCACATCTGGGGCGGGGTCACGCCCTTGAGGTGGAAGACGGGGATGTCCAGCTTGCGGCCCAGCACCGTGAGCTGGTCCACGGCGGCCGGACGGTACACGTCCGCGGCCACGAGCATGGGTTTCTTCGCCTGCGTGTTCTTGAGCAGGCGGGCCAGCTTGCCCGCGGTGGTGGTCTTACCGGAGCCCTGCAGGCCGACCATCATGATCGCCGTGGGTCCCTTGGAGGCGAACTCCAGGGAGGTGTCCACGGGCCCCATGAGGCCCTCGAGCTCTTTCTGGCAGATCTGGATGAAGTGGTCGGCGGGCGAGGCCCGCATCACCTGACCCTTCTTCTTGACCTTGACCTTGACCACCTCGCCGACGGCCTTGTCGGTCACCGCCGCGACGAACTGGTTGACGACCCCGAACTCCACGTCTGCCTCGAGCAGGGAGATGCGGATGTCGCGGATCGCTTCGCGAATGCTGTCTTCCGTGATCTCGGCCTCGCCAGAGAGCTTCTGGCGGGCGTTACGGAATCCCTTGGTCAGCGTCTCGAGCACGCTCAGTCCTCCGAACCGCAGGTGCCCTTCAGCGTCAGCTCGCCCACGTCACGGGAGGCATGCCAGTAGCCCGTGTCCTCCAGGCTGCTCAGGACGGTGATCTCCCAGCGGAAGAATCCCCGGTCCTGCGCCCAGCACCCGTAGCGGATGTCGATGGTCAGCTCCT
Organism: uncultured Rickettsiales bacterium; assembly: GCA_964558555.1. GTDB lineage: Bacteria > Myxococcota_A > UBA796 > UBA9615 > CAYRNR01 > CAYRNR01. Next base: position 15,039 of record CAZLEO010000091.1, on the reverse strand, counting down.
GCAGCGGTGTCAGCATCAGTGTCTCGTCGAGGTTGAACGGCGTGCCCTGGTCGTCGCCGGCGGGCACCATGTCGGCCTCGAACGTGGATGGGGCCAGGAAGTACAGGTAGACGTCCTGATCCTCGAGGTTGGAGAAGGTCAACTGCTGGACCTTCTCGTCCTCGATCTCGATGATCCCGAAGTCCAGGACCTCGGGGGCCATGGTCGCGTGATGGATGGCCTCGCCACAGCCCACCAGCGCGAGCACGGACAGCAACCAGAGGTGTCTCATTTCACTCCCGTCGACCCGAAGCCGCCCCCACCGCGGTCGGTGGAGTCCAGCGAGTCCGTTTCCTCCCAGTGGACGCGACCCACCGGGCACAACACCATCTGGGCGATGCGGTCACCCCGCTCCACCGCGTAGGCGTCTCGTCCGAGGTTTACCAGCAGGATGCGGATCTCTCCACGATAATCGGAGTCGATCGTACCCGGCGCGTTGACCACGGTGACGCCGTTGCGCAGGGCCAGGCCGCTGCGGGGGCGGATCTGGATCTCCCAGCCGCGGGGCACGGCCACGGCCAGCCCGGTGCCCACGGCGGCGCGGTCGCCCGCCTCGAGCACCACGGCCTCGGCCGCGCGCACGTCCATGCCGGACGACCCGGGTGTCATGTACTGGGGCAGCACGGGCGCGTCGCCCACCACCTGCACCTGGATCGCCACGGGGTCGCTCATCCCGCCTCCTCCTCGGCCTGGTCCGACACATCGGCCGGCTCCCCTTCGGTCGTGGGCTCCTCGGGGGGTGGGGGTGGCTTCGCCGCCTCGTCGAGGCCCTCCTCGTCCAGGTTCACGCTCAGGGCGGCGCGGCACAGCCTGCGCACGGCGGGATCCACGTCTCGCAGCCCCTGGCGGAGCACGTCGTCCACGGACTTCTCCAGCCCGGCGACCTCGCCGAGCCAGTGGGCGCAGTCGTCCCACCCCTCGCCCACGTAGATCAGGCAGTAGCCCAGATCCACGCTGCCCAGGTCCCGCAGCAGCGGCTCGGGCCGCGACGCGGCGTCGAGGCGCTCGCGCCACGCGGGCGTGCCCGACTCGCGCAACGCCTCGGCCAGGGACTGCAGGTCGGGTTCGGAGAGCACGGCCTGACCCTCCTCGGCCTGGCTCCAGCTGCTGCCCCGCATGGACCTCAGGGTCAAGCGGCAGGTGCCGAAGCGGGGTATCCAGGGTGCGCTACCGGCCTCGTGCGCGGCCGTGAGCCCCACCGCCGTGCAGGTCCCCAGGGTGGCGGCCGGGGTGTCCGCATCCTCGGCGCCCACCACGGTCACGGACGGGGTCCCCTTGGCGCCGTTGAGCTTGATCTGCAGCGTCGCGCTCTTGCCCACCTCGGCCGCGCCCCAGGTGGCGACGCAGTCCAGGGGCAGGTCGGCGAGCAGGCGGTTGCCGGTGCGGCCGAAGTCGCTGTCCGGGTCCAGGGGGAGGACGTCCACGTAGCCGCCCTCGAAGGAGACGGTCAGGTGGTCGCCGCCGCCACCGAGCCGGTCGCGTCGGTCCGCGATGGTGCGCGAGAGCTCCAGCTGTGCCCGCGCCTCGGCCGGGATCACCTCGCCGCCGCCCACGCGCTGGACCACCTCGGCCAGCGCCTCGGCCACGGACTCGTGCGCCCCCTCGCCGAGCTTCTCGTAGGGAGCCGCGTCGTCGTGGGGGCCGTGGTGAGTCAGCAGCCGCAGCCAGCGCCCCTGCACCTCGGCGGGTTCCTGGGCCCACAGCTGGGCGCAGGTGGCGCCGATGCCGGCGTCGTCCGAGGTGAAGGAAGGCCAGCAGACGGTCGCGAAGACCGCCTGGCGGGTGTCCAGGTCCACGCGCGAGTACAGCAGGTCGAGGTGGGACGGCAGCCGCTGGTAGTGCTCGGCGGTCTCGAAGGCCACCCCGACGCGCTGCGGCTCGCGACCCAGCAGGTCCACCAGCAGCTCGTGGCTGGTCTCGTCGTCGATGAGCACCAGCGCCTTGACCACGCGGTCGCGCTGGATCTCGTCGGTCACGGTGGGCTCCACCTCGCGCAGCTTGTCCGCGGCGCCGGGCTGGAGCACGGCCAGGGAGGACGGGGTGGGTTCGGTGGAGAGGAAGGTGAGCACGGCCGCCTGGCGCTGTTCCTCTGGCGAGGGGGGGCACCCCACCGCCAGGATCGTCAGACCGATCAGGAACAGGCGCCAGCGGGCCATGTCCACCTCGTAGAAGGGCTACTCCTGGCCCGCTTCCAGCGCGGCCTTGCGGGACAGCCGGATCTTGCCCGACCTCCGGTCGACCTCGATGCAGCGGACCAGCACCTCGTCACCCTCGTTGACGATGTCGGTGACCCTCTCGACGCGACGCTTGGCCAGCTCGCTGATGTGCAGCAGGCCGTCGGTGCCGGGGAAGATCTCCACGAAGGCGCCGAAGTCGGTGACCTTCTTGACCAGGCCCAGGTACAGCTTGCCGACCTCGGCTTCCTGGGTGATCTCCTTGACCATCTTGATGGCCTTGTTGCAGGACTCCTCGTCGGACGAGGCGATCTGCACGGCGCCGGTGTCGTCCACGTTGATCTTGGCGCCGGTCTGCTCGACCATGCCGCGGATGACCTTGCCGCCGGGGCCGATGACGTCGCGGATCTTGTCGGGGTTGATGTAGATGGTGTGGATGCGCGGCGCGAACTCGCTGATGTCGTCGCGGGCCGCGGAGATGGCGTTGGCCATCTCGCCCAGGATGTGCTTGCGACCGGCGTTGGCCTGCTCCAGGGCCTCCACCATGATCTGACGGCTGATGCCCTGGATCTTGGTGTCCATCTGGAACGCGGTGATGCCGTCTTCGCTACCGGCCAGCTTGAAGTCCATGTCGCCCAGGTGGTCCTCGTCGCCGAGGATGTCGGACAGCACGACGTAGTCGTCGCCCTCCTTGACCAGACCCATGGCGATTCCGGCGACCGGCGACGCCATCGGGACGCCCGCGTCCATCATGGCCAGGGAACCGCCGCAGACGGTGGCCATGGACGACGAGCCGTTGGACTCGAGGATGTCGCTGACGAGGCGCACCACGTAGGGGAAGTCCTCTTCCTTGGGGAGCAGCGGCGTCAGGGAGCGATGCGCCAGGGCACCGTGACCGATCTCCCGGCGACCCGGTCCGCGCATGAAGCGCACCTCGTTGACCGAGAAGGGGGGGAAGTTGTAGTGCAGCAGGAACCGGCGCTCGAAGTCACCCTCGAGGCCCTCGATCTTCTGGGAGGCCTCGCCGGTGGCCAGGGTCGCCGTGACCAGGGCCTGGGTCTCCCCGCGGGTGAACAGGGCCGAGCCGTGGGGCCGCGGCATCACACCCACTCGCACGTCGATCTGCCGCACCTCGTCGGGCTTGCGGCCGTCGACCCGCACCTTCTCCTCGATGAGCATGGTGCGCAGGATGTCCTTGACCAGCGCCTCGACGGCCTTCTTGGTCTGCGTGCGCGTCTCCTTGGCATCCGCGTCCTCACCCACGAACTCGTTGATCGCGGCGAACACGTCCTCGCGGACGGCGCGGACGGCCAGGCGTCGCTCGAGCTTGCCGGTCGTCGTCAGGGCTTCGCGGATGGAGCCGCGGAACTGCTCGAAGACCTTGGCCTTGATGTCCTCGTTCACGAACGGCGGGGTCACGACGATGTTGGGCTTGCCGCACTCCCTGGCCAGCTCTTCCTGCATGTCCAGCAGGGGCATGATGCTCTCGTGGGCGTAGTCCAGGGCGTCGAGGAGGTCGGACTCGCTGACCTGCTCGAAACCACCCTCGACCATGCAGATGGCCTCGCGCGTGGCGGCGACGATGAGGTCCATGTCACTGGACTCGCGCTCCTCGAACGTCGGGAAGGCGATGAGCTCGCCGTCCACACGTCCGACCCGCACGGCGCCGAAGGGGCCGTCGAACGGGGCGTCGCTGAGCATGGCGGCGCAGCTCGCGCCGTTCATGGCCAGCACGTCGGTGTCGTTGACCTTGTCGTGGCTCAGCACGAAGGCCACGAGCTGGCTCTCGTTGCGGAAACCCTTGGGGAACAGCGGCCGCGTGGGGCGGTCGATGAGGCGGGACGTCAGCGTCTCCTTCTCGGTGAGCTTGCCCTCGCGCTTGAAGAAACCGCCGGGGATGCGGCCCGCGGCGTAGGTCTTGGCGATGTAGTCGCAGGTCAGCGGCAGGAAGTCGATTCCTTCCCGCGCGCGATCCTCGACCGTGAAGCAACACAGCACGACGCTGTCGCCGAGCCGGATGTTGACCGCGCCGCCCGCCTGACGGGCCATCAGGCCGGTCTCGACGGCAATCTGCTTGCCGCGCGTTTCTACTACTTTGCTATGGATATCGAACATGGATTCCTCGGGGAGATGCTGCGGCCTCGGCCGCAGATCGCCTCTTCAAGCAGTCCCCCTGCACCGCGTCACAACGACGCGGTCCACACGTAGAATCAACCACCTGGGGAACCGCAACGCACTTCGTCCCTGCGACCCCATGTCGCAGCGACGTCCAGAAGTTACTTCCTGATACCGAGCGCCGCGATCAGCGTCTTGTACCGTGCGAACTCGACCCCCTTGAGGTAGTCCAGCAGGCGACGCCGCTGGCTCACCAGCTTCAGCAGGCCCCGGCGAGACGCGTGGTCCCGGTGGTGGGTCTGGAAGTGCTCCGTGAGGTAACGGATGCGGTGGGTCAGCAGCGCGATCTGGACTTCCGGCGAGCCGGTGTCGCCCTCGTGGGTCTTGAACTCGTCGATGATCGCAGCTTTGTCTTCGATGGAGAGGGACATTCTGGACCTCCCGAAACGCCGATGGTCGATGCCTGTCGCGCGTTTCAGCGATGTGTTTGTCGCCCGCGGCGACGCCACGGACCGGCGCAATGTAGTCCTGCAAGACCGCCTTGTCAACGCACGGCGATGGAATCGGTCCGGCGATCAGGCGCGCAGGACGCGAACGATCTCCAGCACGGGGGTGCGTTCGGGGAGCTTGGGGGCCACGGCGCCGCGGCACGCGGCTCGCACGATGGCGGTGACGTGGCGGCCGTCGTCGGTGACCGCGAGCTCGTCGCCGGGCTCGAAGGAGAGGTCCATGGACGGGGTGAGGTCGCCCGCACGCACGGGCTCGCCGTGGCGCACGCGACGGATGACCCCTTCGGGCAACGCCAGCGAGCGCAGGCCGGTGGCGGCGGCGATGGGCACGATGCTGTCGCCCAGCTCCTCCTCCCACCACTGGCTGGCGTCGGGGTGCGCGAAGCGCCAGCGCCGGCCGTCGGGGCGGGGCTCGTGGGCGTCCTCGGCGGTGCGGAAGTGGCTGCCCATCTCGTCGAGCTGGTCCAGGGTGAGGGCGCCGGCGATGTCGAACCGCCCGGACCGCGTCCGCACCAGCTCGGCCAGGTGGGCGCCGCAGCCCAGCTTGTCGCCCGCGTCGCTGACGATGACGCGCACGTAGGTGCCCGTCGAGCACCGCACCCGGAAGCTCACCCGCGGCAGGTCCACGGACAGGACCTCCAGCTCGTGCACGGTCACGTCCTTGGGCTTGCGCTCCACCTCAGTGCCCTTGCGGGCCAGCTCGTACAGGCGCTTACCCTTGATCTTGACCGCCGAGTACATGGGCGGGACCTGCTGGATGTCGCCCACGAAGGAGGCCATCACCTCGGCGATGCGGGCCTCGTCCACGTCGTCGAGGGGCTTCTCCGACACCACCTCGCCGGTGGGATCCAGGGTGTCCGTGGACACGCCCAGGTGCATCACCCCCTCGTAGATCTTCTCGTCGCCGCCCAGCAGGGGCGCGATGCGGGTGGCCGAGTTGACCATCAGGGGCAGCACGCCGGTGGCGAAGGGGTCGAGGGTGCCGCCGTGCCCCATCTTCTTGATGCGCAGGAACACGCGCGCCTTGCTCACGGCCTCCTGGCTGGTGAGGCCCGCGGGCTTGTCGAGGATGATCACACCCTGCAGGTCGGGGTTGCGCAGCTTGTCACGGGCCACGGTCAGTCCTCCCTGGTCTCGTCCGCGTCGTCGTCGAGGGACTCGTCGTCGTCGAACTCGCCGCGGGCGACCTGGCGCTGCCGATCCACCTCCACCACCTTGTCGATGAGCAGGCGGACCTCGGTGGCCTCGTGCAGGATGCTGTCGAACTCGTAGCGCAGCTCCGGCACGTGCCGCAGCCGCAGCTTGCGGCCGAGCTGGCCGCGCATGTATCCGGCGGCGCGGGCGAACGCGTCCTGGGCCGCCTCGGCGCCGCTCTGATCCCCCAGACAGGTGAACAGGGCCTTGCCGTGGCGGCAGTCCGCCGACAGCTCCACGCGCGTGATGCTGGTGCTCTCCAGCCGCGGGTCCTTGACGCCGCGCTGGAGCAGCTGGTTGAGCTCGTCACGCAGGAGGCTGGCGAGTCGCTGGTTTCTCGAAACCGTCACGGCTACGTCTCCAGTTGGGATCGCGCAACATGCGCGAGGGGCGGTCGGCTGTCAAGAACAGGCGCGAGGGTGGACGGCGGAGGTCACGGGCTGGGGGCGACCTTCTCCACCTCCTGGGGCCGCAGCTTCCAGACGCGGATCTCGTCGAAGAGCTCGCTGTTCGGCTCGGTCCTCATCAACGAAATCTGACGCATGTTCCAGTAGTTGACTATTCTTTCCTCGACCGTTGCTGAAAGGCTTGGCGGTGGCCGCAGGGGGAATCCGCAAACCCCCATGGCCGTGGTCATGTCCATGGCGTGGGGCAGGCGGTAGGCGATGTAGTAGACCTCGTCGCGGTACAGCTTGACCGTGCGGTCGGCGAACTCGATCTTCACCGCGCCCCAGTTGGGCAGCTCCTCGCGGCTCAGCTCCGCGCCCAGCTGATCGGCGATGACCTCGGCGTCCAGCTCGTCGTAACGCTTGCCCATCAGGTGGGGCACGTCGATGTGGAGCCCCTCGCGCTTGGTGTAGGTGGGTGCGTCGAGGTCGAGGCCCTCCTGCTCCTGCGCCTCCTCGATGAGGCTGGGGCGTGCGTTGTCGCCCCCACACCCTATAATCGTCGGCGCGCACAGCAACGCCGCCAGGGAGGCGAACAGACTCGTTCGGAATCGGATGACCATGACCAGGGACATGATAACCACCCGCGACAGCGATGACGATACCGGGGACGACACCCCCTCCCCTCCCCACCCCTCGGAGATCGCCGGCGGCCGCCAGACCCTGCCCCCGGGCCAGGGGAAACCCCGCGAGCGCTCCGCCTTCGTCAATCGGTACATCGCCAAGCTCGCCGAGTACCCCGACATCATCCTCGAGGGCGAGGCCGCCGAGGCCTACCGCGGCCGCTGGATGGACGCCTTCGACGGCGCCGACCACCCCCTCGTCCTCGAGGTGGGCAGCGGCAACGGCTTCTTCCTGCGCGGCATGGCCACCCGCCACCCCGACTGGCGCTTCGTCGGCGTCGAGATCCGCTACAAGCGCGTGTGGATGGCCGCCCGCAAGCTCCACGACGTCGGCTGCACCAACGGCCGCGTCGTCCTCCACCACGGCGGCTACCTCGCCCGCCTCTTCACCGACGCCTCCCTCCACCAGGTCCACCTCAACCACCCCGACCCCTGGCCCAAGGACCGCCACGCCCGAAACCGCATCATCACCCCAGACTTCGTCGGCCTCGTCGCCCGCCTCCTCGCCCCCGGCGGCCTCTTCCAGATCAAGAGCGACTGCGCCCGCTACGCCGACGACGCCCGCCTCGCCGCTCAGGGCACCCCCCTCACCGAAGAGGCGTACACGTCGGACCTGCACCGTGCGGGGGAGCCCCTTGCCGACGGCAACATCGTGACGAACTACGAACGCAAGTTCATCGAGAAGCACGAGCCGGTGTTCTTGCAGCGGTGGCGTAAGGCCTAACTCACCCCCGGAACCAGGTACTCGATCCCCTCCAGCCTCACGCGCGACTGGGCGCCGAGGACCTGGATGACGTGGGCGGCGTAATAGTTGCCGATGCGGCCGCACAGATCGAGGGGGAGGTCCTTGCACAGGCCGTAGAGGAAGCCGGCCTCGAAGGCGTCGCCGGCGCCGTTGGTGTCCACGGGGAGCTGGATGGCGGAGGTGCGGATGAGGGTGGCCTCGCCGTCGTGGCGGATGAGGCAGCCCTCGGCGCCGAGCTTGACGGCGACGACGTCGGCGTGCTGGTCGAGGCCGTCGCCGAGGTCGTAGGGGTCCTTGGAGCCCACGGTGTAGCGGGTGGCCTCGTCGCGGTTGGCGAAGACGATGTGGACGCCGGCTTGCAGGACCTCGTCGATGGCGTCGCGCTGGATGTCCACGAGGCGGGCGTCGGCGAGGTCGAGGGAGACCTGGCGGCCGAACTGCAGGGCCTTGCGCTGGGCACGTAGCGTGGCCGCGACCAGGGGCTGGTCGCCGCGCAGCTCGTAGGCGCTGAAGTGGAGGAAGCGCGAGTCCTTGAGGACCTGGTAGAGGACCTCGTAGTCCATCAGCTGCTTGGTCACGCCGAAGTCGACGCCGAAGGTGCGCTCGCCGTCCGGGGTGATGAGGGTGTAGGCGATGCCGCTGCCGCCGTCCTTGATGGACACGAAGACGTCGATGTCGTTGTCGCGCAGGCGCTTGATGTAGTTGTAGCCGTTGTCGTCGTTGCCCACGCAGCCGATGAAGGCGCAGCGCAGGTGCAGCCGCGAGGCGCCGTGGACGGTGTTGGCGGGGGAGCCGCCGGCGCTGACCATGACCTCGTCGGGGTGGCGGGCGAACCACTCCTCGAGGCGGCCGAGCACGGGCTGCTGCACGGCGAAGCTCCGGCCGCGCACGAGGCCCAGGTCCTCGACCACGTCCTCGTCCACGGTGAGGATGTAGTCCGTGAGGGCGTCGGAGATGCCGCAGATGTCGTAGCGGTAACTGGTCACGGGTCCTCCGGCGTCTTCACCCAGGATTCCCACCCGTCCTCGGTGGGGCTGAGTCTGAGGCCCACATCTTTACCATCTTCGACGGTGACCTGCCCCTGCCAAGAGAGGCCGAGTTCCTCGTTGACGATGTACAGCGTCCACTCGCCCGCGGGTACCGGGCGGCGGTGGAACGGAGCGTGCTCGGGCGTCCAGCCGGGGATGTCCGAGGTCACGAAGCCGGTGACGTCGCCCACGAGGACGGACAGGTGGCCCGATCCGCCGGTGGGCACGACCGCCTCGGGCGCCTCGGTCACCTGGGGAGGTTCCTCGGCCGGCGGCGGAGCCACGGTCGGCTGCTCGCGCACGGGCGGTTCTTCCAGTTCGGCGGGTGTCTCCGGCTCGACCGGCTCCGCAATGGGCTCGACCTCGAGCTGGGCGGTCTCGTCGGCGCGATCCTCGACCCCATCGCCGGGATCGGTCTGCAGCACGCCGCTCGCCCACAGCCCGATGGACGCGACCAGGAGGACCAGCGCCGCCAGCGCCCACCACAACCAACCCCGCTTGCGCTTCCCCTCCAGCGTCTCCGGCGGCACCACCGTCACCCGCGTCACCACGGTCTCGACCCGCTGCGTCCGCTGCGGCGGCGTGGCCGTCTCCAGATCCCCCGATCCCAGGGACGCGGCCCCCACCGGCTGCAGCAGGGCCACGAGCTCGGCGACGCGCTCGCGGCCCGCCTCCAGCTCCAGGGAGAGCGGGGCGAGGGCGGCCCGCATCTGCTCGGCGTCGAGGTGACGATCCGCGGGGAGCGGGGCGAGGGCGCGCTCGACCACGGGACGGAAGTCGGCGGGGATGGCGTCGCGGCGGATGCGCTCCAGGGCGCCGGTGCGGGCGGCCTCGAGCATCTCGATCTCGCCGCCGCCCTCGAGGGGGCGCTCGCCGGTGAGCAGCTCCACGAGCACCAGCCCGGCGGCGTAGAGGTCGCACGGGGGCTCGACGGGTTCGCCGACGGCCTGCTCCGGGCTCATGTAGGCGAGCTTGCCCTTGAGCCCGGTCGTGGACTCGTGCAGCGTGGTGCGGGCCACGCCGAAGTCGGTGAGGCGCACGCGGCCGTCCTTGCCCACGAGCACGTTGGACGGGCTGACGTCGCGGTGGACGATGCCCAGGGGGCGGCCGTCCTCGTCCCGCGCCTGGTGGGCGTGGTGGAGGGCGGCGAGGACCTCGCGGACGAGGTGACCGGCCAGACGCGGCGGCAGCGTGATCCCGGCCGCGTCGGCCGCGGCGAGCAGCTGTGACAGGTCGCAGCCGTCCACGCGCTCGAGCACGAGGAAGTAGTCGTCCCCGCTGCGGCCCAGCTCGAGGACCTGCACCACGTTGGGGTGGTCGAGGCGGACGGTGAGCTTGGCCTCGCGCACCAGCATCTGTACGAAGGTGTCGCGCCGGGTCAGGTGGGGGTGGATGCGCTTGACCACCACGGGCTTGCGGAAGCCCTGCTCCCCCTCGGCGTAGCCGCCGTAGACCACGGCCATCCCGCCGCGGCCGATCTCCTCGGTGAGGCGGTAACGGCCGAGGGTCTCCATCACCCCTCTTCCGGAGGCTCGGGGGGGGCGCCCTCTTCGGCGGGGTCGGCGGTGCCCACGCTGCGGGCGAACTCGATGATCTTGCCGAACGAGATCTGATCGACCCACAGGAACATCAGGCCGAAGCCGAAGATGATGAAGGTCTGGGTGACGTGGCAGACCACGGCGTAGGCCGCGCCCGAGTCCTTGTCCACGCCCAGCAGCGCCAGGCCGCCGATGACGAAGGCCTCGAACACGCCGGCGAACAACGGCGGCGCGGGTAGCAGCACGCCCACCACCAGGACCACCAGCAGCACCAGGCCGCCCATGAGGCCGATCTGGTCGAAGTGGAAGGCCTTGCACAGGGACCACATGCACACCACGTTGAGCACCCAGATGAACGCGCTGTTGCTCACCATGGAGGCCGCGAAGCGGGGGTCCTTCATGGTGCGCACGCCCTCGAGGAAGGACTGCATCATGCCCGCGACCTTGCCCGCGAGGCCCTGGTGCACCATGCCGACGATGGACCTGGTCCAGCTCACGGCGCGGTCCTGCAGGATCAGGAAGGCCAGCAGGCAGCCCACGAACGGCACCGTGGTGATGGCGATGGCCTTCTGGCCGTCCGCGACGAAGCTCATGGGCACGCCGCCGATGACGATGCTCTCGGGCAGGTCCGCGAAGATCACGGCCACGTAGAACATGACGGCCAGGCAGAGGATGTCGATGGTGCGCTCCACCACCACCGAGTACATGGACGCGCCGAAGGGGGCGTCGGCGCGTTCGTGCAGCAGGTAGGGGCGCGCGAACTCGCCCAGGCGGAACGGCAGGGCCTGGATGGCCAGGAAGCCCACCGAGTTGATGCTCAGCACCGTGCGGAACTTCACGGGGTGGACCTGGTTGACGATGCGTCCCCAGCGCCAGGCCCGGCTCACGTGGAGGCCGAGGAAGGACGCGAAGCACAGGACCCACCACAGCTTGTCGATGCCGCGGATCGCCGCGAGGAACCGGTCCATGTCCACGTCGTGGAAGATCAGCACCAGCAGGCCGAGGCCCAGGGCGATGCTGAAGCCCAGCTTCACCCAGCGCAGCCAGCCGCCGCCCTTCCTCGCCTTGGGATCGGTCACGGGTGTCGATCTCCTCGTGGTCTGCGGGCCCGCCTGCCCACCAGGGCCCATGCTAGCAGCAGCGCCGCCGCGACCGGCGCGCGCCGCCCCGGCGAGGTATCGCAGCCTCCCCCGCCCCAGAGGTCCTCGCGCGGATCGGTACTCTCCAGGTACTCGTCCAAATTGGCCACGCCGTCAAGGTCGGGGTCCTCCAGGGAGTCGTCCCGGACGGGCTCGAGGAAGTGACGCAGCTCCCACGCGTCGTCCATGGAGTCGCCGTCGAGGTCCCGGGGCAAGCGGACGTCCACCTCGTACACGGCGCCCTCGGCCACGTGGATCACCTGGGCGTCCACCAGCCGGCGCTCGTCGCCGCTGTACCACGTCACCCAGCCTGGATCGTCGAAGCAGTATCGGTACGGCTCCGCCTGGAGGGTATAGGTCCCGGGCAGCAGCGGGGCCAGCCGGAACGCGCCGTCCTCGTCGCTGGTGGCCAGCTTCGACGGCAGGTCCTCGTCCTCGGGCAGGGCCGTGACGTAGATGCGGTCCAGCACGCGGCCCGTGTCCAGCTCGTAGGTGTGTCCCTCGATGACCGCGGCGCTGGGCAGGGCCACGGTGCCCAGGTCCAGCACCTGCCCCTGCGCCACGTCGAACAGATCGGCGTCGTTGCTCGACGAGCAGGCGGAGTCCCCGCAGAGGTAGCCGGCCAGGACCCGGTCCTCGTCCGGGTCCACGTGGATGCGGTAGGTGCCGGTGCCCAGGGTGCCCAGCGAGAAGCGGCCGTCTGCGTCCACGTCCGCGCTCGCGTCGGCCCCGTCGCCGTCCGGGTAGGCGCGCACGGTGACGTCGGCGAGGGCGGCGCCGAGCCCGGTGACGGCCCCCTCGACCACCCCCTCGGGCCCCAGGACCACGTCCACTCCAGCGACCGCCTCGTCCTCGCCCACCTCGACGGAGTCGGCCACGGCCGTGCCGAGGCCTTCGGCGCTGACCTCCAGGGAGTACGACCCGGGCGCGAGCCCCGACAGGGTGTACGAGCCGTCGCTGGACAGGGACGCCGTGGCCTGGATCCAGGACTGCTGGTCGTGGCGAGCGTACACACCACCGGACGGCACGGGGGAACCCTGGTCGTCCGTGACGACGCCGTCGATGGTGCCGCCGGCGGGGAGGACCAGGTCGTAGCCATCCACGACCTGGCCGCGCAGGGCCGTCACGGGCTCGGCCTCGTCGGCCGTGTACACGCCGGGCCAGTACAGCGTCGGCCGCCCGGCCACGGTGATCTTGAGCTCGTAGTTCCCCGGCACGGGGGTGGGGTCGTCGACGCTGAGGATGGCCGAGTCGAGCCCCACCACGGTGAAGCGGCCGTCCGCGTCCGTGTAGACCGTGGGATCGATGTTCGAGTTGTAGTAGTCCAGCCCGCGCACGTCGATGCGCGCACTCTCGACCGGCCCGCCGGTCACGCCGTCGGTGACGATCCCCTCCAAGGTGCCGCCGCCGGGCAGCCAGAAGTCGACGTCACCGGCGTGGTGATCCTCGCGCAGGTCGAGGATCGTGCCGCTGCAGTAGAAGTACATGTCGGCGTAGTAGGCGCCGATCCAGTCCTGGCCGTCCATGGGCCAGGCCTTGGCCCGGTAGAAGTCCGCGGGCAGGCCCACGGCGCTGTAGTAACCGTCCTCGTCGGTGGTGAACACCTCATAGTGGGCCTGGACGTCGAACACGACCACCGACATGTCGGCGATGGGGGCGCCGTCGGGGTAGGACACCACGCGGCCCTCGATGCGGCTCACGGCGCCCGGATGACCCGGACGCTCTGCGGGCCAGGCCGCCTCCTGGGCGAGGTCCTCGTCGGAGCACCCGGCCGCGAGCGCGACGAGGAAAAGCAGGGGGTAGGTCCGGTTCACGGAGGGGGCGCCCCTTCGGCGGACTCCCCTTCCCGGCCGAGCTGCTCGTCCACGCGCTCGGCCATGGCGATGGCGAAGCGGTAGGCCAGGGTGATGCTCCCCCGGCTCAGCAGCGTGATCTTGTCGCGTTTGGTGTGCACCGGCGTGGCCGGCCGGCCGCCCCGCAGGCCCTTGAGGGTGACCGCGGGGTAGCGGTGACGCGTGACCACGCCGGCGTCGCTGAGGCCCAGCAGCAGCATGGGCCGGATCTGGTCGAACTCCTCCTCCCGAGCCAGCGCCGCGGCCATGCCGGGCAGCAGCGGGTGGTAGGTCACCCGCGAGGGGGTCTTCTCCCCCACCGCGAAGCAGATCCGACCCGCGCCCACGTCGTCGATGTTGACCACGAAGGTGCTCTCGGGCGGCAGGGTCCTGCCGAAGGTCTTGAGGAATGCGTCGACGCCGCCGCAGTCCGCCTCGCGGCTGCCCGTGACCAGGAAGCACGTCTCGAGGCGCTCGAGCGGGTGGGAGGCGAAGTACTCGGCCAGCGCCGACAGCACGGCCAGCCCCGACCCGTTGTCGTTGGCCCCGCGCGCGGGCCGAGGCAGGCTCCAGTCCAGCGAGAGCAGCGCTACCACGGCGAACACGACCACGGGCGCCATGAGCAGCCGGTCCAGCCACTCGAGGTGGATGCCCGGCAGGCGCAGCGCGATCAGCGCCACCTGGAGCCAGCCGATCTCCAGCGCCAGGCGCATGGGGTGCACCTTCAGCGAGCTGTCCGCGCCGGCGAAGAACCGCCCGAACAGGCCGTTGTGGATCAGGCCCCGCCGCGCCACGTCACCGTGGGCCACGAACAGGATCCGCGGGCGATCCTCCTGCCCCTTGGCCACGTTCCGCGCGATCAGGTTGCTGGAGATCCCCTTGGGCAGCAGCCAGCGGAAGAACCGGCGGGAGTACGCCGCCTCGCCGTGCAGAGACAGGATGGTCAGCAGGGTCAGCGCCAGGCCCGCGTGCGGGTTGGTGATCCCCCACAGCCCGCCGAGCATCATGCAGAACGCGTGGATCGCCCACACCAGCCCCGGGTTCAGGTGGCACACGCACCCCTCCACCCGCGCCTGGTAGCCCAGCCGGTTCAGCAACCCGGCCAGCGCCTCCTGGCTCGCGCGCTCGCCCCGGCCCCCCGCCGTGCGATCGCCGAACTGTCTCAGCTGTTCGATGAACGGCCGCGCTTCCACCACAAACCCCTGGTCAACAATCGGACCGACGTCACTGTAGCACGGGCGCGTGGGCAGGAAAGGCGACCGGCCCCTGGATCGCGGCGCTTTCGGGCCCTTTTTTACCGTTGAACCCGCCACCGCGGTGCGCGAGCATGCGCCATCTGCACCCGGGATCGGGGAGGGACTCGGTGGTCATCCGCGCGCCGAAACATCTGTGGCTGCTCGTCGCCGTCGGGGTCGTCGCGCTCTCCATCCGCGTGCACCTGAGGGGCCAGCCCGACGGTGGGCTGGACCACGACGAGGTCATCGCGATGATGGCCATCTGCGGGACGCAGATGGACTACGCGCGGCCGGCGGAGGGGGAACGCCGCGCGCTGGACTCCCTGCACGGGTTCACGAGATCGAGACCGGACCGGGGCCTCGTCGCGGCCCGGACCGGGGGGGGGGGCCGGCCCCACGCCCCCCCCGGCGGGGGGGGGGGG
>CAZLEO010000090.1:26900-31690 GCA_964558555.1 uncultured Rickettsiales bacterium | reverse complement strand
CCCGGGAAAGACGTTCCCACGGGGGACCGTGGGAACGAGGGCATTCGGAGACCGTGGGAACGAGGGCAGGGGGAGGGCGCTGGAGCGCCCGGGAAAGACGTTCCCACGGGGGACCGTGGGAACGAGGGCATTCGGAGACCGTGGGAACGAGGGCAGGGGGAGGGCGCTGGAGCGCCCGGGAAAGACGTTCCCACGGGGGACCGTGGGAACGAGGGCATTCGGAGACCGTCGGAACGAGGACACCGGTGGACCGGCAGCCTACTCCGCCACGCAATCCCGCCCCGCCGCCTTTGCCCGGTACAGCGCCGCATCTGCCGCCCGGACCACCTCGGCCGGTCCGGTCCCGTCCTGGGGCATGGAGGCCATGCCGATGGAGATGGTGGGGTGGACGAGGGCGTCGCCGAACTGGAAGAGGGCGTCGTGGATGGTGGAGCGGATCTGCTCGGCGATGCGGAGGCCGTCGGGGCGGGAGTGGTTCTCGAGGTAGGCGGTGAACTCGTCGCCGCCGAAGCGGGTGACGCAGCCGAGGGGGTCGACGATCTCACCCAGCGTGCGGCCGACCTGGGCGATGGTGCCGGCGCCGACGTGGTGGCCGTGGGTGTCGTTGATGGCCTTGAGGCCGTCCATGTCCATCATCAGCACGCACAGCTCGGTGTTGGCGAGGCAGGCCTCGCGCAGGGCCCACTCGAGGCGGGCGTCGAAGGTGCGCTTGACCACGAGGCCGGTGAGCTCGTCGATGTTGATCATCTGCTCGACGCGGACGTGGAAGTCCTCCTCGAGCTGGTCCTGGAAGGTGAACTTGAGGACGGATTTGCCGACGAAGAGCTTGTCGCCGTCGGACAGGGCCAGGGGCTGCTGGGGGGCGAGGGGGCGACCGTTGATCTGGGTGCCGTTGAGGCTGCCGAGATCGGTGATGGTGAAGCGGCCGCCGATCTTCTGGACGGTGGCGTGGGTGGAGGAGACCTCGAGGTCGCCGACGACGAGCTGGGCGCGCATGGGGTGGCGGCCGATGACCAGGCTGGGCTCGTTGAGGAGGTAGCGGCGGCCGATCTCTCGCCCCTGCAGGACCATCAGCACGGGCACGCGGTCCTGGGAGACGGAGGCGGCGGCGCCGTCGTCGGGCTCCTGGATGCTCAGGCGGGTCTGGAGCAGGAACTCGTCCGGGGGGTCGGCCATGGGTTCAGTCTACCACCCGAGGAGTTCGCGCAGGCGGCGCCCGCGGCGGCGGGAAACGGCCAGGCGCAGGCCCACGGGCGCGCGCAGGACGGCCTCGAAGGTGCCCGAGGGCATGGGGTCGATGTGCTCGACCCACGATAGCTGGACCACCGCCGAGCGCGAGATGCGCACGAAGGGGGGCGAGGGCAGCCGGGCCTCGGCCTCGTGCAGGGTGGAGCGCAGGCGGAAGCGCCCTTCGGCGGTCACGGCGAAGGTGATGGTGTCCTCCACCAGCACACAGGCCACGTCGTCGAGGGCCAGGCTGACGATGCGGCCCGCCCGGTGGGCGGCGAGGTGCCCGGGGGCCTCGTCGTCGGCGGTCCGGCGTTCCGGCTCGGCGGGCGCGGCGGCGGGCTGGGGCGGCGGCGTGGCCGGGGCGGCCGCGGCGGGCGCGTCGCGCCACACGGCCTTGCGCACGCGGCGCAGGGCGCGCGAGAGGGTGTCGCGCTCCACCGGCTTGAGCAGGTAGTCGGTGCCCTCGAGGGCGAAGGCCTCCACGGCGTGCTCCTCGTACGCGGTGGTGAACACGGCCAGGGGCCACAGGTCCTCGGGCAACGCGGCGTGGATCGACCGGAGGCACTCGGTACCGGTGCTGCCGGGCATGTTCACGTCGAGGAAGACCACGTCGGGCCGCAGGCGCAGGACCTCGGCGACCGCCTCGCGGCCGTCGGCGGCCTCGCCCACCACCTCGATGTCGGGGTGTTCGGCCAGCAGCCGCTTCATCCGGCTGCGGGCCAGGGGTTCGTCGTCCACCACCAGCGCGCGTATGCCCATCGCTCCCTCGACCTCTCAGTCCTCGATGCGTAGCTCGATGCGGGTACCGCCCAGCTCGCTGCGACCCACGCCCAGCCGGCCGCGTCCGGCCAGGGCCAGGCGCTGCTGGGCGCTGGCCAGGCCGCCGCCGGCGCCGCCCGTGCCCACGACGGCGCCCTCGACCGCGCCGCCGTCGTCGTACCGCTGCAGCTCGGTCTGCCCCAGCCCGGGGCCGTCGTCCTCGACGACCACGGTGACGCCGTCGCCGTCGCGGCGTGCCGCGACGCGGACCAGGCCCCCCTCGGGGCGCGGCGCCACGGCGTGCTTGACCGCGTTCTCCACCAGGGGCTGCAAGACGAGCCCGGGCAGCTCGGCCGCGCCCGCGCCGTCGCCGATGTGCTCCTGGACCCGTAGCCGGGCGCCCAGCCGGGCCCCCTCGAGGCGCAGGTAGCGACGCACCGCCTCCAGCTCCTGGTCCAGGGTGACCAGGCCGCTGCCCGACCGCAGGGAGTACCGCAGCAGGTGCGCCAGGTCGCCCACCATCTGCTCGGCCTCGTCCGCGTCGCCGTGGACCATCTCGGCCAGGGAGTTGAGCGCGTTGAACAGGAAGTGGGGGTTGATCTGGGCCTGCAGGGCGCGCAGGCGGGCGCGCAGCTCGGCCTCGCGCAGGGCGGCCAGGCGCGCCTCGCGATCCTCGATCTCCGTCTGCAGGCGGCGGAAGGTGTAGACCACCGCGGCGATGCCCAGGCCCAGCAGGGCGGCGGACGCGGGCAGGGTCAGGGCCTCGCGCCAGCGCAGCACCCAGTAGGGCAGGGGGTACCCCGCCAGGGTCGCCCAGCTCCCCAGGAAGGTCCCCACCAGCACCACGCCGGCGTCCAGGGGGCGGCACAGGAAGGGGGGGAACGCCGCGTAGGCCTGGGCCACGACCCGGCGCAGCACCAGCCCCGCACCCACCCCACACGCCAGGGCCCACCACGGCTGCCAGACCCCGTGCAGGTACCACAGCAGCAGCAGCGCCAGGCCGGTGGAGGCCGGGGCGTACGCGACGTCGGCGAGGCCGGGTACCCACGGCCTCGAACGGCGCCTGATCGCGGGCGCCTGGTCGGTCATCGGAGCCTGCCGGAGGGCGTCATGTCCCCAGCATACCGCGCCGCGAGGGTCGGCGTGGAACATGTGAACCAAAGGTTAAGGTATGGCCTGTAACTTATTGAAATTTCGGGGTGTACAGGGTGTTCGATCTTTGTTCCGAGACCGCGAGGCCGGGCACGGTGGTGGGGTCGAGGATGCGGTCGATCCCCTGGAGATCCCGGGTCAACGCCACCGCTCGCACGTAGCTGTCCTGGGCGTCCTCGGCGGGCACGGCCAGGTGGGCCTGGAGCTGTTCCCCCGCGTCGGTGATCAGGCCGAAGCTGAGGTAGCTGGCGCGGGTCAGGGGCCGGCCGCTGAACACCGGCGAGTAGTCCATCCCGTCCACGAGCAGGGTGCCGTTGCCGCACACGGGCTCGCAGTGGAACAGCAGCAGCTCGTCGGTGATGCGGGACAGGTCTTCCCACGCCTGCTCGCACGTGCGGCCGCGATGTCCCTGGGCCAGGGCGATGGTGGCGAGGTCGTCCCCGGTGCGGCAGACCAGCGCGGCGCTCTCCAGGTGCGTGTCGATGGCCGCGGCCGGGACCGTGGTGTGCCGCGCGCTGCGGCAGCCGGGCACGGCGGCCAGGGCGAGCGCAGCGAGGAGGACGGTCGAGCGGATCATGTCCCTTTTCCTGGTCTGTGGCCCCGAAGGAGAGGACGCGAAGCCCGCGTATGCTATTCGACCGACCGCGGATTGGAAGAAAAAAAGGCGCGTCAGAAGTCAGAACAGGTAGGGAACCAGGGCGCGCCGCTGTGGGGGGTAGTCGGGGAACGTGGACCGATACCAGCGGTGGTGGGTCAGCGCGCGCGGCGCGAGGTTGGCCGCGGTCCACAGGGCGAACACGGCGCCGGGCAGCGACCAGGTGGCCACGGCCCAGCCCGTCCACTGGAGGATCTCGCCGAGGTAGTTGGGGCAGGAGACCCAGCGGTAGGCGCCGCCGCGGGGGACGTGGTAGCCGCCGTCGCGGCCGAGGCGCCGCAGGACGCCGTCCGCGTGCAGGTTCAGGGCGAACCCGCCGATGAACAGGGCGGCGCCGCCGAGGAAGCGCGGGTCCCACAGCCAGTCCGCCCCCCGCTCCGGGCCCAGCGTGAACAGCCAGCGCCCCTGCAGGTAGCCGTTGGCAAGGTTGAACACCACCCCCATCCCCAGCACGACCAGGGGTATGGGCGCCCCGCCCGGGCGCATCCGCCAGGGGTACACCAGGTCGCGGTGCAGGTAGTGCGCCATCCACAGGCCCAGGAAGACCAGGGCCGCGGCGTGGGTGTGGCGATCGCCCAGGGCGAAGCAGGCGGCCACGACGAGCACCGGCGGAGCCTCCATGATCACCCAGCCGAGGCGGCGCGGCAGGGTGGGGCCCCAGCCCTTGCGGCCGTGGCGGCCGTAGGGGGCGGAGACGAACAGCAGCACGACGAAGATGATCACGGCCACGGCGGCCGTGACCGCCAGCAGGGCGTCGTACAGCTGCGGTTCGGTCATGCGTGGGGCGGGAGGTGGAACGCCGCGCGCGTCTGCTCCACCGTGGCCGGCTCGCGGCCGGCGTCGCGGGCGACCCGCGCCAGGGCCTCCACCAGCGCGCCGTTGGACGCGGCGCGGGAGCCGTCGGGCAGGTAGAACGTGTCCTCGAGGCCGGTGCGCAGGTTGCCGCCGAGCTCGGCGGCGCGGCGGTGCAGGTCCCACACCTCCTCTCGGCCGA
>CAZLEO010000090.1:0-26890 GCA_964558555.1 uncultured Rickettsiales bacterium | reverse complement strand
CGATCGCCAGGCCGAGCAGCACCACGAGGCGCCAGCCCCCCCCCGGGGGGGGGGCGGGGGGGGCCCGCGGGGGCGCCGCCGCGGCGGTGCAGGTCCCACACCTCCTCTCGGCCGATGCCGATGACCTGCCAGGTGGCGCCGTCGGGCAGCTCGTCTTGCAGCAGCGGCAGCCACTGCGGCCGCGCGGGCATGCCGCTGGCCACGCCCATGATCAGCGACACGTCGATGGGCGCCCGGGCGATACCCACGGCCTTGTAGAGGTCCACCGAGCGCAGGATGCCGGTGTCGAAGCACTCCCACTCCGGGACGATGTCGTGCTCGGCCATGAAGTCGGCGAACTGCTGCACCTTGTCCACGGGGTTGTCGAAGATCATCGGGGGCCAGGCCCAGGTGCCCTTCGAGGTGGCCCGGAGGTAGTTCAGCGTGCCGCCGTTCATCGCGGCCATCTCCGGGCGGACCCGCTCCATGCAGGCGAGCGGACCGCTGATGTCGGGGCCGAGCACCCCGGTGGTGAGGTTGATCACCACCCCGGGGCAGGCCTCGCGGATGGCCGTGCACACCGCCTCGGCGTGGTCCGGGTCCCAGCTGGGGAAGCGGCCCATGCCCGGCTCCGGGCTGCGGATGTGGGTGTGCATGATGGTGGCGCCGGCGTCGAAGGCCTCGCGGGCGCTCGCGGCCATCTCCTCGGGGGTGACGGGCACGGGGAAGCGCTGGGGATCGGTGAGCACCCCGGTCAGCGCGCAGGTGAGGATGGCCGTGTCGCCCATGGCGTTACTCCTCGCCCTCGGTCCACTTGGGCGGGCGCTTCTGCAAGAAGGCGGAGACGCCCTCGGCGAACTCCTCGCTCTGGAGGCCGCGCGCGAAGAAGCGCGCCATGCGGTCGATGCGGTCGTGCAGGCCCACGTCCATGACGTCGCGGACGGCCTCCTTGCCCAGCATCTGGGCCATGGGGCCGCCGGCGGCCAGGGCCGTGGCGATGGCGCCCACCTCGGCGTCGAGGTCGTCGCGCGGCACGGCGCGGTTGATGATGCCCATCTCCACGGCCTGCGGTGCGGGGACCTTGCGGCCGGTCAGGGCCAGATCCGCGGCCTTCTTGGGCCCCACGTGGTGGGACAGCAGCGGCAGGACCATGAACGGGAACAGGCCCACGTGCACCTCGGGGGTGCCGAGCTTGACGTCGTCCGCGGCCAGCGCCACGTCGCAGGCCAGCACCAGACCCAGGCCGCCGCCGAGGGCGTGACCGTTGACCCGCGCCACCAGCGGCCGCGGGAAGCGCAGCATGGCGTGCAGCAGGTCCGTGTACGGGTTCTCGCCGCGGGCCTCGAACTCGGGCCAGTGGGCCATCAGCGACAGGTCGGCGCCGGCGCAGAACGCCTTGTCGCCGGCGCCGGTGATCACCACCACGCGCGCCTCGTCCCCCTCGGCGAAGCGGTCCAGGCAACCCTTGACGGCCTCGATGGTGGCCATGTCCAGGGTGTTGCGGGCCTGGGGCCGGCGGATCTGGACGGTGGCGACCACGCCCTCGATGGTGCACTTCACGGATTCATCAGTCATCGGTTCCCTCCTCGATCTCCACCAGGACCTGGCCCGCGTTGACCTGCTCGCCCACCTCGCAGGTGACGGCCGAGACCCGGCCCGACGCGGTGGCGGGCAGGGAGGTGCGTAGCTTCATCGCCTCGACCACGGCGTCGGGATCGCCGGCCGCGACCTCGTCGCCGCCGGCCACGGGCAGCTCGACGACCTTGCCGGGCATGGGCGCCCGCACCGGACCGCCGGCGTCGGCGGTGGCGGCCCCGCCCGCCGCGCGGGCCGCGGGCTTGAGCACGAAGCGGTCGCCGTCCACGCACACCTCCACGGTGTTGCCGTCGCGGACCACGGCCACGCGCCAGCGGCGGCCGCCGAGGCGCACGGTGAACGGGCCGGAGATGTCGTCGGGGAGGGTGGCCGCCACCGGCTCGTCCTCGTCCACGGTCACGGTGACCTCGCCGTCCTCGGCGCCGGGCTGGACGGCGACGTCGTGGACCACGCCGGCCAGCTCCAGGGTCCGTTCGATGGGCTTCATCGGTCACCTCCCGGCAGGCGCACGTCCCGCAGCAGCTCCCACGGCCCCGGCTCGATGCGGGGACCGGCGGCGGCTCCGCTGCCGGCCGCGGTGCCGCCGGCCAGGGCCAGGGCCGCGGCGAGCAGGGCCACGGCTTCGGCGCCCTCGTCGGGCCCGGGCAGCTCGTCGAGGATCTTCGCCTCCAGGGCCTGCGTCGTGGTATCCCCGGACACGAAGTCGGGGTGGTCGAGCAGGTCGCGCAGGAACGCCACGTTGCTGGCGACGCCGAGCACCACGGTCTCGGCCAGGGCGTCGCGCAGGCGCCTGCGGCACGCCTCGCGGTCGGGGCCCCAGGCGATGATCTTGGCCAGGATGGGGTCGTACTCCATGGGCACGGCCGAGCCGGCGTGGACGCCGCCGTCCACTCGGATACCCGGGCCGTGGGGCAGGTGCAGCGCGGTGACGCGGCCCGGCGAGGGCATGAACCCCAGGGTCGGGTCCTCGGCGTACACGCGGGCCTCCATGGCCCAGCCGCGGGGCCTCGCGTCGGCGCAGCTCAGGGGCTCGCCCGCGGCGACGCGGATCTGCTCGGCCACCAGGTCCACGCCGAACCGCTCCTCGGTGATGGGGTGCTCCACCTGGATGCGGGCGTTGACCTCGAGGAAGTGGAAGCTGCCGTCCGGGGCGAGCAGGAACTCCACCGTGCCGGCGCCGCAATAGCCCACCGCCTGCGCCGCCTTGACCGCCGCGTCGCACAGGGCGTCGCGCAGGCTGTCGTCCACGGCCGTGCTCGGCGACTCCTCCAGCACCTTCTGGTGGCGCCGCTGCAGCGAGCACTCGCGTTCGCCCAGGGCGACGACGTGGTCGTGCTCGTCCGCGAGGATCTGCACCTCCACGTGCCTCACCGGCTCGATGAGCTTCTCCACGTACACCGTGGCGTTGCCGAAGGCGGAGTCCGCCTCGGCGGCGGCCTCGTCCAGGGCGGCGCCGAGGTCCTCGGCGCGGTCCACCCGGCGCATGCCGGTGCCGCCCCCGCCCCCCGCGGCCTTGAGCAGCAGCGGGAAGCCGATCTCCTCGGCCTGGGCCGCGAGCTCGTCGCGGTCGGTGACCCCCTCGAAGGTGCCGGGGACCACCGGCACGCCCGCGTCGGCCATGGTGCGCCTCGCGGTGAGCTTGTCCCCCACCGCCTCGATGACCTCCGCCGGCGGGCCGATGAAGGTGACGCCGGCCTCTGCGCACGCCCGGGCCAGCTCCCCCTTCTCCGACAGGAAGCCGTACCCCGGGTGCAGCGCGTCGGCGCCCACGGAGACCGCGGCGCCCACCACGGCGGCCACGTCCAGGTAGCTGGCCGCGGCCTCGGCCGGGCCCACGCACACCACCTCGTCGGCGGCCTCGGCGTGGGCGGCGTCGAGGTCCACCTCGGAGCAGGCCACGGCGGTGGGGATGCCGAGCTCGCGGCAGGCGCGGATCACGCGCACGGCGATCTCGGATCGGTTGGCGACGAAGACCTTGCGGAACATCGCAGCTCCCTTCACGGTCCCTGACCGAATATCTGCGCGCTTCTGGGCGCCGATCCATCCCGGCTGCCTGCGCCGTTCATCGGTCGCAATGGGAAGACATTGCTCCCTCTTCTCGACTTGTCATCCGGGCGTCTCGACGCCCATAACTCGCGCACATATCCAGTCATGAACCCTACATCCGGAAGATGCCGTACTCGTGGGGGCGGTCCTCCGGCTGGAAGGCCACCGACAGGGCCAGGCCCAGCACGTCGCGCGTCTGGGCCGGGTCGAGGATGCCGTCGTCCCACAGGCGCGCCGTGGAGTAGTAGGCGTTGCTGTCCTTGTCGTACACGGCCAGCACCTGCTGCTCCATCATCTTCATGTGCTCCTCGTTGACCTCGAGGCCCTGGCGCTTGAGCTTGGCGGACTGCACCTGGGCGAGCACCTTGGCGGCCTGGGCGCCCCCCATCACCGAGATGCGGGCGTTGGGCCACATCCACAGGAAGCGCGGGTCGTAGGCGCGGCCGCACATGGCGTAGTTGCCCGCGCCGAAGGAGCCGCCGATGATCACGGTGAAGCGCGGCACGCGGGCGTTGGACACCGCGTTGACCATCTTGTGGCCGTCCTTGGTGATACCGCGGCGCTCGTACTCCTTGCCGATCATGAAGCCGGGGATGTTCTGCAGGAACAGCAGGGGGATGTCCCGGCGGTCGCACAGCTGGATGAACTGGGTGCCCTTGAGCGCGCTCTCCGAGAACAGCGCGCCGTTGTTGCCCAGGATGCCCACGGTCTGGCCGTAGATGCGGGCGAATCCCGTGACCAGGGTCGGGCCGTACAGGGCCTTGAACTCCGAGAAGCGGCTGCCGTCCACCAGCCGGGCGATGACCTCGCGCACGTCGTAGGGCTGCTGCAGGTCCACCGGCACCACGCCGTAGAGTTCCTCGGTGTCGTACAGGGGCGCCTCCACCGGCTCGCGGTCCGGCAGGGGGCTCGGCGGCAGGGTGAGCACGAGGCGGCGGGCGATCTCCAGCGCCTCCTCCTCGTCCTCGGCCATGTGGTCGGCCACGCCGGAGATGGAGCAGTGCACGTCGGCGCCGCCGAGCTCGTCCGCGGTGACCACCTCGCCCGTGGCCGCCTTCACCAGGGGCGGGCCCCCCAGGAAGATCGAGCCGGTGCCGCGGACGATGACCACCTCGTCGCTCATGGCCGGGATGTACGCCGCGCCCGCGGTGCACAGGCCCAGCACCACCGAGATCTGGGGGATGCCCAGGCGGGACATCACGGCCTGGTTGTAGAAGATGCGGCCCCCGTGGTCGCGGTCGGGGAAGATCTCCGACTGCAGCGGCAGGTAGGCGCCGCCCGAGTCCACCAGGTTGATGCAGGGGATGCGGTTGCGGATCGCGATCTCCTGCGCCCGCAGGCCTTTCTTGACCCCCATGGGGAAGATGGTGCCGCCCTTGATGGTGGAGTCGTTGGCGTTGATCATCACCTGCCGGCCGTGCACCTGACCGATGCCGATGACCGAGCCGGCCCCCGGGGCCTGGCCCTCGTACATGCCGTCGGCGGCGAGGGGACACAGCTCCAGGAACGGCGCCCCCGGGTCCAGCAGCTTCTCGATGCGCGTCCAGATGGGCAGCTTGCCCTGCTTGGCGATGTAGGCCAGCGACTTGGGGTCGCGCTCGTGGCGGACCTTGTCGAGCCTGGTGCGCAGGTCCTCGACGAGGCCGAGCATCTCGTCTCGACGGGTGGTGAACTCCTCGGAGCCGGTGTCGATCTGGGAGACGATGGGGTCCATCGTCACTTCCCCAGCAGCTCGCGGGCGATGACCAGCCGGCGGATCTCCGACGTGCCCGCGCCGATGGTGAACAGCCGCACGTCCCGATACAGCCGGCAGACCTCGTACTCCTCCATGTATCCGTAGCCGCCGTGGATCTGCACCGCGTGGTTGACCACCTCCTCGGCGGTCTCGGCGGCGAACAGCAGCGCCGACGCGGCCAGCAGGTGGATGTCGGTGCCCTTGCCGCCGCGGGCGATCTCCTCGGCGGCGTCCACGGCGCGATAGGCCAGGCCGCGGGACGCCTCGATCTTGGTGTACATGTCGGCGAGCTTGGCCTGGACGAGCTGGAACTTGGCCAGCGGCCGGCCGAACTGCTGGCGCTCCTTGGCGTACTGCAGCGCCAGGTCGAAGGCGCGCTGGGACATACCGATGGCCGCACCGGCGAAGAAGGCGCGCTCCACGTCCAGCCCCGCCATCATCACGGCCACGCCGAAGTTCTCGGCGCCGACCACGTTCTCGGCGGGGACCTTGCAGTCGTTCAGCACGATCTCGCCGGTGGGGGAGCCGTGGTGGCCCATCTTGCGCAGGCGGCCCGGCGTGCTGAACCCCTCCATGCCTCGTTCGAGGATGAACGCGGTGATGCCCATCGCGCCGGCCTCGGGGTTGGTCTTGGCGTACAGCAGCACCACGTCGGCGATGGGCGCGTTGGTGATGAAGGTCTTGGTGCCGTTGAGCACGTAGTGGTCGCCGTCGCGCACCGCCGTGGTGCGGATCGACGTGGCGTCCGACCCCGCCTCGGGCTCGGTGAGCGCCATGGCGCCGATGGCCTCGCCCGACGCCAGGCCGGGCAGGTACTTGCGGCGTTGCGCGTCCGAACCGGTGCGCAGGATGTTGTGGGCGCACAGGTTGAGGTGGGCGCCGTAGGACAGGGCCAGGCCCGCCGATCCACCCAGGGCCTGGATGGCCAGCACCGCGGTCATCAGGTCGCCGCCGATGCCGCCGTACTCCTCGGGAATGCCGATGCCCAGCAGGCCGATCTCCCCCATCTTCTCCCAGATGCCGTCGGGGAAGCGGTCCTCGGTGTCGATCTGTTCGGCGAAGGGGATGACCTCGCGTTCGCTGAACTTCTTGACCGTGTCCACGATCAGACGCTGCTCTTCGGTGGGCTCGAAGTACATGGAAGTCCCTCTCCTTGGATGGTGGAGGGACAGCCTATCGACTAAAGGTCTACTGGTTCAACCACCGCAGTCGATATGCAGGGTGAACGGGGTCTGGCAGCTCGATCCGGACGTGGAGTAGACCAGCAACTCGTACAACCCGGCGTCGTCGTCGTCCCAGGAGCCGCCCGCCCAGACCGACTCCCCCTCTCCCGGTCCGCCGCCGTTCGAGCTGTCCAGGGTGGCGCCCACGTAGTTGCCGCTGTGGTCCTGGATGATCAGCAGGTCGAGGGCGAGGTCCACGCTGGCCGGCACGGTGGTCAGCTCCGCGTCGATGTAGAAGTCCACCAGCCAGCCGTCATCCACCGCGAACCGGAACCGATCCTCGTCGCCGGGCACCGAGATGTACCCCTCGACGGTGGTGTCGTCGCTGGTGAGCTCGCCGAGGTCGGCGCCGGCGAGATCGTTGGGCTCGTACGCGTCGCCGGCGGCCGGGGTGTCCTCGTTGAGTTCGCCGTCGCAGTCGTTGTCCAGCTCGTCGCAGACGTCGTCGGCGCCGGGGTAGATCAGCGCCTGGCCGTCGTCGCAATCGCCGTCACAGGTGGTGTGGCCGTCCCCATCGGCGTCGGCGAGGTTCAGATCGGCGTCGTCATCGTCGCAGTCGCCGTCGCAGGTGTTGAACCCGTCGGCGTCCGCGTCGTCGAGGTTGAGGGTGGGGTCGTTGTCGTCGCAGTCTCCGTCCGCGGGGGAGTAGCCGTCGTGATCCTGGTCCCCCTGGGGATCCGTGACGTCGTCGTCGTCGTCGTCCGTGGGTACCGAGTCGTCGTCGTCGTCGTCCGCTGCGGTGGTGTCGTCGTCGTCCCCCGTGTCCTCCGGGTAGCACCCGGCGAGGGCCCACAGGACCGCCGCGAGGACCAACCAGAGGCGATTCGAGGAGGGCGCGGTGGGCATACTTCTGGACTCCCGTACGGGTGATCCTACTCCATGCGGGGGGCTGTCGCCCAACTCGACGATGTCCCCGATCCCGGCTATATTGCGTCGTTCGTCACGGGAGGGCTTAACGGCGGGGAGGTAGTAGGGTCATATCCACGTCGTCCCGGTGCGGGCGGGGCGAGGAAACGGGAGCTCGCATGCGAGCCAAGATCGTCTCTACGGGGCTGTTCGTGCCCCCCAAGATCGAGACCGCGGCCGAGCTGGCGCCGCGTCTCGGCGTGGACGAGGAGTGGATCGTCTCGTACACGGGCGTGCGCAACCGTCATGTCTCCGAGGAGGAGATGCCCGAGATGGGCGCCCGCGCGGCCCGCAAGGCCCTCGGGGACGGTCCCCCCCCCGATCTGATCCTCAACGCCTCCGGCGTGGGCTACCAGGTGATCCCGGACAGCTCCACGTACATCCAGGACGCCCTGGGGTTCTCCGGCATCCCCTCGTTCAGCATCCACGCCACCTGCCTGTCGTTCACCGTGGCGCTGCACACCGCGGCCAACTTCATCCATTCGGGCGCGTACGAGCGCATCCTCGTGGTGTCGTCGGACCAGGGCACCCGCGGCCGCAACTTCGACGAGCCCGAGAGCGCGGCGCTGCTCGGTGACGGCGCCGCCGCGGTGGTGGTCGAGCCCACCCCCGAAGACGAGCCCAGCGAGTTCGTCGGCTGGAAGATGACCACCTGGCCCAAGGGGGCCCAGTTCACCGAGGTGCGCGGCGGCGGCCTGCGGCTTCACCCCAATGATCCGCGCACGGAGCGGGCGGACAACTTCTTTCACATGGACGGCCCGGCGGTCTACAAGATGGCCCGCCGCCGCGTGGCCGTGATGTTCCGCGACCTGTTCCGGGAGACGGGCTACACGGTCGATGACGTGGATCTGATGGTGCCGCACCAGGCCTCCGGGCCGGCGGTGGACGTGATCTACCGCTACGGCTTCCCGCAGGACAAGGTGATCAACATCGTCGGCGAGACCGGCAACTGCGTGGCCGCCTCCACCCCCATGGCCCTGGCCATGGCCGCTGACGAGGGCCGGCTCAAGCGCGGTGATCTGGTGCTGATGGCCGGCACCGGCGCCGGCCTCTCCGTGGCCGCAGCGCTCCTGCGCTGGTAGCCCCCCCTTCGACGATCCTGCTCAGGCGTCCGGCTCTCGCGGCGTGTACCACGTCCAGGTGATCTCCAGCATGACCTCGGCGGCCTTGCCGGGCTCGCTGTACCCGACGAAGTTCAGCACGTGGAACCCCGGCCGGGCGTAGATGCCCAGGCCGAACGCCCCGTTGGCGCTGGTGATGTCGGCGCCGACGCGGACGGACGTGCCGACCTGCCCCCACCACGGCGAGCCGTAGGCCTGCGCCCCGCCGAACACGATCCCCGGGGCGATGGCGAAGTTGCCGTTCGCGTCCTTGCTCCAGGCCCCGGACGGCCCGTGGAGGTGGAAGTACACGGCCATCAGCACCACGTCCATCTGGTTGACCATGTAGTACCAGCCGCCGTACCCGCCGGACTCGTTGCGCAGCGCCGCGGCGTTGCCGAACTTGAACAGCAGGTCCAGGGAGAAGCGATCCTCGGGGAAGATCCGCAGCTCGAGGCCGGGCAGCTCCAGGTCGAAGTGCCGCTCCGTGCTGGTGTTGATCTCGCCGTAGGGGTCCTGCGGGATGGCGTTGGTGGTGTCGCCGAAGCCGAGCCCCAGGCCGAAGTTGAGCCCGAAGCCGATCCCGCGCCCGGTCTCGGCGGGGGTCACGATCTCGGGAGGCGCCTCCACCGGCGGCTCGATCACCACCACCTGCGGCGGCAGGGGCGGCACCGCAGCCGCGCCCAGCGCAACGGACTGCACGGTGGACCGCGCCACCTCGATGGGTGCTGCGGCCACCCCCTCGAGTTCGATGACGATGACCGTGAGGTTCTCGTCGATCACGCGCCCTCGCAGCACCGAGCCGTTGATCAGCGTCAGGGTGGCGTCGTAGCCGGCGTCAGCCGCGGGCGCTTCCTCGGTGGGCGCCTCCTCGGCGGGCGCCTCCTCGGCGGGCGCCTCCTCGGCGGGCGCCTCTTCGGCCGGTGGGTCCTCTGCGGGCGCGCCCACCAGCAGCGCCACGCTCAGCAGTCCACACGTCATCATGGGGGTCATGGGGTCTCCTTCCCTGCCGTGGTCGGGATGCTATCACGCACCTCCTGTGCCCGACCCGGGGGCAGGGCAAAGCCCTTGATCCCCTGTCCGCCGGCTCCTACGATGTTCCGGTCGGCCGTGAGAGGGGGATATGCCCGCCAAGCACATCGTCGATATGACCCATCTGTCGCCTGCGGAGCAAGACGAGCTCGCTGGCGTCATCCGACACCTCCGTGCGCTGATCACCAACCTGCGGGTGTACCCGGAGGGGCACAGGGTGGTCGGCGAGGTGGCCCAGCGGGCCACCGAGCACCTCGGTGCCGCCGCCGCGGCCCACGGCCAGCTGTTGCTGGACGCGCAGGAGACCACCCTGCGGTGCAACGCGGAGGTCATCTACAACGACGTCCCGGAGCGGGACGAGGCGCCCAAGGTGGCAGCCTGGCTGCGCGAGCGAGGGCTGACCAACATGCTGGTGGCCCCCGAGGTGCAGGTCGAGGAGCTGCTCAAGCTGTTCGGCTGGCTCTCGGCGACCCAGCCCAAGGACGCGCGCGAGTCGTTCGTCGGCGGCATCCCCGACGTGCTGGAGACCGAAAACCTCCAGCTCAACGTGCGGGTGCGCGGCGCATACACCGAGGAGCTCGAGGTCTACCTCGAGGAGGCGCTGGATTCGGTGGACCTCGAAGGCGCGGTGCGCCACGCCCTCGAGGACAAGTCGGTGACCATGGGCGTGGGCCTCGAGTCCGGTGATCTGCGCGAGCAGCTCATCTCCATGGTCCGCGAGGAGATGGCCGACGCCACCCAGACGGGCATCGAAGGGGGCGCGGTCGATGCCGAGAACATCGACTGGAGCCGCATCGACCTCAGCCAGGTCCTGGATCCGGAGACCCTCGAGGATCTGGTCGCCGACTTCATGGAGAACGAGTTCGACGCCGACGCGGTCTTCGGCGGCAGCGAGGACCTCGAGGAGCGCCTCGAGGAGATCGTCTCGAGCCTCAAGGACACCCTCAACACCGAGGACCTGGGTCCTCTCCAGGACACGCTGCTGCAGCGCGCGGCGTCCATGGTCGCCGGCATGGTCCCGGAGGCGGTGGGCGACTTCCTGGGCAACCCCGCGGTGATGGGGACCCTCGAACAGCGGGTCCAGGACCAGGTGATGGCGGCCCTGGCCGACCAGGAGAAGCACCGCGCGCAGGTGCTGGAGAACCTGGTGGGCAAGATCCAGCCCGGCGGCGGTGGCGAGCAGTTCCACGCGTCCGTCGCGGCCATGGAGGAGCTCCTCCCGGACATGCTGTCCTCGGTCCACCGGGCCGAGGCCGTGGCCGGTCTGGCCGCCATCGCCGAGGCGGCCCACTCCGACGATCTCGAACTCGACTGTCGGCTGAGGGCGGAGTCGGCCCTGCGCCTGCTCGCCGGACCGGACCTGATTCCCGTGCTGACCAACCAGCTGCGAACTGCAGCCACGGCGCAGTCCGCCCAGGCCCGCAGACTGCTGATCCAGCTGGGCCACGAGGCGGTCATCCCGCTGCTGGAGATCCTGCGGTCGTCCCTGGACCAGACCGTGCGCCTGGCCATCGTCGGCGTGCTCGTCGAGCTGGGGCAGCAGGAGAAGGCCGAGGGGGCCAAGGCGCCGCGCTCGCTGATCCCGCTGTTGCGGGAGGTTCGGCACTACGAGCACAACCCCTGGTACTTCACCCGCAACCTCGTCGAGGTCCTGGTCAAGGTGGGATCACCCACCTTCGAGCAGGAGTTGCTGGTCGTCCTCGACAGCGATCTGGACTACCGGGTCCTCGCCGCGGTGGCCCAGGGCCTGGCCGATGCGCAGTCCGAGGAGATCCAGGCAGCCCTGCGCGGGGTGCTGTTCAAGGGCCGGGTCATCGTGCCCGAGGCCTTCGAGGAGCTGTTGCTGCGCGTGGTGGACGAGGATCCCGAAGGCACGCTGGCGGAGCTGGAGCAAATGCTGACCGCGGGGGTGGCCCCCGACCGCATCGAGCGCGTCTCCCTGTCGGCCATCGCAAGGCACATGGGCGCCACGGCGGTCCCCTTGCTGGGCAAGCTGCTGACCACACGATCGCGCATCCTGCGCCGCCCCCAGTTCGGCGAGGAACACCGCCTCATGGCCGTCGAAGCGCTGGGCATGGTGGACGACGACTCGGCCCGCGCCCTCCTGAAGAAGGCCCGCAAGGACCCCAGCGAGGAGGTGCGCCGCCGCGCCGCGCTGCGCCTGGAACAGGGACCGTCCGGCTCCGCGCCCGGTTCGTCCAGCCAGGAAGTCCCCTGGGCCTGAGCCCGTCTCCCTCGCCGTGACCCTCTCCCCCACCGATATCCCCGGCCTGCAGCTCCGCGTCCGAACCGCCGTGCATCGGCTCGGCCAGGATCTGGTCGACGCCGGGATCGGGGAGGGGGACGCGGCGGCTCGCGGTCTGTGGCGGGGTGGGCTGGCCCTGGCGACACGGCTGCTGATGCGCGGTGGCCGCGCCGACGCGGGGGAGCTCGTGGCAGACCTACCTGACGGGGGCGACCTCCTCGGAGTGGCCCTCGCCGCCCGGCCGTCAACGCTGCCGACCTTTGCCGCGGCGGTGCGCGGCGACGACGACGAGGCCGTGCCCGCGGCGGTCGTGGGGCGGGTCTACGAGGGGTTGCTGGACCTGCAGGCCGGTATCGCCGCCGAGCCCATGGTGCGCATGCGGCGTGGAAGGCTGGAGGCGGTGGTCCCGGCGGCGGCGGCGCCGCCGGACGACGTGGGGCGCGTGCGGCGGGTGGAGGCCCTGCCGACGGGGCGTTTCTTCACCTTCGTGGGGCTGGGCCGCAAGCAGTCGGGCGCCTATTACACGCCGCGCGCCCTGGTGCGCTTCCTGGTGGCCGGCGCCCTGGAGCCGCTGGGCGGCCCGGCCGACGATCTCCGCGTGCTCGACCCGGCCACGGGCTCGGGCCACTTCCTGGTGGAGGCCTGCCGTCAGCTGGGCGACACGGCCGCGGCGCGGCGGCGGGTGGCGGAGCGGGCCCTGTTCGGCGTGGACCTCGACGGCCTCGCCCTGGAGATCACCCGGGCGGCCCTGTGGGAGGTGTGCGGCGACGGGGCTCCGCCGCTGGAGTTCATGGCTGGCCGGCTGGTCCAGGGGGACTCCTTGACCGGTCCCACCGCCGCCCAGATGGGGACGAGACCCTCGACGGGGGAGCCGCTGGAGGACGCTGAGCGGCTCCGCAGAGCCATCCGCGAAGCGTCCACGGGCTCGTCCTGGCCCGCGGTGGCGGCGGCCTTCAGCGGCGGCCTGGCCCTCCCGGACCCGGACGACGACGGCTACGAGGCCCTGGTGCAGGCCGCCCTCGCCGCCGAGCCCATCGAGCCGGTACTGCGCCGTCACCCCGTCGCCACGGCCATGGTCGAGGCGGGACGGGGTGCGGTGGCCTTCGAGGTCGCCTTCCCCGAGGTGTTCGCCCGCGGGGGCTTCGACGCGGTGGTCGGCAACCCACCGTGGGAGGCGCTGCGGCCGCGCGCCCGGGAGTTCTACGCGGGGCTGGACCTGCGCGTGCTGGACGCACCCACGCGGCGGGAGCGCCTGGCCGTGGAGCAGGAGCGGGAGGAGCAGGTCGATGTGGCGTCGCGGCGGCAGGACTACGCCGAGGCCTTCGCCCGGCAGCGCCGGGTCCATCGGCGGCTGTACCGGTGGCAGACCGCGCGCGTCGGCCGGCGCAACACCGGCGGCGATCCGGACCTGTGGAAGCTGTTCATGGAGCGGTGCGCGGCCCTGGTGAGGGAGGGGGGCGAGGTGGGGCTGCTGGTGCCCTCGGCGTTCCACACCAACGCCTCGGCCGCGGGAGTGCGGCGGCTGTACCTGGACCGCCTGGCGCTGCGGGGCTGCTACTCCTTCGACAACCGCCGCGGCCTGTTCGACATCCACCGCAGCTTCAAGTTCGACCTGATCCTGGCGCGGCGGGACCGGGACGGAACCCGGCGGTTCCCCTGCGCGTTCCACCTGCAGGACCCCGCCTGGCTGCGGACCCGGGAGTCGACCCTGACCTACACGCCGGAGTTCCTCGCGCGGGTCGGTGGCGAGCATCGGGTGTTCCCCGAGCTGCGCGAGGCGGCCGACCTGGCCGTGGCCGAGGCCTGCTGCGAAGGGACGATCTCCCTGGGACGGTTCTGCGATCTCCGCGGTGTCCGCCTGGCCAGCGCCTTGCACATGACCCACGACGCGGGTCGCTTCACCCCGGCGGCCGAGGTCGTCGAGGGGGACGCGCGTGAGCCCGACCTGGCGCGAGACCTGCGGGGCCGGGGGTGGCGGCTGCTGCACGAGGGCAAGACCTTCCACCAGTTCGACGACCGCTGGGGGGCGCCGCCGCGCTATCTCGTGCGCGATGCCGCCGTGGAGGATCGCCCCGACTGGAGCCGGGCGTCGGACCACTACCGGCTGGCCTACCGCGCCGTGGCCAGCTCCACCAACGAGCGCACCTGCATCTTCTGCCTGCTGCCGCCGGGGTCGCTTTGCGGGAACTCGGCGCCGGTGGAGGCCGAGCCCTGGGCGCGACCCACCCGCGACGCCCTGGCCCTGGCCGCGCTGGCCAACACCCACGTGGTGGACTTCCTCGTGCGCATCCGATCCTCGGCCAACCTCAACCGCTTCATCCTGCGTCACACGGCGTTGCCCCGTCCGCAGCAGCCGGCGTTGGAGGCCCTCGCGGTGCACACGGCCCTGCGCCTGACCTGCAACCACGCCGGCTACGCCCCCCTCCTGCGCGAGCAGCTCGGCGACGTCTGGCGGGAGCAAGGGGAGCGGGGCACCTGGCCGCTGGTGGCCGATCCCGTGGCGCGGGGTCGCCTCCTGGGCGTGCTCGACGCGGTGGCCGCGGACGCCTTCGGGCTGTCCCGGGCCCAGCTGGAGCACGTGCTGTCCACCTTCAGCCATCGATCCAGCCCGGAGGGCCCCCGGTTCGCCCTGGAGGCGTTCGACGATCTCCGTGTCGTGGGGAAGGAGGCGTTCGCGGCGCGGTACGATCCCTACTCGGACGTGCCGCTGGTGGCGTCGCTGCCGTCGCCGTCCGGGGCGTCCTCGTAGAACAACACCTCGAGCACGTCCACGCCGATCAGCGCGGGGTCCACCGCCCGGACTATGGAGAGCTCTGCAGCGGGGATATCCGCGAGGTTCACGGTCTCTCCCGCGCGCAGCCGCGCCCCATCGTGAGCGCCCCGCACCACCGGACGATCGAATCCCTGCTCGCCTCGCCCGCGGGCGATGACCACCACCACCGATCCGTCGCTCAGCTGCAGCGTGGAGCCCGCGGGGTGGCGGCCCATGAGGTTGACCAGCGCCTGCACGACCACCGGGTCGAAGCGCCCGCTGCGCCCGCGCCACACCTCTGCGAGGGCCTGCCCGGGCAGCCTGGCGGGCCGTGAGCCGGTCTCGGTGAGCAGGGTGTCGTAGGCCTCGGCCACCGCGACGATGCGGCTGAACGGGTGGATCGGGCGGCCGGGGTGGTCCCAGGCCTCGCTCCGGGTGCCGGCGAACTCCAGGTGGTGCTCGAGGCTGACCACGGCCCGCAGCAGCCGGCCCAGGTGGTAGCCGCGCTGGCGCAGCTGCAGCCGGAATCCCAGCAAGGGGTGGTCCACCACCCGCATCAGCTCGTAGTCCGTGCCGGGCAGCTCGCCGAGCTCGTCGGGCAGTTCGCTCAGGCCGGTGTCGTGCAGGAGACCGCACAGACCCAGCTCGGCCAGCAGCTGCCTGGGCACGCCCAGCTGGCTTCCCAGGGCCACGGCGAGGTTGGCCACGTGCATGGAGTGGGTCAGCAGGGGATCGCCCAGCTCGGCCATGAGCCCCAGGGCGAGGTTGGTGTCCTGCTCCTCCATGGCGATGTCCACCACGAACTGGATCGCCTTGCGGGCGTCGAGGACCGAGCCCACGCCGGTCTTCTCGAGCATGCCGAAGAAGCCGCGCGCGGCGGAGACCCCCTGTTCGAAGGCCTGGTTGGCGCGGACCAGGCCGCCGTCCTCGTCCAGCGCCTCCTCCCCCTCCTCGCGGAAGCGCTGGGGGGGGATGGGCTCCATCCAGTCGAATCCGACCCGCCGCAGCCAGATCCGGGCGCCGCCCACCGGGTCGTGGGCGCGGAACTTCGCCCGCGCCACCCGCGACAGGAACGCGCCCAGTGTCTCCTGTGACGGGGGCTTGCCGAAGGCCCACCCTCCCAGCCCGTGGCGTTCGAGCCACTGGCCCAGGAAGGTCACCGCCGTGGCCGACGTGGCGTCGATGCGGATGCGCAGATCCCCCACGTAGGGCTGCCCCTCCACCACCACCAGGCGGACCTCGCCGAGGCGGTCGAAGAGGGAGACGAGCTGCTCGTAGAAGTCGGCGAGGGGGCGCTCGAAGATGGCGTTGTCGGCGCTGTAGAGCTGGTAGTTGCGGACCAGCTGGGACAGCAGGTTCAGCGCCAGGTGCCCCTGCTCGCGCAGCTGCTGGATCTCCTCGGACTCGCGCTCTTCGCGGATGCGAAGCAGCGGATCGGCGTCCTCGGGGGGGCGATCGTAGGAGTCCTCGTCGGGCGGCAATGGCGGCGGATCGGCCGGGGGCACGCTCGAGCTGGGGTCCCACGGCGGGGGCACGCTGGAGTTGGGATCCCAGCTCACGGCGCGCTCCCCTCGGCTGCGCGCTCGAGGGCGACCTCGAGGGCTTGCTGGTAGGCGCGGCTGCCCTTGCCGCGGTACTGCTGCAGCAGCCGCTCGGCCCGGGGCGTGCCCAGCTCACCCAGGGCGAGCACGTGACGGATGCGCAACTCCTCCTGCTTGCGCGATAGATCGATGCGCGCCGGCCGCGCGCCCCGCTCGAGCTGGTCGAGCCTGTCGCGGCCGGGGAACTGCACCCACGCGGCCAGGGCGGCGGCGGCCGTCTCCCGGGACATCTCCAGCAGCGCCGCCGGCTCCACCAGCGCCTTGACCTGGGCCTGCAGGCGAGGGTTGTCCGCCCTCAGGGCCAGCCGCAGCCCCAGCGCGACGATCGCGTCGGCCGGGCTGCACATCGCGACGCGCGCGAGCCGGCCCAGACCCTCGCGGGAGGGGTGTACGAGCGCGGCTTCGGCGATGACGGCCTGCGTCCTGGCGTGGGCGTCGGGGAAGAGCTCCAGCAGCAGCGGCAACACCTCGGTGTAGTCCCGCTGCAACAGCGCCTCGGCCACGGACGCCTGCGCGTACCCCGAGCAGTGTCCGGCCAGCGCCTTGACCGCCTCCTGGTCCGGCCACAGCAGGTACACCACGGTCCTCGCGACGATCAGCCGGCCTTCCGGGTCGGGCACGTCGCCGAGGGCCTCGGCCATCCACTCCAGCTCGATGTGGTCCATGGCCTTGAGCAGCGGGATGATGCGGCCGGGCTCGGCGTCCTTCTGGCCCACCGTGCCCAGCAACAACCGCACCGTGGACCGCCCGCCCCCCTCCCGCAGGAACGGATCCAGCGTCTCGCGCCAGGGGTGGGTCTCCGGGAGCTCGTGCAGCCCGTCCTGCAGGATCTTGACGACCCGGCGGTAGGGCTTGATCTCACCGGCGACGAGGTGCGCGTAGCGGGCGTCGTCGAGCAGGTCCCGCAGCTCCTCGGGGCGGGGCGCGGCCGGGAGCCCCGAGAAGCCGGCGTCCAGGCAGCGGATGACGACGTGGGCCAGGATGGCGTCCGCGTCGAACGCGGCCCCGGCGCAGAACGGCGCGCGGTGGGCCTCGCCGACCTCGCGATAGACGGGCTCGACGTCGACCTCGGGGCCGTCCAGGGGTTGCCATTCGTCGAACCAGCGCCCCCCCCGGGCGGCGATGGGCGCCGCGAGATCGGCCGACTCCTCGAGGTCCAGCGAGCTGAACTCCGAGGCCTCGAAGTCCGTGCCGGGGTCGTCGAGGTCGGCCGCGTCCTCCACGGGCGCCTCGGCCACCTCCCTGGATGCGTCCACGAAGCCGCGCACCTGCTTGAACTGCAGGTGCTTGCTGCGTACGCGCCACAGCTGGGTGGCCACGTCCTCTTCCTCCAGCCGGCCCAGGGTCCGCATCGCCAGGATGCGCTGAAGCGTGAGGATCTCGTCGCGGGTCAGGCCGCGCCGCAGGCTCAGCACGCGCACGCCGTCGCGGTACAGCTTGAAGGGGTAGCCGGTCTCGCGATCCTCGTCCTTGTACACCTCCTCGCCCGTGTCCGCGTACAGGAACACCTCGGGGCGCACCTTCAGCGTGAGGCTGGCGTAGAGGGAGAAGTAGTCGTCGAACAGGGCGTAGAGCTCGCGGATGAATCCCTGCAGCGCGCGGTTGTTGGGCGCGTAGAAGCGAAACGCCCGGGACGTCTTGGCCAGGGACTCGAGGATCTTCGCGGCGGCGGCACCGCCCGCGGACAGGTGCGCGAACCGCCGATCGAGGCCGGCGTCGGCGGGTGCGCGGGGAGGGGCCTCGTCGGCCATGTCCTCAGCGTAACACCAGCCTGGTCAGGCGGCGACTGCGGTGATAGACAGCCGTCATGAGGGTCCCACACACACTGATTTTCGGAGCCACGCTGGTCCTGGCCGTCTCGGCGGGCGCGGCTTCTCCCGATCTGGATCACCTGCAGACCCGGCTCGACGCGTCGGAGATGTTCCCGGCCGGGACCACCGTGATCGCGGCCGAGCGGGAGGGGGCCGTGCTCCACGTGGACCTCCTGCCGGGTGAGCCGGTGGGACCGGACCAGGTGGACGAGCTCGTGCGTGCCGTGGACCACGCCCTGGGCGAGGGGGTCCGGGGGGTGGGCATCCGTCTGCCCGACGAGTTCGGGGTGATGAGGACGTTGCCGGAGCTGTTCGATCCCGAGCCGGTGGAGGACAAGGGCGTGTCGGTCCCGCCCGGCTACCCCCCGGTGGATCACCCCGGCGGCGCCGAGGGGGCGCTCAGCGGCAAGACCATCTACCTGTCCCAGTCCCACGGCTGGTACTACCACGAGAGCTACGACAGCTGGCTGACCCAGCGCCCCAACCTGTTCGACACGGTGGAGGACTTCCACAACCCCGAGGGCATGAACCAGTACCTCATGCGCTACCTCCTCAACGCCGGCGCCCACGTGGTCACGGTGCGGGAGTCGGACCTGCTCGAGGAGATGGTGATCGTGGACGACGCGGGCTCCGGGTACGCCGAGACCGGCGCCTGGGCGGACTCGGACGAGGACGGCTTCGCCGCTGGACAGGCACCCTACGCCTACGGCACGGACCCCTTCGAGCTCGGCGGCGCCCGCCAGGCGGCCACGGCCGCCGCGGCCACGGCCACGGCCCGCTGGACCGCCGAGATCCCCCGGGCCGGCCGCTACAACGTGTACGTCAGCTACCCCCAGGACCCCCAGGCCGCGCCTGACGCCCACTACGTGATCCACCACCCGGGCGGGGACTCGGACGTGCACGTGGACCAGCGGCGGCACGGTTCCACCTGGGCCTACGTGGGCCGGTTCTGGTTCGAGGCCGGCTCGGACGCGGATCACGGCTCGGTGGAGCTGCTCAACGACTCCTCGGACTCGTCGGCCCTGGTCAGCGCCGACGCGGTGCGGTTCGGCGGAGGTGTGGGGGATGTTCAGCGGGAGGGGACCCTCAGCGGCCACGAGCGCTGGGAAGAGGCGGCCATCTACTACACCCAGTACGCCGGCGCGCCCACGTCGGTGTACGACCCGTACTCGGACGGGAACGGCTCGGACCCCTCGTCGCGGTCGCGGTTCGCCGACTGGGAGCACGAGGACGGCGAGGACGCCCTGTACTTCAGCTGGCATTCCAACGCGGGCGGCGGCCAGGGCACCAGCACCTACATCTACGGGCCCTGCGCGCCGGGGGAGGGGTGCGGCTTCACGGGGTACGAGGGCAGCGAGGAGTTCGCGGAGTTCGTCCAGGAGAACCTGGTGGACGCCATCACGGCCCAGTGGCAGGCGGACTGGTCCGACCGCGGCGTGCGGGTGGCCTATTTCTCCGAGGTGAGCCCCTCGAACAACGACGAGATGCCCGCGGCGCTGATCGAGCTGGCCTTCCACGACCACGAGGACGACACGGCCCTGCTCAAGCACCCCCTGTTCCGACGGGACACCTCGCGGGCGATGATGCACGGGATGATCGACTACTTCGCCTGGCGCGACGGCCTGGACCTCACCTACCCCCCCGAGCCGCCGACCCACCTGCAGGTGAAGACCGACGCGCCCGGCGTGTTGCGCGTGACCTGGGAGGCGCCGCCCCACGGCGCGCCCCAGGGCGACGCCGCGGACAGCTACCGCGTCTACCTGTCTCTGGACGGCCGGTCCTTCGACGACGGCGTGGAGGTCCAGGGCACCGAGGCCCTCGTGGAGGGGTTGAGCGGGTACGACGCCGTGTTCGTGCGGGTGACCTCGGTCAACGCCGGCGGCGAGTCCTTCCCCGCGCCCGTGCTCGGCGCGGTGCCGTCCCCGGCCGAGACCCGCATTCTGTTCGTGGACGGGTTCGACCGCCAGGACCGCACCATGCTGCTGTACCGCGACGCCGGCGGCTCCATCGGCGAGGTCGTGCACATGGACCTGGAGCACATGAACCGCCACGACTTCTCGGTGGAGCACCTGCGGGCCCTGGCCGACCTGGGGTTGCCCGCGGACAGCGCGGACTCCGCCGTCGTGGCCGAGGGGATGGCGGACGACTACCTGCTGGTCGTGTGGGGCGCGGGCAACGAGGGCACCGAGGACGAGTCGTTCTCGGACGCCGAGCAGGCCTGGGTGGAGCAGCACGTGGCGGGCGGCGGGCGCCTGTTCGTCAGCGGCGCGGAGATCGGCTGGGACCTGTACGAGCGCGGGGGCGAGTCCGACATCGCCTTCTACGCCGACACGCTGCTGGCCGCCCTGGCCGCGGACGACGCCGACACCTACCAGGTGGAGCCGGAGCCCTCGGGTATCTTCGCCGGGATCGGGCCGCTGGCCTTCGACGATGGCTCCGAGGAGGCGTACGACGTGCGGTACCCCGACGTGCTGGACGTCCTCGGCGCGGGCGAGCCGGTGATGTACTACGACGGCGACGCGGGCCTGCCCGCCGCGCTGGCCGGGCCGGACCTGGTCTACCTGGGGTTCCCCTTCGAGACCATCCTCGGTGAGGCCGAGCGGCTGGCGGTGATGGGGGACGCGATGGCCTACCTCATCCCGGACTACGAGCCGCCCGAGTGGGACGACGTCGGCGACGACGACGACGACGACGGGGACGACGACGACGACGGCGGCGACGACGACGGCCCGCCCCCCCACGTGACCGATCCGGCGGACGACGGCTGCGGCTGTCGGACCGACGGCGCGGGTACCCCGGCCGCGCTGGGCCTGGGGCTGGCGCTGGTGGCGTTGCGGATCAGGAGGCGCAGGTAGATCACCTGCGTCATCGGCTCAGAAGTTGTCGTTCAAGTAAGGGGAATCAGGCTGGAATCAGGATTCGATCTCGTCCGGGGCGACCCACCCGTGGGTGGTGTGGTGGACGAACAGCAGCTCGTCGAGCAGGGGCGCGGAGTTGGAGTCCGAGTAGAAGACGCGGGGGTCCAGGACCACCACCGGCTGGTCGCCGTCGTGCAGGTCCTCGAGCTCGTCGAGCCAGACCCCGGGCAGGTCGGCGAACGGGTCCTCCCCGTCCTCCGGCGCGTAGGCCCAGTCCAGGCTCTCCTCGAACTCGTCGAGGAGATGTGTCCTCATCAGAACTTCGCTTGGCTTTCGCACGTGAAGAAACCCCATCTCCAGGAACGTGAGTGTTGCTGTATGTCTGATACGGTCGGGGTTGGCAAGGCTTTTCTGGGAGAGACCTGAACGTGGCTCACACCATCGCAGCGCTCATGTGGCTGAGGCCCGACACTGCAGATCGTACCCCCGTGGATGCGGACTTCGGGCGGGCCTCGAACCTGCTGCGCGGCGAGGGGATCCGGGTCCTCGTGGCGGGCCCTGAAGGCGTCGAGGTGACCGTCGGAAACGCCACGGTGAGCGGCTGGGTGCCGCGCGGCGGGCGATGGGAGGCCAGCGGCCCACATCCGCTGCGCGCGGTGTACAACCGGCTGCCGGCGCGGTCCCCCGAGCCCCACGCGCAGCTGCTGCAGGCGCTGCAAGGGCGTGGGGTGCCCGTGGGCAATCCCGCGCAGGTCAACCGGCTGGCCCTGGACAAGGGGGAGAGCCTGACCGCGCTGGCTGCGGCGGGGCTGCCGGTGCCCGAGGTGGAGATCGAGGCCCGGTGTTTCGAGGAGCGCCTGCAGTCCTGGGGGGCGGCCTTTTGCAAGCCGCGGTTCGGTTCCTTCGGCCGCGGTGTGGCGCGCGTGACGGCGGGTGAGCTGCTCCCTGCGGCCGGGGAAGATGACGGCCCGGCGATCCTGCAGCGCGCCGTGGCGCCGCCCCCCGGCCCCTACGGCGGGGTGTG
Source organism: uncultured Rickettsiales bacterium (assembly GCA_964558555.1). GTDB lineage: Bacteria > Myxococcota_A > UBA796 > UBA9615 > CAYRNR01 > CAYRNR01. The sequence goes on along the minus strand of CAZLEO010000090.1, from coordinate 4,982 downwards.
CGTACGGGGGCTGGTCCAGCGCGACGTGGAGGGGCGGTGGCGCACGGCGGGTCGAGTCGCGCGGGTGAGCCGCGACGATCCGGTGGTGAACGTGGCTCGCGGCGCCGACGCGCTGCCCGTTCAGCGCCTCCTCCAGAGGGTGGACGTCCCGGCCGCCCTCGAGGCCCGGCTGGACCGCCTGGAGATGGACGTGGTGAGGGCCCTGGAGCGGATCGCCGGGGACGAGGCGCCGTCCATGCTGGAGGTGGGGGTGGACTGGGTCCTCGACCCGCGGGGCGAGCCGTGGTTGATCGAGATCAACGGCAAGCCGGGCGGACGTCTGCGGGTGCTGGCAGGTGCGTCGGGGGAGGAGGGGGAGGTCTGGCGCCGGCGTCACGCGGCCGCGCTGGCCGCGCCGTTTCGCCGGCTCGCAGCCGTCTCGGCTACATGACCAGCAGCGGTCCTGCGGACTCGTACGTGATCGCGACGGTGGCCGACGAGAAGGCCGTGCAGTCGCCGACGATGCTGATGCCGCGCATCTCGCCGCTGTAGGTCCAGCCGCCGGTGGTGACGCCGCCCTCGACGCAGGTGCCGCCGTCGCCGTGCTTCGGGATGGGGTCACCGTCCACGGTCACGATGACGGACTCGATCACGGGCACGGCAGAGAGCACGAACCACTCGATGGCAGGGTGGTGCAGCACCAGGTCGGCCAGCGCGGGCGCCAGGTCGGCCTCCACGCACTCGCCGGTGGTCTCGTCGTACTCCTCGATGGGCGAGAACGACCCCTGCGTCCACTCCACGGAGTTGAAGAAGAAGTCCACACCGCAGCTGTCGTCGGGGTTGCAGGCGTACTGGATGTCCTCCTCGACGTAGGGGCCCTGGCCCGGGCCGATGACCGAGACGCGGACGTCGGGCACCACCATCGCCATCAGGTCCAGGTAGTGGTTGAGCCGGCATTCGCACAGCTCGTCGCCGGTGTCGCTGTCGCAGTTTCCGCCGCCGAAGTTCTCCAGCTCGCTGGTGCCGTCGCCCTCGTTGGTGACGATGACGACGTGCAGCGGGTTGTCCCCACGCAGCAGGCCGAAGTTGGCGTTGTGCAGGGCGACCTCGTCGTTGGGCGCGCCCACCTCGCCCGGTTCCTCCACCAGCAGCGGCAGGCAGTGGCACGGGTCGTGGTAGGGGTGGTCGTCGGGGAAGTCGTCGCCGCGGCAGCCGTCGGGGAAGTGCTCCTCGAGGTTGTCGCGGTCCGGATCGAAGTCGCTGACGCCGCCGAGGTCCACCGCCTCGCACATGGCCATCAGCGCCGCCTGCATCGGCCGCTCGAAGCCGGTGCCGTACGCGCCCACGTGCGCGAGCGCCTGGAAGGTGGCCTGGTCGTCGGGGTCCGACGGGTCCATCAGCGCCAGCTCGCCCAGGTACTCGCCGTTCTCGTGGTGCCGGCGGTAGCGGCCCGCCGTGCCCACCCTGTCGTCGCAGCCAGCCACGGCCGGATCGTGGTGGAGGCAGTTCCACGCCTGGCTCGTGGTGATGGCCATACGCGTGGTGGAGGTCTCGGGCAGCACCTCGACGAAGGACGAGAAGTTGCGGTCCAGCTGCCCCTGGACGTTCACCATGGAGCCGGAGCTGTCGATGATCCACAGCATGTCCACGTCGCCGGGCCCGTGGGCCAGGTACGAATCGGTCAACGTGGGCGGATCCGGACAACCCGCGACCAGGGTCAACAGGGCTCCGGCGGTGGTGAGGTGGAGGATTCGTCTACCGAGTCGCATGGGTTCTCCATTTGGGTTCGTCAGCGTACAAGGCATCGTTTCTGGCCGCCGGTCCATCCCGGTGGCCGGTCGGCCTATGGCCGCCCTGCTCCGTTGCTCCTCGGTCACGTGCCTCGTGGCACGCTCCCTCGTCGCGCCTTGCCCACCGGGCGTCTCGACGCCCACAATTCGATGCCTCGCACCCCGACGAACCCATTCGTGCGACGTGCACATTTCCGCTCCATTGTCCATGATACCGGGTCCGTGTGCGAGACCGTGTCTGCGTCCCGTCAAGAAACGGGCGAGCCCCTGGAGGAGCCGATGACCCAGCACCGAGGAACCATCCTGGCCCTGGAGCAGGCCCTGGCCCTGCCCTACTGCACCCAGCGTTTCGTGCAGGAGGGATGGCGCGTCATCCGCATCGAGTCCACACCCCGGCCCGGCGGCGGCAACCCCGGCGATCCCAACCGGTACGCCGGGAACGACTACGGAGAGCCGGACCGGCGCTCCTACTTCGTGCCCCCCAACCTGGGCAAGGAGGCGATCACGCTCAATCTCAAGGACCCCCGCGGCCAGGAGCTGCTCCGCGAGCTGCTGGTGAAGCTCGAGGTGGACGTCTTCGCCGTGAACCTGCTGCCCAAGCAGTACCAGGCCCTCGGCATCGACTACGAGACCCTGTCCGCGGCGCGCCCCGAGCTCATCTGGGTCGGCCTCAGCGCCCACGGCCCCGATTTCCCCGTCGTGCCCGGCTACGATCCCGCGCTGCAGGCCGAGGTGGCCTACATGGACCTCACCGGCGAACCCGACGGCGCCCCCATGGTCTGCGGCGTGCCCCTGGTGGACCTCAAGGCCGGCGACGAGGCCTACGCCCGCATCTACAAGGCCCTGTGGCAGCGCGAGCGCACCGGTCGCGGTCGCCGCATCGACGTGTCCATGCTGCGCGCCAGCGCCTCGTGGCTGGTCACCAAGCTGTCCCTGGCGTCCCTCGGTCACGATCCCGTTTCCGTCACCCGTACGGGCAACCTGCACCCGATCTTCACCCCAGTAGACGTCTTCCCCACCTCCGACGGGTACATCAGCCTCGCCGTGGGCAACGATTTGCAGTGGAAGTCCATGTGCGGTCTGCAGCCCTTCGCCGCCCTCGATCGCCCCGAGTTCGAGACCAACGCCGGCCGCCGCGAGCGCCGCGAGGCCCTCGTCGCCGAGATCGGGGAGATCACGCGCACGCTGTCCACCGCCGAACTCGTTGCCCTGTTCGCCTCGGCCCGGTTGATTCACGCCCGGATCCTCCGCGTGGGGGATGTGGCCGAGCATCGGGCGATCGAGCCCCACCTGCTGTACACCACCCGCCCCGACGGCGAGCGCGTGCCCATCGCGCCGTCGAGTCACGACACCGAGCACCTCGCCGGCTGCGGCAACGAGCTGCCGTTCCCGCACACCTACGGCCAGGACACGGACGCGGTGCTGGGGGAGGCCGGGGTGTCGGGGGAGACGATCGCGTCGCTGCGTGGCGAGGGTGTGGTGGCCTAGATCCGGATTTCCGTCACGATCCGTCCGCCCGGGCACATGAGTTCCTCCAGGAGGTGGCGTCGTGGCTCGAACGTGGATCTGGATCTTGATGTTCGGGCTGACGCTGGGGCCGGGATGCTCCGGCGAAGCCGACGACGACGTCTCCTGTAGCGACGACGACGACGACACCGGGCCGGACGACGACGACACCGGCGACGACGACGACGACACCGGCCTCAACGACGACTGCTGGGATCTCGACGGGGACGGCTACGAGGGCGCGGGCGAATGCTACGACGACTGCAACGAGCAAGATCCCGACATCAATCCCGGCGCCGAGGACACGGTGGGCGACGGCGTGGACAACAACTGCGACGGCATCGACGGCGTGGACGCCGACGAGGACGGCCACGCCTCCATCGACAGCGGCGGCGACGACTGCGACGACCACGCGCACGACGTCCATCCCGGCGCCCTGGAGGCGTGCGACGAGATCGACCGGGACTGTGATCCGGCGACGACGGGAGAGAACGCGGTTCTCGTCGATTCGGAGCGCGTCTACGCGACGATCGGCGATGCCGTCTCGGCAGCCTACGAGGGCAGCGAACTCCTGGTGTGTCCAGGGACGTACGCCGAGGCCGTCGTGATCGACGGCGAGACCTTGACCGTCGCGTCGCTGAACGGCTCCACCGACGCGGTCATCGCGCCACTGGTGGGCTCGGCCATCCAGATCTCGTCGTCCACCGTCGCGCTGCGTGGGCTGACGCTACGAGACGGGACGGGCAGCGCGATGACCGTCGGCCCCGACACCTACCTCGCTGGTGGCGGCCTGCGCGTCGAGAACGCGGCCCTGACGCTGGAAGACGTGGTCATCGAGGAATGTACGGCGGAGCTCGGGGCGGGGATCGTGGCGTTCAACAGCAGCGTGGAAGGCGTCGGCGTGACCCTTCGAGCCAACGTCGCCACCGAGGGTGGGGGTGGGTTGTTCGCCGGTACCGGAGCGGCCGTCGCGATCACCGACTCGGCCGTGCTGGGCAACCTCGCCCTCGGCTACGGCGGCGGCGCCAAGGTGGAGGGGACCCTGACCTCGACGAACAGCGACTGGGGCGTCGGGGAGACGGACAACGATCCCGAGGACGTGAACACGGACGACGACAGCTACACGCAGTACGGGGCCGGAGCGACGTTCGTGTGTACCGCGGAGGGGTGTGGGTAGGGGGAGGGGGAAGGCGGATCTGGCTCTGGAGGGATGGAAGTGGGGTTGGGGGAGTGGGGTTGAGCGGCGGGGAGGGGGTGGCGGGAGGTCGGGGCGGGCGGGCCGGGCGGCGGCCATGGCCTGGTAGGGAGGTTCCCCGGAACTTGAGTCGCAGATGCTCGCGCATCTCAAGGCGAAGTTCCGATAATCGGAACTTGAGCCCTGGATGCCTGCGCATCTCCTCGTGAAGTTCCCATTTCCGGAACTTGAGACGCAGATGCTCACGCATCTTCATCCGAAGTTCCGGTCTGGGACGACGAGGGGAAGTTCAAGGGAGGATGCCCGCACATCCCCGGTCGAACTTCCTCCAGACGGCAGTTCACGTCGAGATGCCTGCGCATCCCGGGTCGAACTTCCCCGTGGCGGAAGTTCACGCCGAGATGCCTGCGCATCCCGCCCCCCCCCCCCGCGCGCGCCGCCCCCCCCCCCCCCCCCACGGGGGCGGGGGGGGGGGGGGGGGGGGGGGGGGGGGGGGGGGGGGGGGGGGGGGG
>CAZLEO010000089.1:0-31713 GCA_964558555.1 uncultured Rickettsiales bacterium | reverse complement strand
TTCTTTTTTCGTTTTTTTTGATGATGGGGTTTGGCAATAGGTCATGGGCCTAAAAAAACAAAAAAACTAAACTAATGGCACCGTGGATCCCGCCGAACACATCCTCGATGACCTGCGCGGCTGGGCGCGGGGGGAACTGCGGCCACCGTATCGGTTGTTTGCCTACGTGACCGAGCGGTGCAACCTGCGCTGCCCGTCGTGCGGGCTGGCCACGGGGGACATCGTGGCTGCCTCGGACGAGCTGGCCGACGAGGTCTGGCTGGACGTGGCCGACCAGGCCGTGGCGCTGGGGGTGCGCGAGTGTTACCTCACCGGCGGCGAGGTGCTGGTGCGGCGGCGGGTGGTCCTCGACGTCATGCAGCGCCTCAAGGCCGCCGGCGTCCGCGGCATCCTCAGCACCAACGGCACCACCCTCGACGCCGAGGGCGCCCGCCGGCTCGTGGACATGGGCTGGGACACGGTGATCGTGTCGCTGGACGGCCCCGACGCCGCCCGCAACGACCCCCTGCGCAGCCGCGACGGAGTGTTCGAGGAGGCGACCGGCCTGATCCGTCGCCTGGTGGAGCTGCGAGGCGACGGCCCGGCCCCCGAGATCCACCTGCACGCGGTTGTCTCCCGGCCTGCGGCGGGCTGGCTGGCCCGGATGGTCGATCTGTGCGCGGATCTCGGCGTGGACTACTTCGCCGCCGAGCCCGTGGTGTGGCAGTCCGAGGCCTGTGACGAACTGATGCTCGACCCGGCCGCGCGGGCGACGCTACGGGAGCAGGTCCCCCTCGCCCTGGAACGGGCGCGCGACCACGGCCTGTCCACCAACCTCGGCTTCTTGCTGGACGCCGCCGTGGTGGACGCCCCCACGGACACGGCCGCCCTCAACGCCGCGGATGCGGGCCACGCCTCCGGCGGCTTTGCCGCCGTGCCCTGCTTCGTGCCGTTTCACAACCTGGTCCTGCACCCCAACGGCGCGGTGGCCGGCTGCTGGCAGCACCGCGACGACGCCGCCCCCCGCGTCCCCGACGTCACCCTGGAGCAGGCCTGGTACGAGGGCCCGCCCGCGACCCTGCGCCGGGATCTGCTCGCCGCGGCGGCCCCTGATCCGTGTCGGCGCTGCTGCCTGATCAACGCCCGCGACAACCGCCGCTTCCGCGCCCTGCTGCTCGCCGACGATCCACACGCGCGGACGGCCGCAAGGCAGGCGTTGCGCGCCGCGCTGGAGGCGGAGCCGGAGCTGGAGGTGCTGAAGCGGGCGTTGGAGGCCTGTGAGGCCTAGTTGAACGTGAAGGCGTGAGTGACCTGCTGAGGCTCCTCGGTACCCTCGAACTCCCAGAACATCACCCGGCGCACCAGGCATTTGGCGAGATCCTCGCTGCCGGTGCTGTTCTCGGCCACGGCCACGTCGGTGACGGCGCCGTCGGGCTGGACGGTCCAGGCGACCTCGATCTTGCCCTCGAGCTCCGGGGTGTCGTGGCGGTGGCGCTCGTAGCAGGTCTTGACCTCCTTGCTGTTGGCGCCGATGACCCCCTGGACCGAGGAGGCCTGCGATTCGACGAGGCGGTCGCATCCGGCCAGGGCGAGCAGCCCGAACCCGACCGCGGCGGCGAGCAGTGTGCGTGTGACCATGGTCCCCCTCGAACCCATCAGAACCAGCCCTTCTTCCCGAGCACGTAGGTCTCGTGGAACTGCTCGTCGGACTGGGCCAGGTAAGTGATGCCCTCGATGATGCCGATGACCCAGACCACCACGCCGGCGAGACCGGCGGACAGCAGGGTGACCAGCAGCATGATGATGCCCTCTGTGGTGTAGCCCAGGTAGAACTTGTGGATGCCGAACTCGCCGAGAAAGATGCCGAGGAGACCGGCGACGAGCTTGTTCTTGTCTTGCATGGGGGACCTCCCTGTGGCCGCCGCCGTCAGGATACGTGATCGGCGAGGCAGCGTGCCTGCTCATGTCTACGGACGGGAGGGAGGAGAATTTCGAAGCTAGGGGAACACGCAGACGTCGGCGCTGGGACGGAGACCGAAGTCGGCGCCGACGTCCTGGTCGCAGACGAGGCCGTCGGCGCACTGGTTGTCGTTGCGGCACGAGCCCATGCCGTAGCCGCACTTGCAGTTGTTGCGGCAGTGGCGGCCCTGGCCGTTGTTGCCCTGGCGGCAGGACTCGGGGGCCTCGACGACGAGGATGTCGTAGTCGGTGGCCTCGGCGCCGTGCACCAGCGCGTGGTAGGAGCCGGTGCCGGGGTTGGACACGGTGCAGACCTCGAGCTCGCCGGCGATGTAGTAGGGGCGGCAGGTGAAGGTGCCGAGGTCCACGTCGTCGGTGGGGTGGGTGTACAGGTCGGCGTCGGCGGGGGCGTACATGAGCACGTCGTACTGGTAGTCGGCGGTGGTGTCGAAGTAGTACAGCTCGGTGTCGTCCAGGGCCAGGGTGCCGCCGTCGAGGGCGCCCGGGATCAGCTCGATGCCCGTGCCCGGGCCGGGGTTGCCACCGCCGCCCATGAAGCCCTCGACCCAGGTGAGGTAGGCGTCGACGCGGGTGTCCACGCCGTAGGTGTTGCAGTAGGCGTCGCCGTACGAGGTCACGCCGATGAGCTGGTACTCGCCGTCGTAGTAGGCGAAGGCGCCGCCGCCGGAGTCGCCGTAGCAGGTCTGGTGGGTGTTGTCGTAGAAGGTGAACGTGTCGGAATCCACCGCGTCCACGTCGATGTCCACGGCCCGCTTGCGGCCCGAGCCGTTGCCCTGCCAGTTGGTGGAGCCGTAGCCCACGAAGCGCAGGGACGTGCCCACCCAGCCGTTGTCGAAGATGCCGGCGTCGAGCATGGGGGACGGATCCACGGGGGCGTCCTCGGCCAGCTCCATCACCGCGATGTCGGCGTTGAGCGAGAAGTAGTTGAAGTCCGGATGGATGGTGTACGAGTCCACGTCCACCAGCACGCCGCTGTTGGGGCGGTTGGCGTTGACGCCGAAGAACACCTGCAGCGGGCTGTACACGCCGTACACGCAGTGACCGGCGGTGACCACCAGCCGGGTGTCCACCAGGGTGCCGGAGCAGACCGAATCGTTGTTCTCCATGATGGACAGGGACGACTCCATGCCCGTCTCGATCCAGCCGCCCACGATGGGTGTGGACAGGGAGTCGAGGTCGGGTTCGGTGCTGTTGTCACAGCCGCCGAGGAGGGGGAGCGTGAGGAACGTACCGAGAATCACCACCAAAATGCCGCGCATGAATCCTCCATTGCCGCGCAAGTTTCCTTCGAACGAGAGACAGGTAGACACCCATATCAAGCATTTCCTTCGAAGGATGGTTTGAGGATTTTGTGAAAAAACCGGATTCAGCCGGTGAGCCGCTATGGATCGGCCTTCTCGGCGCCCTCGACGGGCAGCTCCAGGCCGGGATCCACCTCGGCGTGGTCGGACGCGTTGGCGGCCGGGGCGAGGGGGGCCGGGACCAGCAGCACCAGCAGGGCGGCCAGGGCCGCGGACACGGCGACGAGCGCGGCCCGGTACAGGGGGCTGCTCGTCCGGGGCGGGGGCGGGGCCTGGGGAATCGCCTCGTGCACGGACAGCAGGATGGACGAGTCGGTGTCCACAAGCTGCGTGCGCCTGGGCAGGGCCGCGACCTCGCCGCGGATGGACTGGAAGATGTCGAGCACCTCCGAGCACCGCTCGCAGACGCGGGCGTGGGCGAGCATCTCCTCGGTCCAGTCTCCCCGCTCCTGGAGATCCGGGTCCTCGAGATTGATGATGAACTCTTCGCAGTCCATTTCGTAATGCCCCTGCAGGACGCCGCGCCCCCGCTTGGCGCCCTGCGTGGCCCTCACGGTAGCACGCAAAACCAGGATCGGCGATTGGAAAACGGCGGGTCGGGAGGGGGGTGCACGCCCGGGGTGGATCACCCCTTGCGGTCGTCCACGAAGGTGCGGTTGCGGCCCTGGCCCTTGGCCGCGTAGAGGGCCTCGTCGGTGCGATGCATCCAGTCCTCGGCGGGTTCGGCGGGCCGCCGCTCGGCCACACCGATGCTGGCGGTGACCTTGAGCCCGGGGACGCGGTCCTCGAAGTCGAGCTCCTCGATGTCGCGCCGGAGCCGCTCGGCCACGTAGAAGCCCTCGAGCAGCGGCGTGTGGGGCAGGAACACGGCCAGCTCCTCGCCGCCCATGCGTACCGCCGGGTCGCGACTGCGCACCGCGGCCCGCAGGGTCTCCGAGACCCGCTCCAGCACCAGGTCGCCCGCGGCGTGGCCGAAGGTGTCGTTGACCTGCTTGAAGTGATCCAGGTCCAGCATGATCAGGGTCAGCGGGATGCCCAGCGCCTCGGCCTCGTTCATCATCTGGGGCAGCCGCTCGTCGAGGAACTGCCGCGTCAGCAGCTGGGTCAGGGCGTCGCGCTCGCCGCGCTGGGCGCGCTCGAGCAGGCTGCGCTGGAACTCCAGATCCGCCTGGTCGAGGAGCTCGTAGCGGACCAGCACGTCGGCCAGGTGGATCTTGTCGCCCGTGTTCAGGTCCACGTCACTGACCCGCTGGCCGTTGACGAAGGTCCCGTTGGTGCTGTTGAGGTCCTGCAGGCGCATCACCGGGCCGTGGGGCATCTGGTGCACGAAGACCCGACAGTGGCGCCGCGAGATGGACGGATCGTCGATCCACCAGTCACACGAGTCACGATCGCGGCCGATGAAGGCGGCGCGCTTGTTCACCGGCACCGAGAAGATGTCCTCGCCGGTGCGCGGCCCCTCGAGGATGGTCAGCGTGGGCGCGCGCTTGGAGGGCTGGAAGTTGGCCGGCCCGGCGCCGATCACCGTGGGGTGCTCGATGCGCGCGAGGGTGTCGTCGGTCACCGACGAGCGAGGCGGCCGGTTGTATGGAGGGTGCTTCCCCGAGGGCACCTTCGCCTCCTTCCAGAAGTCGGATGAGTATACCCGATCGCGGACACGGCCCGCATCCGCGCGGGGCTACGGCGCGAAGCGGCCCGACATGAGGAATGCGGCCGCGGCCAGCGCGGCGGCCACCACGAGGACCACCCAGACGGCCGATCGGCGCTCGCGCAGCATGGTGCGCGTCGTGTGGAGCGGATTCGGGGCGTCCTCCACCCGGGGCTTGGCGCGCTTGCGGCGCGCGGGCGCCTTGCGGGGTTTGCCTGCCGCCACCAGCGCCTTGCCCAGGGCGCGGCCGCTGGGGGAGGGGGTGCCCTCGCCGCCGGGCTTCGCGCCCCGCTCCGCCACCACGGCGAGCCGGCGGGCCACCTCCCCCATGTCGGCCGGCCGGTCGTCCCGGTCCACGGCCAGGCACTGCAGCAGCAGGGCGGCCATCTCCTCGTCCTCGCAGCGCTTCAGTGGCTTGGGCGCGGTCTCTCGCTTGCGGTGCAGCACCGCGAGCAGATCCTCGTGGCGGGGCACGCGGAACGGGTCCAGGCCCTCGATGCACTCGTACAGCACCACCCCCATGGCGTACACGTCCGTGCGGACGTCGATGGCGTCCCGCTGGCCGGCGAGCTGCTCGGGCGACATGTAGGCGGGGGAGCCCAGGACCATGCCCGTGGCGGTCATCCGGGTCCCCTCCTGGTGGGCGATGCCGAAGTCGCCGATCTTGAGCGCGCCGTCGTCGCCCAGCAGGATGTTGCCGGGCTTGAGATCCCGGTGCAGCACCCCCTCGCCGTGGATGGCGTGGACGGCCAGGGCCAGCTCGTGGCCCAGGGCCGCGACCAGGGCGGGATCGAGCCGCCTGGCCTTGTTGAGCACCTGCCGCAGGGACACCCCGTCCACGTACTCCATGATGATGTTGTACGTGTCGTTGGCGCGCACGTAGTCGAGGAACCGCACCACGTTGGGGTGGTCCAGCTTGGAGACCACCTCGTACTCCTGGCGGAACCGCTGGACCATCTTGCGGTCGGATCGCAGGTGGGCCATCAGCTCCTTGATGGCCACCACGGTGCCGTCGGGGGCGTCGGCCCGGTACACCGTGGCCATGCCTCCCTTGCCCAGGGGGCGCGCGTCGGCGGTGTACTGGGCGATGGCGATGGTGCGGCCCCGCTTGCCGGCGGGCTTCGGATCTCGAACCGTGGTCTTGGATGGCATCGGTCGGCTGGATGGTACCACAGCGTTGGATGGACCCGTGTCCCGGCGCACAGTACCCTGGGGTGGCGCGCGTGACGTGCGCTTCGGGAGGAACCTTGATCGGGGTGCTGCGGACGCTGGGCCTGCTGGGCCTGATGGGCGGGATCGTCGTGGCCGTGCTGGCCGCGCGCCGCCTGCCCGACGCCATCCCGGCCGGTGCCCCGGCGCAGATCGTCCACATCGACGACTTCCAGCAGAGCCCCCCGCGCAGCAGCTTCGTCCACGTGCGCGACGGCTACGTGCTGCCCTACGCCGCCCTGGCGCTGAGTGAGGGGGACGGCGGCGTCCCGTCGCTGTACCTGCTGCCGGTGGTGGACGAGGCCCACCCCTTGAAGATCCAGATGGAGACCGCAGCCGGCCGGGCCGCCGCCGGTGACCCCGAAGCGGTGCGCGCCTGGCGGACCTACTCGCGCGGCCAGCTGGACTACTCGCAGGTGCGCCTGGTGATGCTGAGCACCGACGTCCCGCGGTGGATGGGGGAGACCGCCGTGGCCGTGCCCGTGGAGTGGGTGGAGGGAGTGGTCCGGCCCGCTCACAGCGGCCTGTCCAGGGACGTGCTCGCCACGATGACCCAGCAGTTCGAGGGGATCTCCCCCACCCGCCTGGTGGTGCTCTACGAGGGGGAGCTGCCGCCGGAGGAGGAGGCCCTGCGGCTGCTGCTGCTGCTCGGCGGGCTCGCCGCCTTGTTGGGGCTGGCCACGCTGGCCACGACCCTGCTCGCCCGACCCCGCAGGCGGAGGCGGTGACCGACGTCCTGCCGCTGACCCTGGCCGGGGCCGGCAGCGCGCTGCTGTTGCTGCTCGCCGCGGCCGCCCTGGTCGCCCTGGTGCTCGCTCGCCGCCAGATCGCCATCCGCTGGCACCGCATCTTCTCCGAACCCGCCGACACCGGCCGCGCCCGCGGGGACGTGGGTGAGGCCGTGGCCTATGCGCTGGCCCGCGATCTGGCGCGTGGACATCCCGAGCTGGATCTGCGCGTGTACCCGGGGCGACGGTTCCAGCCCACGGAGGTGGACCTGCTGATGGTGGCGCGCAGCGCCGTGTGGGTGGTGGAGTGCAAGGCCTGGAAGGGGCGCCTGGTGGCCGGCGCGGACCGCTGGGTGTCCTGGTCCAGCCCGCGCCGCGGCGCGCCCGTGCAGCACCGACGTCGCAACCCCGTCCGCCAGGCGCGCGCCCAGACAAAGGCGGTGCTCAAGTACCTCGAGCGCTCCGGGCTGGGATCGGTGCCGGTGCGCGAGGTCGTCGTGTTCACGGACCCGGACGTGGACCTCGACGGCGTGCGGGACGAGGGGTTCGTGCTCCACCTCGACGAGCTGTCGTCGTTCTTCCGCGTCGGCCCCGCTGGCGAGGGGTTGCCCATGGACGAGACGCAGCGCGCCGTCGTGTGCGATCTGCTGGAGACCACGCCCGCGTGGGACTTCATCGAGCTCGAGGGGGGCGGCCGCCGCGGTCGACTGGTCACCGAGCACCTCGAGATCAAGACCGCGTCGGGCCGCCAGCGCGTGCCCCTGGACCGGATCCACCGCGCCACCCTGCGCCTTCACGGCTGGCCCGTGCTGCGGCTGGCCGCCCGGCTCGTCCCCCTCGGCGGCGGCGAGGTCGTCGAGGGGCGCGTCGTCGACCCCACCGTCAAGCTGTGGATCAAGGAGTCCGACGGCACCACGCGACCCTACCCGGCCTGCGTGCTGCGCGGGTTCGTGCGTGGGGGATCGGGCAAGGGAAAGGGCGGGCGCTCGCCGCACAAGCCCCCGGCGGCGGCCCGGATCGGCTAGCTGATCTCCACCGTGCCATTCGCCACGGCCCCGCCGTCGAAGAAAACGACCACGTCGTAGGCACCGGCCGGCAGCCCACCCACGGTCACGTCCACGTCGAAGCCGCACAGGCAGTCGCACGGTTCCCCATGGTCGACGATGTAGATCTTGACGGCGTCACCGTCGAGGACCGCCTCCGCGGCCAGCTCGATGCAGCACTGGAGCTCCCAGTCGGCCAGGTGCACCAGCAGGTCGTCGCCGTCTTGCTCCATGGCCAGGGTGGGGGTGGGCTGGCCACCGCCCAGGCACTCGCTGTACTCCACCGAGGACGTGATCTGCGGCGGCGTCATGTCGTCGTCGTCGTCGTCAGCCGAGTCGTCGTCGTCTCCGGCCGAGTCATCGTCGTCGCCCGTGGTGTCGTCGTCGTCATCGGCGGAGTCGTCGTCGTCGTCCTGGGTCGCGTCGTCGTCGTCCCCCGGGGCCGAGTCGTCGTCGTCGCCGCCGGGGCAGCCCCACAGGAACAGCGCGAGGATCGAGAGCATCGCGATCAGGGCGGTAAGGGTGGAACGTCGCATGGGTTCTCCTCCATCGCTGGTTGGCTGGTCCCGACGATCTGGAAGAACCGCGCCGCTGGAGGGGGTCGTTTTGGTCCCGGTCGGCTCTGCGCGGCCTACAGCCGCAACTCGAACTCGGCCAGCTGCCGTAGCGTGAACTCCCGCATGTCCGCGCCGCGGTCGTGGGCCATGTACCAGTCCACGGCCCACTGCACGGCCTCGTCCATCTCCAGCAGCGGACGCCAGCCCAGCTCGCGCTGGGCCAGGGTGGCGTCGAGGGCGAGCACTCGCTTCTCCGGGGGAGCGACGCTGTCGTCGGCGCGCCAGGTGTCGGGGCGGCCCAGGGCCTTGAGGACCCGTCCGGCGAGATCGGCCACGGTGAGCTTCTTGCCGTCGGAGGGGCCGAAGTTCACGGCCGCTGGCGCGCGGAAGGGGCCGAGATTGGCGATCCGTTCGGCGAGCATGAGGTAGCCGGTGAGGGCGTCGACCACGTGCAGCCACGGGCGGGTGGCGTGGGGGTAGCGCAGGCGAACTTCGTCGCCGTCCTGCAGCGCGCGCCACAGGTCGGGGACCAGGCGATCCTCGGCCCAGTCGCCGCCGCCGAGCAGGTTGCCGGCGCGCGCGGTGGCCACGGCCACGCCGCGTTCGCGCAGGAAGCTGTGGGACCAGGCCTGGGCGACCATCTCCTCGGCGGCCTTGGACGCGGAGTAGGGGTCGTGCCCGCCGAGGGGGGCGTCCTCGTCGAAGGGGCGGCCGTGCTCGGTGTTGAGGTAGGTCTTGTCGGACGTGACCACCACGATCGCCTTGAGGTCCTCGGCGCCCCGCAGCGCCTGGCACAGGGTGACCGTGCCCATGACGTTGGTGGACCAGGTCTCCACCGGATCGCGGTAGGCGCGCCGGACCAGGGCCTGAGCGGCCAGGTGCAGCACCACCTCGGGGCGCGCCGTGTCCACCACCATCTGCATGGCGCGCTCGTCGCGGATGTCGCCGATGCGGGACTTGATGCCCGATCCGGGGGAGACGACCTCGAACAGGGAGGGCTCGGTGTCGGGGGCCAGGCCGAAGCCGGTGACCTCGGCGCCCATGGCCTCGAGCCACAACCCGAGCCACGAGCCCACGAAGCCGGTGTGCCCGGTCAGCAGCACGCGCTTGCCGCTCCAGAACGGCGACAGCGGGTTCAGGCCCACATCTTCCACGGGGCCCCTCCCGCGGCCCACAGGGCCTCGAGCTCGCGCTTCTCGCGCAGGGTGTCCATGGGCTTGAAGAAGCCGTCGTGGCAGAACGCGGCGAGCTGGCCGTCGTCGGCCAGGGTCTCCAACGGCTCGCGCTCCCACAGGGTCTCGTCGCCGCCGATGCGGTCCAGCACCGAGGGCTCGAGCACGAAGAACCCGCCGTTGATGTACCCGCCGTCGCCGGCGGGCTTCTCCTCGAAACGGGTGACCCGGCCGTCGTACACCACCGCAGCGCCGAAGCGGCCGGGGGGGCGCACGGCGGTCAGCGTCGCCTCCAGGCCGTGGTCCTCGTGGAACGTCAGCAGCTCGCCGATGTCCAGATCGGCCACGCCGTCGCCGTAGGTCATGCAGAAGCGGCCGTCGAGGTGGTGGGCCACTCGCCTGAGCCGGCCGCCGGTCTCGGTGGGGCCGCCGGTCTCCACCAGCGTCACCTGCCAGGGTTCGGCCACGCGGTTGTGGTAGATCGTCTCTCCCGCACCCAGATCGAAGGTCACGTCGCAGCGGTGCAGGGCGTAGTTGGCGAACCACTCCTTGATCACGTAGCCCTTGTAGCCCAGACAGATCACGAAGTCGGTCAGCCCGAAGTGGGCGTACATCTTCATGATGTGCCACAGGATCGGCTGCCCGCCGATCTCCACCATCGGCTTGGGCCGCAGGTGGGACTCCTCGGAGATGCGCGTGCCGGCGCCGCCGGCGAGGATCACGACCTTCACGGATTCTCTCCCGGGTTCAATTACACCGTACCAGACTCGGCCGTGAGGCGGACGCCGTCTTCGATGCGGGTGGGGGGCGTCCAGCCGGTGCGCCGGCGGAGCCGGACCAGGGTCGGCGGGGCGTGGGCCATCTCGTCGGGGCGCGAGTCGACCGCGCCGAATCCCAGTTGCCGTTCGGGCAGCCCGATCGCGCGCGCGGCGATCTCGGCGAACTCGCGCACCGGGGTCAGCACCCCCGTGGCCAGGTTGATCACCTCGCCCGGCTTGCCGCCGGTCAGGCCGAGCAGGCACAGCCCGTCCGCCACGTCCCCCACGTAGGTGAAGTCCCTCAGCTGCTCGCCCGCGGTCATGGGCAGGATCTCGCCGGAGTCGACGGCGCGGAACAGGGACGGCAGCAGCCGGTGGGGTTGCTCGCCGGGCCCGTACACGGTGAACAGACGGGCGGTGACGGCGTGCAGGCCGGTGTCGCGGCCCCAGCGGCGCACCGCCTCGGTCCCCGCGAGCTTGGTCTTGCCGTACACCGACGTGGGCGCAGCCGGGCCGTCCTCTTCCAGATCGCCCCCCACCCCGCCGTACTCGAAGGCCGAACCCACGTGGACCAGCATGGCGCCCGTGCCGTCCAGGGCAGCGCAGAGGTGGTCGGGCAGTTCGGCGTTGAGGGCGCGGGCCAGCCCTTCGTCCTGCTGGTCGGGCGAGACGCCGTAGCCAGCCAGGTTCAACACGATGTGGGGACGGTTGCGGCGCAGGAAGCGGTCCAGCGCAGCCGAGCGGGTCACGTCGAGGCCGACCAGGTCGCCGGCACACCCCGGCTGGTCCACCCCGGTGATCTCGGCGCCCATCTCGTGCAGCGCCCACAGCACGTGGCGGCCCACGAACCCGGCCGCGCCGAGGATCACGACCCGCTTGTCGCGGTACCCCTCCTCAAGGGAACGCATGGGGATGAACGTCCTCGGGATCGTGCTCGCCCTCGGCCCACGCCACGCAGATCAGCGTGCGTTTGCCGGTGTTCACCAGGGCGTGGGCCAGGCCCGGCGGCACGTACACCGTCCTGGGGCGCGACGCCCTCAGCTCCACCTCGCCGGCCTCCCCCGTGTCCGGGTCGGCCAGTAGGAGTTTACCGTTGCCCTGCACCACCGAGAACCACTCTCCCATCCGGTGGTGCAGGTGCTCCCCCTTGACCTCGCCGGCCCTGGCCGTGGTCACATACACCTCGCCCTGGCCCAGGGAGCGGTGGGCCTGGGACGACTGCAACACCTTGTGCAGCGATCCGCGCGCGTCCTGGTGACGTCGCTGCGCCACCACGCGCACGCCCGGCAGGGGGCCCTCCTCTCCCTGGGGATCGTCCGGCGGGACCGGCGGCGCCGGTCCTGAGGCCGGATCCGCCATGGGCACCACCTCGTCGCGCCACCGCGCCAGGGCGTCCCCGAAGCGGTAGCGGCCGATGTTGCCCACGAACTCCACGCAGGTGCCCATCCCCACGTTCGACGCGCCGCCCTGGCGGGCGTACCCCTCCACGTCGATCTCGATGATGCGCAATCCGAGGTAGTGGGCCTTGACGATGATCTCCGGGTCGAGGAACCAGTCCTCCGACGCCAGCCGCATGCGCTCGAACACGGCGCGCGAGAACAGCTTGGGGCTGCCGTTGATGTCGATGGCGCCCAGCCCGCCGTACAGCCCCTGCATCAGTCCGTTGTAGGTGATCGAGATCAGCTTGCGCTTGACGCTGTCCTGGCGGAACCGCCGCCGTACCTTGGCCAGCACCCGGTCCTCGCGGCCCAGGATCAGCCGGTACGCCATCAGCGTGTCCTCGGCCGACACCTGGCCGTCCGCGCACAGGTAGCCGATCACGTCGGCGTCGCAGGCCCGCAGTCCGCTGAGTATGCCCCCGCCGTACCCCTGGTTGTCGGCGTGGGCCACCTTCTTGACCGGCTGCCCGTCCGCGACCAGGCCGTCGATGATCGCTCCGGTGC
This sequence comes from uncultured Rickettsiales bacterium, assembly GCA_964558555.1. Classification (GTDB taxonomy): domain Bacteria; phylum Myxococcota_A; class UBA796; order UBA9615; family CAYRNR01; genus CAYRNR01. The sequence goes on along the minus strand of CAZLEO010000089.1, from coordinate 19,395 downwards.
GGTCCGACGAGCCGTTGTCCACCAGCACCAGCTGGAACCGCACCCCGGCCCGCGCGAACGTGTCGAGCTGGTCCCGCGCGGTCAGCGGCAGCGCCTCGGCCTCGTTGTAGCAGGGCATGACCAGGGACAGGTCGGGCTTGGCGACGGACATGGGGGTCATGATAGCCGGGAGGCGGGGTGGGAGCGAATGGAGGGCTTGCCGTAGTAGACTCCCTCAGGAAGGGGGAACTCCATGCGTCCATGGCTCGTCTTCACCGCCCTGATCCTGATCGGCTGGGCTCCGCCCCGGCTCGTCCTCGAGGGGGACGTGACCGCAGACTCCGCGTTGCCCGCCGAGGACCCGGACTCCGTACCGGCGCTCTACCTGCGCTTCGACAACGACGGGGCCAAGGCCGGCGCCGTCGCCGGCGTGGTGGTGGACGAGGGTAGCCCGGTGGCCAACAGCGGGGTGGCCACCAACGGGCCCATGTACATCTCCACCACGTTCGGCAGCCCGATCCCGCAGACCGGGCAGCCCAACCCGCTCGCGCTGGACCTGCGCGCGGCCCAGGGCCAGTACCTCACCGTGCCGTACCACCCGTGCCTGGCCTTTGCCGGAGCGAGCTTCACCCTCGAGGCGTGGGTCAAGCTGCACACCGTGGCCGACGGCATGGGCCCCCAGGATCGGGCGTGGTTGATGGTGCGCAAGGAGCTGGGCGAGTCGGACGACAGCATCGAGTACGCGTTCCTGGTGCAGATGGGGGCCGCCGTCCATTCGGACAACGCCTTCGGCAAGTCCGAGGACCTGACGGGCAACGAGCTCGGTGTGATCCTCGGCGACGCCGCCGACGCGGGGCAGTGGGCGCTGATCAGCCACCTGGAGATCACGGACACGGACTGGCACTACGTCAGCGCGGCGGTGGACGTGGACGCCCAGCAGGCGCGGTTCACCCTCGACGAGTTCGTGGACGAGTTCGCCTTCGAGGACCAGGGCCACACCTTCAACCAGGGCCCGCTCATCGTGGGCGCCCACCCCAACGCCCAGGGCAACGTCGAGAGCCCCCTGGACGCGTCCATCGACGAGATCCGCGTCAGCCGCGGGGTCGTGCCCCTGGACGAGCTGCTCGCCGAGGCGGGCACGGGCGGCGGCTGGCCCACGGTGGACTACACCCTGGACTTCGGCACGGTCGCGCCCGACAGCGGCGTGCAGTCCCTGACCTTCCAGGTGGTCAACGATGGGCTCGAGGGGAGCTACTCGCTGGAAGGCGAGCTCGACTGGACCGGCGTGGACGACACCCGCGTCACCGTGACCGGCCCCACCACGTTCGGGCCGCTCGATCGGGGCGAGACCAGCGATCCGGTCACGGTCAGCCTCGACACCGCTGCCGAGGGTCCGCTGGAGGACCTGCAGCTTGTGGTCAGCGGCACGGCGAACTCGTACGGCTTTGCGGCCGTGGGCTCTCCAGCCCCCGTGACCCTCGCGGGCAGCGTGGGCGATCCGCCCGCCGACGACGACGACACGAGCGACGACGATGACGACGACGCGGACGACGACGACTCGTCCGCCGGGGGGCCGGACTACCAGCAGGGCTGCTCCTGCGACGGCGCGGCCGCGACGCGCGCTCCCCTGGCCTGGCTCCTCGCCGCGGTCGTGCTGCTCCTCCGGCGCCGGCCATCCTCCCGAGGTTGACACCCGCCCTTCGATCCCGACGTGGGGGCCCTCCTGATGGAACCGTTCGGGCGGACGGCGGTCCTACAAAGGGCACTGGTCAGGGAGAGACACCATGCGCACGATTCATCGGCTCCTCTTCACCTTCCTGTTCGCCTCGTGTGTCGCCGGTACGGCAGCGGCCGAGTATCCCGACCAGCAGCAAATCTCCCGCGAACAGCCCCAGGGCGTGCTGCGCATCACCGCGGACAACGTCCTGGCCGAGGTGTACCTCAACGGCCAGCCCGTGACTCTGGATCCGGAGACGTCCGCCGACTGGCTCCACGCCGAAGGCGTCGTGCTGCCCCTGCAGCGCGGCCGCAACGTCCTCGCCGTCAAGGCCCAGGACGCCGGCGTCGTCGCGGGGCTGCTCGCCGATCTCACCGTCGGCGGGGCCACCCTGGTCTCCTCGGAGGCCTGGAAGGTCCACCACGACGCCCCCGCCGGCTGGCAGACCCCCTACTTCGACGACTCCTCGTGGGCGCCCGCCTCCACCTACGGCGTGTACCCCGGAGGCGTCTGGGGCACCCGCGTCCAGGGCATGGACGGCTCCACCGCCTCGTGGATCTGGAACGAGGTCAACACCCTCGACGGCGAGGTCGAGCCCACCGTGTACTTCCGCTTCGCCTTCGACGTGTACCCGACGTGGACGGCGATGCCGGAGGCGGTTTTGCTCACCCCATCTCCCTGATCGCGGTTCAAACGGTCGTCAGCCGCGGGGCAGGCTCGTCCTGGGCAGGGGAGACCCCATGAACCCGCCACTGGAGTACCGACCGGCCTTCTTCGAGAACTACGGGTCCCGCATGCAGGGCGCCGGCCCCACCTTCAACCGGCCCGTCGCCGACCAATGGGGCCGGGCCGTGGAGGTCTACCTGCGCGACTGGCTGCCGCAGGACCGGGGCGCGCGCATCCTCGAGATCGCCTGCGGCCGGGGGTGGCTGCTGCACTTCTTCAAGCAGCGCGGGTACACGGATCTGACCGGCATCGACATCAGCTCGGAGCAGGTCCGGCTGTCCAGGGCGATCACCGACAACGTGCATGAGGCCGACGCGCTGGGCTTCCTGGGCGATCAGCTGCAGCAGGGGCACCAGTACGATCTCGTGGTCGGCTTCGACATCATCGAGCACCTCCACAAGGACGAGGCGCTGCAGTTCCTGCGGCGGTGTCGCCGGCTGCTCGCGCCAGGGGGGCGGCTGATCCTCAAGACCCCCAACGCGGAGAGCCCCTGGGGGCTGACGTATCGGTACGGTGACATGACCCACGAGATCTGCTTCAACCCCACCTTGCTGACCAAGGTCCTGACCCTGAGCGGGTTCAGCGACATCGAGGCGAGGGAGAACGGCCCCGTGGTCCTCGGGGCCCGGTCGCTGACGCGGTACGTGGTGTGGAGGTCGATCCGCGCGGGCCTGAGCCTGTGGAACATCGCCGAGACCGGCGAACCCGGCAGCGGCGTGTACACGCGCAATTTCCTCATCACCGGGACCGTTTGACGGGTCACCGCGCGCCCACGCCCGAGCTTCGGGCTATGCTGTACGGTGCCGTCCCATCCGGGAGGCATCGAGGTAGCCCGTGGCGTTCGGCAGCTCGTCGTTTCACTCGTCCACGCTGAACCGCGCCCTGGTGGGGGTGGCGGTCGCGGCCGGGGTGTCGGCGCTGGTCGCGACGCTGGCGGCGCCGCCTGCCCTGGACGACTCGCTGCGGCGGGTGGTGGTGCGGGCGGTGCTGGTCTACCCGGGGTGGCTGCTGCTGCCCGGCCTGCCGTGGCTGGCGTGGCTGCTGGCACGCCGGAGTCGCCCCACCGAGCCGGTGCTGGCGGCGCTGGGAGTGGTGGGCCTGAGCGTGGTGGTCCACGCCATCAACCTGGCGATCCTCAAGGCCGTGGACTGGACGCCGTCGCCGCTGCCGTTCCTGGGGCTGTCCCTGGTCGAGGCAATACCTGGATTGGTGTTGCTGTGGAGGGGGCCGCCGCTGGTTCTGGAGCGGCTGCGACGGGTCGAATGGGTCCTGATCGGGGTGGGGACGGCCCTGGTGCTGTTCGCCGGCTGCTGGCACATGGGCCAGGGCGCGCGGCCGATGGACGGCTACTGGTACCACGAGCGGGCGGACCAGTGGTCCTGGGAGTACTCCTCCGTGCGGCTGTGGGCGGACGGGGCCTGGGGGGAGCCGGTGAGGTACGGGGACGTGCAGCGGGAGGCGCGCGTCTACCACCCATCGGACGGCCCCCTTCAGCTGCGGGCCGACTCGGACGGCGTGGTGACCGTGATCCTGCTGCTGCGGGCCGAGGTCGGCGCGAAACTGGAGCTGTGGCGCGAGGGCGACCTCGTCGGCGCGGTGGAGATCGAGACGCACCCCCTGGAGAAATCCAAGGAGGGGCCGGTGCTGCGGTACGTGGATCGGGGTATCGGCTCGCTGGTCCTCGACCTGCACGTGGGCACGGGCGACACCTACGACGTGGTGGTGGACGCCGAGCCCGGGTACGCGCTGATCGACCTGACGTCGTCGTCCCCCGAGGCGGTGTGGACGCTGGAGGACGCGGGCCTGCACCTGGTGCACTACTACCAGATCCTCAACATCGCCGAGAACGTGGAGTGGGCGCGGCAGCTGTGGACGACCCGGTACGTGACGCTGAACCAGCCCCCCCTGTGGTCGTACTTCCACGCCGGCGCGAGCCTGCTGGGCGGCCCCGACCTGCAGGCCACCTACCTGGTGTTCCTGCTGGTGATGATCGGCATCGCCGCGGTGGGGGTGCGGCTGGTGGGCGCGCTGGAGCCCGAGGCGCCGCCATGGGCGCTGTCGATCCCGATCCTCGGGGCGCTGTTCCACCTGCACCACGTGGTCATGCACTGCGAGGCCAACTTCCCCGACAACCTCTTCGCCCTGTCCATCACCGCCGCGTGCCTGGCCCTGGCCCGCGCGGACGCGGCGGCGTTCGGCGGCGTGGGCCTGGCGTCCACGGTGCTGCGCTACCCCGGCTCGGCGGTGGTCACCTTTGCGGCGCTGCTGCGCGCCGTGCTGTGGCGCAAGCCGCGCGAGGTGGTGCGGCCGCTGGCGGCGCTGTGGGGGCCCATCGCCGCGTTCTGCGTGGTCATGCTGGCGGCCGGGGCCGTGACCGGGCAGCTGAGCGAGTGGTTCTTCATCCTGTACTTCGAGACCTTCCCCGAGCACTTCCACGGCGAGTACGCCGCGGCCGAGTTGCTGCCGCGGGCGCCGCTGTTCTACCGCGAGCTGCTGCAGTACACCGGCTGGCTGGTGGTGTTCGCCCTGCCGCTGCTGGGAAAGGGCGCGCGCTGGCTGTTCGCCGTGGCGCTGGGGTACTCGCTGCTGCTGTGTACCATCGACCACTTCACCATCCACTACCACCTGCCGTTGATGGCGCTGGTCACGGCGGCGGTGGGCTGCAACCTCGCGGCCGTGGCGCGCAAGTGGCACATGGTGGTGTCGGGGGTGATGGGGGCCGCGGCCGTTCTCGTGGCGCTGATCCTGCTGCCGATCTGGTGGTAGCCCTCAGGGGGTCGCGTCGGGATCCGGGGTGGGCCGGGCCGTGCGCCAGCGGTCCATGCTCGCCGGCAGCGAGAAGTGGAACGCCGCGCCCATGGTCTGGTTCGTGTCGGCCCAGACCTCGCCACCGTGGATCTCCACGGCCCGCTTGACCAGGGCCAGCCCCAGGCCGAAGCCGCCCACGTGCTCGCCGGCGTGGGCGCGCTCGAACGGCTCGAAGAGCTTGCTCACGTCCCCCAGCGGCAAACCCACGCCGTTGTCCTCGACGGTGATGATCCACTTGCCGTCCTCGAAGGCGGAGCGGATGTGGACCTCGGGCCGGGCGGCGGAGCGGTACACGATCGCGTTCTCGATCAGGTTCTGCAGCAGGATCACCAGCATGTCCCGGTGGCCCACGATCTCGGGTAGATCCATGCGGTGGATCTCGGCCCTCGCCTCGCGGATCTTGGGGGCGAGGAGGACCAGGACGTCGTCGACGACCTCGTCCAGGGACACGAACTCGGCCCGCAAGGGCTCCTGCCGCATCCGGGTGTAGTCCGTGAGCTCGCCCAGCAGGCGGTCCACGCGCCTGGCCGTGTCCTGGATCTCCGTGGCGAGGGCGACCACCTCCTTGGAGCGCCGTCCCGCCGGGGTCTGCTCGAGGATTGCGGCGGCGTGCAGGATGGCCTGCAGGGGGGAGCGGATGTCGTTGGCCGCGCTGCGCGTGAACAGCTCCAGGTCCTCCACGGTCGCGCGTAGCTGGGAGGCCTGGCGCGTGATCCTACGGCTGTACTCCTGCTGGATGGCCAGCCGCGCCTCCCCCTCCGTGCGGCGGTAGGCCAGGTCCAGGCCGGCCCGATCCACGGCCGTGAAGTCGATGGCCGTGTGCTTGCCGATGATGATGCGGCAGCGCGAGTCGAGCTCGACGCGGCCCTGAACGCGGCGGCCGGACACGCGCGTGCCGTTGGTGCTGTCCAGGTCTCGCAGCACGAACGCCTCGCCGTCGAAGGTGATCTCGGCGTGGCGCCGCGACAGGGTGTCGTCGGTGAGCATCAGGTCGCAGTCCTCGCCGCGGCCGATGGTCCCGCCGTTGTTGTCGAACACGTGCAGACGCCCCTTGTCGGGCCCGTCGGCGATCTCCAGGGTGGCCGCCAGGGGGGTGCCGTCCGAGATGGAGGTCGGCCCCTCGTCCACGGCGGTGTGTGCGTCGGAGACGGAGGCCCTTCCCCTGGCGCGTCCCCAGACGTGCTTGCGCTTCTCGCTCATATCCCCACTTTCCGCCCGAACATTCTTACCGGCGGAAGGGGCGGGGACAAGCTGTCTGCTGTGGTTTTTTGGGTTTTTACATCGGATCGCGCAGCACCCGCTCGATCTCGGGCTTCATCTTGCCCAGCTCCGAGGGCAGGGTCTGCAGCGCCGCGCGCCGCGCGTCGGCCAGGGCGGATCGGTCGCCGCGCTGCTTGTACAGCCGGCCCCACAGCACGTGATCGCCCCACTCGATGTGGCCCTCGAGGCCGCCCTTGACCTGGCGCAGCAGGTCCTCGACGCGGCCGGGATCGCGCTCCTCGTCGAGGTATGCGCGGGCGAGCAGCCTCGCCGCGCCCACCGGGGTGGGCTGGGCCGCGCAGGTGCCGCTGGCGCAGTGGCGCTTGATGCCGTCCTCGAGCACGTCGATGGCGCCGGCGCTGTTGCCTCGCTGCAACCGGGCCTGGCCCAGCAGCATCACCGCCTCCATGAGCTTGGGCGACAGCTTCAGCACCTCGGTCAGCGAGCGGACCATGGCGTCCAGATCCCCCTTGGCCCCCTCGGCGCGGGCGCGCAGGAACAGCAGGGCGGTGTCCTCGCCGAGCTCGTCCATGGCCTCGTCGAGCAGGGCGATGGCCTCGGCCGGCTTGCGGGCGTTGAGCAGGGCGTCCCCCTCCAGCAGGGCCGGGTGGAGCAGGCCCACGCGGTCGAGGGGATCGAAGCCGATGTCCGCGCGGGCCAGGGCGAACTGCTTCGCGGCCTCGTCGAACTCCTCGGACACCAGCAGGGTGCGTCCGAGCTCGAACCGCACCAGGGGATCGTCGTCGTCCTCGGCCAGCATGGCCTCGAAGGTCTCGCGGGCCCTGCCGGCCTCCCCCTCGTTCAGGGCGAGCACGGCCGCGCGGAAGGCCTGGGGCCGCTCCTCGTAGTCCTCGGCCACCTCGTCGATGAGGGTGGCCACGAGGTGCTCCCACTGGTCCTCGGGCAGCATGTCCTCGCCCACGGCCCCCTCGGAGGTGAACAGGCGCTGGGGCTCGTCCTGCGCGGCCAGGGCCTCGTCGAGCATGGCCAGTCGGGACTCGACGCGCTTGCGCTGCCTGGCGTCCCGGCACAGGCCCAGCGCCGTCTCGAGGTGGTGCGCGGCCGATTCGATCTCGCCGGCCTCCTGGCTCAGATCGGCCTCCTCGAGGTTCATGGCCACGAGCTTGTCCGACGCGGCCGTGAGCCCCTCCTCGGCGCGGTGGGCCAGGTCGGCGTCGTCGGGGGACGCCTCCAGGGCGCGGCGGAAGCGGTCCAGGGCGTCGGCGGGCTGCCCGGACTGCAGCGCCTGCTCGCCCTTTTGCACCAGCGAGGCGGGATCGGTGCCGAAGAGTCGGCTCAGAAAGGACATGGGTTCACCTCCCGGTCGGGGTCGAATCGTCCAGGGATCGCAGCGCGCCGCGGATCTTCAGGGTGCGGCGGTCCGAGTCCATCCCTCCAGGGTCCAGCTCCAGGGCCATCTCGAGCCGCTCGCGCGCCTCGTCGATCTTGCCCATCTTCTGGGCCATGACCCCCTGGCGGTAGAGCATGGCGGCGCCCTGCTCGCGTTCCCGTTCGCGCACCAGCCCGGCGCGGTACGTCTTGCGGCGTTCGGGATCGAGCAGGGTCTCCTCCGCGGCCACTACCGCGCGCGTGATACGTCGTCGCAGGTCGGTCAGGTCGTCGGGTTCTTCGGGGTGGGTGGGGGCGGCGAGCAGGATCTCCATCGCCTCGTCCACCGCTTCCTTGATGGCGCGCGGCACGTCGGTCCAGTGGCACCCCACCAGCGAGAACAGGTCCAGGTCCAGGCGGCCGGCAAAGGACCGCAGGCGCCGCTCCGCGGCGAGGCGAACCCGCGCGTCACCGATGGGCGGTTCGCCCGAGTCGAGCATGCCCAGGGTCAGCAGCCCGAACAGCAGCTGCATGATCGGCTGGTGCCGGCCGGGCTCGTCGTCGGCCACCTGGGCCAGGGGCTGATCTCCCACCACCAGGGCGTGCAGCACGCGGCTCTGGAACTCGGTGAGGCCCATGTGCACCAGGACCTCCAGCCCCAGGGGGGTCAGGAAGATCCGGTCGCCGCCGTGACGGCGGATCAGGTCCTCGGCGCTCTCCTCGGAGATGCCGCCCTGCTCCTCGATGGACCAGCGCACCAGGGTGCGCACCACCGGCGCGGGCGTGTCCATGAACAGGGTGGCCAGCTCGGGCTCGTCGAAGAAGCGGTACTCGCCGCGGATCTCCTCGAGGGCGTCGCGCAGGGCGTGGGTGACCACCTTCTCGCGCAGGCGCCGTACCTCGTGGTCGTTGAGCAGCTGCAGCCGCATGACCACGGACATGAACGAACGGTCCGTGACCCGGGAGAGGTGTCGGCACTGGGCCGCGATCTCGGGCTCGAGGGCGCCGCTGGTGATGGCGTGGTGCTGGAACGAGTCGATCTCGCGCCCCGGCTCCCGCACCACGTGCACCGGGTAACCCTTGCGGCAGTACACCCAGCAGCGTGTCACGTCCCCTTCCACCACCAGCACACCAGTGAGGTGGTCGGTGAGGACGTGCAGCAGCACCGGGCTCCAGCCCTTGCGCCCCATCACGCCGGAGAAGCGAGGCGGTGCGGGCAGGACCCGGCCCGTGCCGTCGGGGATGGTGAACCCCTCCCCCGCCTCCTCGCCGGCGCGGCTCCACACGCGGCGGGGCCGCGTGCCGTCGGGGCCGATCTCACGGGGCGCCGCGTGCTCGGACGACGAGCCGCGCTTGTAGCTGCTCAGGGAGGTCTCGTCGGACCGCTCCTCCACCCCCAGGGTCTGGTCGCTGTCGTCGTTGTACGTGCTCTCGATGCCGCCGAGCACCTCGTCGGTGACCAGGCCGTCGTCGTCGGCCATCCAGCCGTCGTCGGGTTCGTGGGGCCGCAGGGCGGTGTGTAACCCCTGGGGCAGGAAGTCCAGCAGCACGCCGCGGGCACCGTCGGGCAGCTCGGTGACCTCGCCTTCGAGGTCGAAGCGCTGGCGCGCGTAAGCCAGCCCCAGCTTGACCCGTACGTGGCTTCCCACTGCCGCACGAATGCGTGCGGGCAGCAGCAGGACGCCGTGGCGGAGTCCGGTGTGCCAGAGCCCGGCAGCCTCTTCGGGCGTGTGGAACTCCACCACCAGGGGCTTGTCGGCCATGATCCCCCTGCGGCCGGGCGCGGAACTACAGCTTGAGCTGGACGCCGACGAACAGGTTGAGGTTGTGGTGGGTGGGCGCGAACTCCATGCCGTAGAACGGCTCGCCGGTTTCCGCGTCGATGAACGTCAGCTCGTCCGTGCCGTGGATCGACAGGTGGTAGCGAACGTCGATGACGAAGGCGAACTGCCAGGTCAGGTAGAACTCGGCGCCGGCACCGACGTTGACGCCCAGCGCCGGCATGCGCACGATCGTGGCCGGGTGGGTCACGGAGATGGACGGCGAGTACAGCAGCAGGTCCAGCCCGGCGCCGCCGGTGACGTAGGGGCTGATGCGCCAGAACACCGGCCGGTACTTGATGTTCAGCGACGGCAGGTGCACCTGGCTGTACACCAGCGACAGGTCGTCCACGTCGTTGGGCGACGGGGACTCCCACGTCTCCAGCCGGGACTGGTAGCCGAAGCGCAGCAGCACCGACAGCTTGTTGCGGAAGCAGGGCCCCACCTCCAGGTCCACGCCCAGGCTCTCCCACGAGTTGACGCGGCCGCGCTCGGTGACGCTGTCGGCGACGGGGTTGTTGAGCTGGACGAAGTAGCCGGCGCGCAGGCCCAGGTCCATGTCGACCCGGCCGGGGATGGTCTTGGGCATACCCGGGGTGCGGGGTTCGGCCAGGGATTCGACGGGCAGCAGGGCCACCAGCAGCAAAATGGCGATCGAGGTCGAGACGCGGCTCACGTTACCCTCCGTGTGTTTCATCCTTCATACCCGTGCGGGTGCCCTTTGTGCCAGCGCCAAGCGTCGCGGACGATCTCGTCCAGGCCGCTCTGGGGCTCCCAATCGAGCAGCTGCGCCGCCCTGTGGCGGGAAGCCACCAGCCGGGTCACGTCACCGGGGCGTCGCCCAGTGTACTCCACATCGAGGGCTTCGCCCTTGACCCGCTGGACCGCGTCGATCACCTCGAGCACCGAGTAGCCGGTACCGCTGCCGAGGTTGATCACGCCCTCGCGCCCGCCGCGGCCGAGGTGATCCAGGGCCGCCACATGGGCCCGAGCCAGGTCCCACACGTGTACGTAGTCGCGGACGGCGGTGCCGTCCCTTGTCGGATAGTCGGTGCCGAAGACCTTCAGCGGCCGGTCGGCGTTCGACGTGAGAATCAGCGGAATCAGGTGTGTCTCGGGAACGTGGGCCTCGCCCATGGTCCCGTCGGGGTGGGCCCCCGAGGCGTTGAAGTAGCGCAGGGCCACCGAGCGGATGGCGCGGCGGCCGGCCATGTCCCGCTCGGATTCGGCCTTGGACTCTCCGTAGGGGTTGTCCGGCCGCACGGGGTGGTCCTCGGCGATGGGCAGGGACTCGGGATCGCCGTACACGCACGCCGACGACGAGAACACGATGTCCGAGACGCCGGCGGCCTCCATCGCGTCGAGCAGGCAGGCGGTGCCGACCACGTTGTTGTGGTGGTACAGGCCGGGCTCGCGCACCGACTCCTCCACCGAGATCAGCCCGGCCAGGTGCACCACGCCGTCGAAGGGGTTGGAGCCGAACACGGCCGCGAGCTTCTCGCGGTCCTGCAGGTCCCCCGGCACGAAGGAGCCCCAGCGCACGGCGTCGCGGTAGCCCTTGACCAGGGAGTCGTAGACCACCACCTCGTGCCCGGCCTCGGCCAGCGCGCGCGCCACGTGGCTGCCCACGTAGCCGGCTCCGCCCGTGACGAGGTAGGTCTTCGAGGCCATGGACTCCTCTTGCTTCCCGAGTGTCGGCTGATTCTAGACGAAAACGCGCGCAGGAGGCTGTCCAACGACGGCCGGCGACGAAAATGACCGCGCGCGCGAAGGTTGACATCGGGCCGGCGCGCGGCCCAACGTCGTCTCGGAGTCCAGGAAAGGGGGGAACCATCCCGTCTCGACGCCCGGCACTGGAACGGCTCGTCGTGGGGCTGCTCAACGCGCAGCCGCGCGCGGTGCGTGACGGGGTGCTGGGGTGGATGACGCGACGGGGGCGCAAGACGCAGGGCGAGCCTCCCGCGGCCTCGCCCCCGGGCATCGGAGCCGGGGCGCCGGTCGAGGCCGGGAGCAAGCGCGTGGTCGTGGTCGGCGCCGGCGTGGGTGGTGCAGCCATCGCGGCCCTGCTGGCGCGCGAGGGGCACGAGGTGACCCTGCTCGAGGCGCGCGGGATCGTGGGCGGTCGGGCGTCCAGCGGTTCGAGCCAGGGATTCGAGTACGACATGGGCGTGCACCTGTGCGGCCGGGGCGCCGGCGGCCCGGCGGCGCGCGTGGCCGGAGCCGTGGGCGCGGACCTGCGCTGGCACGACGAGCGCATGGCATTCGAGTTGCGCTGTGGCGGGCAGACCCGCGTGTTCGACCGCGACGTCAAGGACCTGGGCGAGCTGGCCGCCCTGGCGCGGGTGATCGGGGTGACCCCGTCGGCGGCCGGGGCCGTGGCCCGCTGCCTGGGCGCCTTGATGGCCCCCGGGCGACTCGAGGAGGTGGCCGCCCTGGATGCGATCACCGTCAGCGAGCACCTCGCGCGGTACACCGACCACCCCGGCGCGATCCAGCTGCTGGAGGTCATGTGCCTGCTGATGCTGTGCGTGCCCGCGGACGTGGCGTCGGCCGGCGAGTTCGCCTGGTGCTTCGCCAACCTGGCTCGTGCGGGGCGGGTCTCCTACCCCGTGGGCGGTGTGCAGGAGGTGCCGGCGTCCTACGTGCGCGCGCTGCGGGCCCACGGCGGCACCGTGGCCGAGGGAACGCGCGTCGAGGAGATCCTCGTCGAGGACGGGCGGGCGGTCGGCGTGGTGACGGGCGACGGTCCCCTGGACGCCGACTGGGTGATCAGCAACGCCGGGCTGCGCAACACCGTCGCGCTGGCGGGTCCTGAGCACTTCCCGACCGACTACCTCCAGCGGGTGTCCGACCTGCGGGAGTCCTTCAGCGCCGTGACCCTCAAGTACGGGCTGGACCGCCCGCTGCTGGCGGTGCCGGTGGTGATGGACTACGACCCCGCGCCGCGGCTGAGCACCTGCTTCGAGGACCCCTCGGCAACCGCGTGCCCCGTGAGCTTCGTGGTCGCGCCACCCGACCCGGTGCACGCGCCGCGCGGCCAGCAGCTCGTCATCGCGGGGGCGCTGTTGCCGCGTGAGGCCCTCGCCGGCGAGGGGGAGCGACGGGCGCTGGACCTGCTGCACGACCGGGTGATCCGCATCCTGCCGGACCTCGAGGACCACCTCGTGATGAGGGTCGAGACAGGCCCGTCCACCATCGCCCGCATCAGCGGCCGGCCCACCCCCGACGTGGTGGGCGTGGCCCAGCGCTTCGACCAGGTGGGCGCCGCTCGGCCCGACTCGTTCACCCCCGTCCCCGGCCTCTTCCTCGTCGGCTGCGACGCCGGCGGCCGCGGTGTAGGGATCGAGCAGGCGGCGGACAGCGCGTGGAACCTCGCGCAGCGCCTCAGTGGAAGACCTCGGTCGGCTCCTCGCTGATCATGTCCGTGACCATCTCCCCCGCCGACGCGTAGCGGTCCATCGGCTCCTTGGACAGGGACTTCATGATGGCCTCGGCCATGTGGCCGGGGATCTCGGGCACCAGCTCGCGCGGGTTCTGGGGCGGCTGGTGCAGCTGGGCGATGAGCACTGCGGTGGGGCTGCGCTGGTTGAACGGCCGACGGCCCGTGAGCAGCTGGTAGGTCAGGATGCCGAAGGAGTACACGTCGGCGCGGGCGTCCACGTGGGCCGAGTCCTCGATCTGCTCGGGGGACATGTACCCTACCGTGCCCAGCACCAGCGATCCGGTGAACCGGGGGCCGTCGTCGGCCTTGGCCACGCCGAAGTCGGCGAGCATGGACCGCCGCACCTCGGGTCGCCCGCCGGTGATGGACTGGGTCTCCAGCAGCACGTTGGACGGCTTGACGTCGCGGTGGACGATGCCCTGGGCGTGGGCGTGATCCAGGGCGGCGGCCACGTCCTGGAGGATGGGGCCCGCGTCGACCAGGCTGAGCCGGCCCTCGCGCTGCAGGTGCTGGCGCAGATCGTGGCCCTCGATGAACTCCATGACGATGTACATCACGCCGTCGTCGGACTGGCCGAAGTCGTAGATGGGCACGATGTTGGGGTGGCGCAGGGATCGCACGATGTCGGCCTCGCGCTCGAAGCGCTGGGTCGTGCCGCCGGTCACCGGCTCTTCCATGCCCCGCAGCAGCTTGATGGCCACGGGGGCGTCGATGCGCGGATCGGTGCCGCGGTAGACCTCGGCCATGCCACCGCGGCCGACCATGCGCACGTCGTCGTAGTGCCGCAGCAGCCGCGCGCGGACCGCGCTGTCGTCGCGGGGGTCCGGGGCCGCGTCGCGGTCGCGTTTACGTTTGCGGTACAGGTCCAGGCCGATGCCGTAGATCCGGCGGTCCACGAAGCGCCGCAGTCTACGCCGCGTGGGCTGGAACAGCGCGCCGGCCACGGCCGTGGACACCGCCAGCACCACCGGCGCCACGGACTTGCCCAGCGCCAGGGTGAACAGCCAGTGCAGGCCCAGGAACGTCAGCGCGAACGCGCCCAGCACCGACAGGGTGAGCAACCCGTAGATGAGCGAGCGGTTGATGAGGATGTCGATGTCCCACAGCCGGTGGCGGAACACCGCGAACCCCAGGGCCACCGGCACCGCCAGGAACGTGGCCATGTAGGTGACGTAGAGCCCCACCTCCACCGCCACGTTCATCAGCGGCGCGGCCATGTAGTGGGCCAGCACCAGGTTGGGCAGCACCAGGACCGCCCAGACCGTGACGTGGACGGCGAACGCCGCGACCATCCACTTGGTCTGCTGCCGTTCGATGGGGGTGTAGTAGGTGCGGTAGCGGTAGGCCTGGACGCCCACGGCGAACGCGAACACCAGCATCTCGGGCACGAATCCCAGATACGACTGCCACAGCTCGCCCGTCTCCGAGGACGCGGGTAGCAGGACACGCGCCCCCTCGTAGGTGACGAAGAACACCGCGATCCAGCGCGCGAATCGTGGGTGGAAGCGGCCGTTGGGCAGCAGCAGCACCAGCAGGGCCACCAGGGAGAAGCCCAGCCCGTAGTGGGCGTCCACCAGGGGCCGCAGAGCGGGGTGCTCGGCGGCCAGGGCGGGCGAGTTGATGGTCGCCGCAGTGGAGCAGACCACCAGATAGGTGGAGGCCACGAAGGCGATGGCCCGGTCGCGCCGCTTCCAGAAGATCACCACGGCGAAGGCCAGGCACACCAGCGCCCAGGCGCTGGCCATGCCCTCCATCACCCAGAAGTACACCTCCGAGGAGATCCCGGCGTCGGCCAGGGCCTGCAGCTCCTCGGCGGTGCGGCGGCCCATGACGCCGTCCGCCTCGTCGGCCGGGTTGACGATCTGGCGGCGGCGGGCGGGGATCGAGACCACGGTGAGGACCCACGAGAAAGCGACGATGACGCACCAGCCCACCTGCATGACCAGGGCGCCGGTCTTGCGCCTGGACTCACGGGTCGGTCGGACCTCCTCGGCGAACCCGCTGGTGAGTTCGGTGAGCTGGGTGTCCTCGTCCATCCGGGGTGTCTCGTGCCCTTTCGCTACGCGTGCTGCCTACCCCGTATTCTACCCCTCGCAGCCCTCCCGGTACGAGGACGGTGCGCTGATCGCGACAGCCCAGGCGCCCGTGGCGATCTCGGTGAGCACCCAGGTGCCGGGCGCGCCGTCGTAGCTCACCAGCACCGGGTAGCTCTCCATCTCTCCGGACCCGTCGTCCAGCTCGTGGATGGACACCAGATCGCCGGGGATGAGCTTGTCGTCGAGGTCGCCTTGCTCCACCTCCAGCGCCAGGGTCAGGTCGAGGTAGGAGCCGGTGCCGCCCACGGAGACGTACTCGCCGTCGGGCGCGCCCACCGACTGCTCGGGATCGGGGTGGCCGTTGCCCGTGGACGGCACGTTCGACGCGGTGACGAGATCGGCGAAGCCGATGGAGGTGGTGTCGCGCCGCACCTCGATGGCGTCCACGTCCGGGCCGGGGTTGCCCGGATCGCCGCCCGGCGCGCCGCAGATGCGTACGATCTGGTACTCGCCCTCCCAGGCGAGGGAGTCGTCGTCGTCCGCGGCGGTGGTGTCGTCGTCGCCCGCTGCGGTGGTGTCGTCGTCGCCGGCACCCGAGTCGTCGTCCGATCCATCGGGTCCGCAGGCCGCCATCAGCAGCCCCAGCCCCAGAGCCAGAACAGTGCGCATGACAAGTTCCTCCCTCTGCTGCATCCTACCAGCTCGATCTTCGATCCCCACGGATCAGGGAGGCCCCATGTCGGCAAGGATTCTCAGCGGCACCGAGGTGGCGCGCGCCGTGCGTGCGGACGCAGGCGAGCGTTCGGAAAAGGTCCAGCAGGCCCTCGGCCGGCCCCCCGGCCTCACCGTGGTCCTGGTGGGCGACGATCCCGCCTCCAAGGTCTACGTGGGCCGCAAGGAGAAGGCCTGCGCCGCGGTGGGCATCCGCTCACAGACGCACCGCCTGCCCGACGACACGACCCAGGCCGACCTCATGGCGCTGGTGGCCGATCTCAACGCCGACGAGGCCGTGGACGGCATCCTCGTGCAGCTGCCCCTGCCGCGGCACATGGACGAGCAGGCGGTCATCGAGGCCATCCACCCCGACAAGGACGTGGACGGCTTCCACCCCGTCAGCGTGGGGCGGCTGGTCACCGGGCTGCCCGGGCTGCGGTCGTGCACCCCGGCGGGCGTGCTCGAGCTGCTGCACCGCTGCGAGGTGCCCATCTCGGGCAAGCACGCCGTGGTGGTCGGCCGATCCAACAACGTGGGCAAGCCCGCGGCCGCCCTGCTGGCGCTGAAGGGGGAGGACGCCACGGTCACCGTGTGCCACTCCCGCACCGCCGACCTCGCCCGCCACACCCGCCAGGCCGACATCCTGATCGCCGCCATGGGCCGCCCCCTCGCCATCACCGCGGACATGGTCAAGCCCGGCGCCGTGGTCGTGGACGTGGGCATCCACCGCGTCGACGCCCCCGATCGCCCCAAGGGGTTCCGCCTCGTCGGCGACGTGGACTTCGACGCGGTCTCCGAGGTCGCCTCGGCCATCACTCCGGTCCCCGGCGGCGTCGGCCCCATGACCGTGGCCATGCTCATGCACAACACGGTCTGCGCGGCCGAGGCCAGGGTCTAGACGCCGGTACGAATGGACGCGCCAGTGGCCCGTCTATCCCCTGCAAGCTACACTCCCGGCTGGAGCACCAAGCGAATGACACGTCTGTTCTCGATCCTGTTCACCGCGGCCCTCACCCTCGCCGTGACGCTGCCCGCCCTGGCGGAGATCCCCACGTCTCCCCCGGCGCAGCCCACCATCACCTCGGACGAGGAGTCCAAGCTCCTCGACGGCAAGATCGTCATCCGCACCGACGTGGACGGCGAGGAGGGCAAGGTGCTGGGGCTCATCGAGATCGACGCTTCGGTGGCGCGCGTCTGGGAGGAGATCCTCGACCTGGACGCCCGCGCCGCCGAGAACAAGCCCGTGGAGGACATGGAGGTCTACCACGACGTGATCTCGGGCGACTGGCGCCACATCAAGGCCCGCTGGGACTTACGCGTCTTCGGCCAGGACATCACCTGGTTCAACCACTACCGCTACAACGCCTCGACCTCCTACTTCTGGTTCTCCCTGGACCCGGACAATGACTCGGACATCGTCAAGGCCGACGGCTACTACCACGTGGTGCCGTCCACCCTTCTCGACGGCGGCGCCCGCTTCATCTACCTCGCAGACACGGACACCGGCCGCAGGATGCCCCAGTCGCTCAAGGACTTCCTGGCCAAGCACGGCCTCAAGGACATGCTCAAGGCGATCAAGGGGAGGGCCGAGGACTAGGGAACCGGATGGGGGAGGACCACTACCGCTACCACGACGTCTCCAGCTTCGCCCGCCAGGGCTACGAGTGGTTCTACTTCGACGCCGACGTGATCGAGGGCGACGGCATCGACAAGCTCGTGGTGCTGTTCTCGTCGCCGGACACCCTCAACCCTCGCTACCTCACCCGGCCGCGCCAGCGCAGCGCCATGCACGGCATCGGCATCACCGCGATCCTCGCTGACGGGACGTTCATCCGGCTGGGCGACTACATCCTCGGCACCGACAGCATCCGCGAGGAGATCACGGACACGTCGTACACCTTGATCATGGACAACGGCGAGGACGGCCCGGGCAACACCGGCCGCTTCACCCGCACCGTCCGCGACGACGGCCTGCCGTCCTACAAGCTGACCTTCGACGTGGTCGACGAGCTCGATCAAGGCGGCGAGCGCCTGCGCGCCACGGGCGAGCTGGTGTTCGACTCGGTGCTGCCCGAGTGGCGCTGCAACGGCGGCTACAACCTCCGCGGCAAGCGCGACTATCACCGCTGGATCGTGCACATGCCGCGGGCCGAGGCGCGCGGGCACCTGGATCTGGGCCCCGTCGACGGCGGCGAGCCCCAGCGCCTGGCCATCCACCGGGCCGTGGGCTACCACGACCACAACTGGGGCAACACCTCCATCGTCAAGCTCACCCGCCGCTGGCACTGGGGCCGCGCCTACGACGACGACCACGCCGTGATCTTCGCCCAGGTCACCCCCTTCTTCCCCCGCTGGCTGCCCTTCGGGCCCAAGGGCTTCGACGCCCTCTACATCGCCAGGAACGCCCCCGAGCCGGGCGGTCACGAACTCCTCGTCGACGACACCTGGGACACCCGCGTCGAGCCCTCGGCGATCGTCCGCACCCGCAACCGCCTGAAGGTGCCCAGCCGCTTCTCCATCCAGTCGGCCGCGCCCTCCGGGCCCTCCTCGGTGGTCACCGAGATCACCAACGGCGCCGTGGTCAGCGACCTCTTCACGTACTACGCCTCCCACGAGTCCACGTTCGAGATCACCCTGCCGGGCGACAACGATCCGCAGACCATCACCGCCCACGGCCTCGTCGAGTTCATGCACCTGCCCAAGATGTTGCTCGACCACCTGGTCAAGACGTTCGTGGAGCCGGGGGTGGCGTGGATCAGGGGGCTGTTCGGGGGGTAGGCCGAGGCCTCTTGTGCCCCTCGCGGACGACTACTCCCACTCCACGGTCCCCCAGTAGAACGACAGCTCCAGCACGACAGACTCATCGCCGGGTTCTCCGAGCACCCTGATCTTGGGTTCGAAGACGAACTGGAAACCGCGCCCGACGTCCTGGTCGGAGATGCCCAAGGCGATCCCGGCGGCGATCGTGATGTGCGGAATGCGCAACCACATGAAGTTCCCCGCCTTGAACGTTGGTGCGAGGGTGATGGCGCCATGCCCGACGGACCGGCGAAGGCCGCCCTGGATTCCGGATTCGAAGACGACGTACCCGAAGTAGCAGCCGCCGTCGGCATAGCACTGCGTGGGGCCGAAGATCTGGTTCTCGAACGTGATCAGCAGGTAGTGCCTGTCGTCGTACCAGCCACCGCCGACCGTCCAGCTGAACGCCAGCGCCGGCGGGACGCACGTGCAGAAATGGTCGTTGAAGTTCATGCCCCACTTCGCCGCGTTGAACGTGCGGATCTCACTGGCGCGAGCGCACGTCGTGCCCAGCGAGAGCGTCAGCAGGAGCAGGAAGCCGAGAACCTCGGCTACTCTTCGGCGCGTCCCCATGGACACCACCGTCGCACGACGTGAGCGTGCGTACACGGGCGTATCCGTGCACGCGGCGGTGGCGCCGGTCTGACAGCGCGGGTCAGAACCGCACCCCGACTCCACCGGCCCCGAGCGAAGTGCCAACCGATTCACCCGAGCGAAGTGCCAACCGATTCACAGACCCGAGCGAAGTGCCGAGCGAAGTGCCAA
>CAZLEO010000088.1:20844-31732 GCA_964558555.1 uncultured Rickettsiales bacterium | reverse complement strand
GTCGTCGTCGTCGCAGTCGCCGTCACAGGTGGATACGCCATCCTGATCCTCGTCCGACTCCATCGGATCGGTGACGCCGTCGCAGTCGTTGTCCTCCACCTCGTCACACACGTCGTCCGCGTCCGGGTAGACCGCCGCGTCGCCGTCGTCGCAATCCCCATCGCAGGTGGTGTGGCCGTCCGCGTCGGCGTCGTCGAGGTTGAGGTCGGCCTCCTCGTCGTCGCAGTCCTCACAGGCCGTGTAGCCATCGCCGTCGCCGTCCGGCTCGTCGGCAGTCAGCTACGAGCAGTCGTTGTCGATGCCGTCGCACGGGATCTCGTCGGCCAGGGGGTTGATGTCCGCGTCCGTGTCGACGCAGTCGTCGTCGATGGTGCCCGTCTCGCCGTCCGGACCACAGAGGGTGAACGTATCGCCGTCCACGTCGAATCCTTCGTCGATCTCGCCGTCACAGTCGTTGTCGATCGCGTCGCAGACCTCCCGCGCGCCCGGATGGACCTCGCCGTCCTGGTCGTTGCAGTCACCCTCGTCTTCGGTGTAGCCGTCCGAGTCGTGGTCGGCCTCGGTGACGGAGATGTCGGTACAGCCCAGCCCGCCGAGAACCACTGCGAGAATCGCCACCAGATGGCGTGACGTGATCGACATGTCCGTACCTCCACGACCCCGCGCGGATTCTACACAACGGCGCCTGCGCATGAAAAAGTCGCTGTTCGGAGCCCGCTCCACTCGGTGCTATCCTGATGCGGATGTTCGTCCCCTCCCGCGCCCTCGGATGGCTCCTGATCGCGCTACTCCTCCCTGCGGGATGCCTGCACCGCGGCCCGACACCACCCCCGGCCGTCGCGCCCGAGGCGGCCTGGGTCGTCATCGACGCCGTGCAGATGGGCTCGGTGGTCCCCCTGTCCGCCTACGTCTGGGTGGACGGCCACCGCGACGACTACGAGACGGTCCTCGACACCAAGGGCCCGTCTCCACCTTTCCATGGATTCGGCAAGACGGCCCAGGGCCACAGGGTCGAGTTCGCGCCGGGCCAGAAGCTCACCTTCGTGGCGTGGTCCGTGGGCCACGAGCTGGCCTTCATCGACACGACCCTGGTCCCGGGCGAGAACGTGGTCGTCGTCCAGCTGCGCAAGACCGCGGTGGCGGACACTCGCGTGCCACTGGAGATCTGGATCGACGTGCTGGAGAGGATGCTCGAGGTGCGCGCGGAGGGGGAGCTGCCCAGGACGGGATCTTGAGGGGGCTCAGTTCGCCGACTGCTTCGCCTGCTCCAGCCCGTGGCGGCGGAACCAGCCGTTGGGGCTGTCGTCCTCCACGGCCTCGATGATCCCCTCGTCGTCGTAGGTGATCGCCGCCTGGGGCGCGGCCACGGCCTCGGTGCTGTCCCAGGCCTCGTAGCTGGCGCTGCTGGCCTTGCGGGCGCCCACGCCGCGGCGGGTGCGGCCGGAGTCGGAGCGCTGGACCGTGGCGGTGCCCCAGGACTGCTGCTCCATGGACACGAACGACGCCAGCGGCAGGGTCACGGACTCGGGGCCCATGGGCATGGCCAGCGTGAACTGACTGCCGTCGAGCTCGCCGATGAGCACGGTGCCGGTGGCGAGCTCGATGCGCCAGTCGCCCTCGGGATCGTCCACGGGGCGGATGGTGACGCAGTCGGCCAGCGACGGGGAGAAGGTGCCGAGCTGGTTGACCATGGTGAAGCGGGAGTCCTTGGCGTCCACGAGGAAGTCGTCGCCGTGGACGGTGCGGACGCGGTAGACGGCGCCGCGGGGCCAGACCTCGCCGCCCTGGGTCTGCAGGCGGCCCAGATCGTCGGTGGGCACGTCGATGCGGACCGACTCCTTGCCCACGTCGATGGTCATGGCGAGCTCGGGCTCGCTCCACTGCCCCACGAGCTCGGAGCCGTCGCGCAGCCAGATGCGGACGTGGTCCTCGGAGTCCTCCATCTGATCGCCCTCGACGGGGAGGATCTCGCCGATGTCGCCCAGGGGGATCTTCAGCTCACCCAGGGTGCTGTGGAGGGAGACGCGGGCGGTCCGCGCGTCGCCGTACAGGACCTGGCCGTCGTCCATGGTCACGCGGACGGCGGCCTGCTTCTTGGCGCCCAGCCCGAAGGTGAGGGTCAGGACGGGGATGGCGACGATGGCGGCGAGCCTCAGCAGGGTGGCGGGCTTCATGGTGACGACCTCCTGGGGGCGGCGGGTGAATCGTGTGCCGCTCGAGGGGGATAGACAGCGCGGATCGGGATTGGTTCCCGTGGACGGGTAATCGGGCTATCTTTCTTGCGCGGAGGGTTCATGAGCATCCTGGCGCGGACGGAGATCATCTCGGAGATCGGGAAGGGGCAGATCCAGGTCGACCCGTACGACGAGTCGATGGTCGGCCCCGCGTCCATCGACCTGCACCTGAGCAACGCGTTTCGCGTGTTCGTGCGCATGCCCACGGACGTGCAGGTGCGCGGCGATCTGGACTACAAGGAGTACACCAAGGGGATCTGGGTGCCCGACGGCCAGACCCTGAAGATGCGCCCCGGCGAGACCCTGCTGGGCATCACGCGCGAGAAGATCACCCTGGCCGACGACATCTGTGGCTGGCTCGAGGGCCGCAGCCGGTTCGCCCGCATCGGCCTGCTGGTGCACATCTCGGCGAGCTTCATGCAGCCAGGCATCTCCAACCACCAGGTGCTGGAGATGAGCAACTTCGGCCACCTGGACCTGGAGATCATCCCCGGCATCGCCGTGTGCCAGTTCGTGTTCCAGCGCACCGAGGGGCAGGGGGCCTACAGCGGCATCTTCAGCGAGCAGTCCCCCGAACGGTTCTGGAAGGGATGAGTAGCCACGTGACAGCCACTCGTCGGCATCGATTCGTCCGCGCGGCCACCGCCGCGGCCCTGCTCGTCGCCCTGCTGGGGATCGCCCCGGCCGCGCACGCCTTCGGCTTCCGCGTCGGCGGCAAGTTCCAGGCGGGCCCGATGGCCCCCATCAACCTGTTCGCCTTCGGCATGGTCCACGACTTCACGCTGATCCAGGACGTGCTGTACGTGCCCATGGACACCACCCTGGCGATCAACGGCAGCTACTTCCTCATCGAGGGTGGACTGTTCGGCATCCGCGTGGCCATCCCCCTGGCCGACAACAAGGTGCGCCCCGGCTTCTACGGCAAGTTCTGCCTCAAGGACGCCATCCTCTTCGATCCGGACAAGGGCAACGGCTTCGGCATCGGCGGGCGCTTCGGAGGTGGCGTGGCGTTCCGCTTCCAGGACGCCGAGCGGGCCGAGCTGTTCATCGACATCGAGGTGGACGTCTACAAGTTCCTGCAGCACTCGGCCGCCCTGGGGTCCGACGCGGGCGGGACCCTGACCCAGATCAACCTGATGACAGGCATGCGCTTCTAGCGCGAGGAGAATTCCATGTCCGACAACGACAAGATCAACCCGGCCGAGTTCGTGGTGAAGTCCAAGGTCAGGACCCTGCTCAAGGAGGCGGACATGAACGCCTCTGCCGAGATGTGGGAGGAGCTGGGCCACCGGGTGACCCACGCAGTCAAGGTGGCCATCACGCGGGCCAAGGCCAACAAGCGCAAGACCGTCAAGGCCTGCGATATCTAGTCGTCCCCGAGCGACCCTGCCTTGATGGTGGAGACCTCCACCGCCTCGATCAGGGCGATGGGGAGGCCGCGCTCCTCGAGCTTCGTGATCCCGTCGATGGTGCAGCCCCCCGGCGTCGTGACCTCGTCCTTCAACGCGGCGGGGTGACGGCCTGTCTCCAGGACCAGATCGGCGGCGCCGCGGAGCACCTGGGCGGCCATGGTGCGCGACGCGGTGCGGGGGAGCCCCATCTTCACGCCGCCCTCGGCGAGGGCCTCGATCATCTTGAAGGCGAAGGCGGGCCCGCAGCCTGCGAGGCCCGTACAGGAGTTCATGTGGCGCTCGTCGAGGCGCTCGACTCGGCCGACGGTGGACATCAGCCGAGCTGCGACGTCCAGGTGTTCGCGGGTGGCGTGGGCGCCGCCACACACGGCGGTCATGGAGGACCCGACCACGGCGGCGATGTTGGGGGTGGCGCGGACCACGGGGAGGTCCCGCCCCAGGGCGTTCTCCATCTGGTCCAGGGTCGCGCCGGTGACGATGGAGATCACCAGGGCATCCGCACCGATGGCCGGGGCGAGCTGGGCCAGCACCTCGTCCATGTCGATGGGGTGCACGGCCAGGATCACCACATCGGCGCCGTCCACGGCCTCGAGGTTGTCCCTGGTGCGCCGCACGCCGCGGTCCCCGAGCCGGTCGAGGGACCGCTGGTGGCGGGCCGTGGCGATGACGTCTTCGGACCTGCACTCTCCTGCCGCGACGAGCCCGTCGATGAGGGCGACGCCCATCCTGCCTGCGCCGCCGATGACCGCGATGGTCGACATGAATCCTCCCGGTTGATCCGTTGCGGAAGACTGGGGCCTGCGCCGGCCCGATGCAAGGCCTGACGCGCGGACCCCTTGACCTGAACGGCGCTCGTTGATTGGCTGGGAGGAGCTGGAGGGAGCCCCGATGCCGTCGAGACGTGAAGCCGGACGGACCGCCGTGGTCGTCTTCGCCCTGGTGGGCCTGATCGTGGTCTGCGGCGCCTGCGAGGAGGATCTGTTCGTCCCCCCCGAGGCGCCCGACGAGATCGAGGAGATCCACGACGTCAACGCCTACCTGCTGCGCAACTTCGACACCGAGGACGACGACGTCCTGGAGCCGGCCCTGGCCCAGCTCATCGAGCTGCTCGAGGAGTTCGACCTGGACGCGGAGTACCAGGAGCGCTGCTTCACCCCAGAGCTGCTCGCCGAGGAGGACATCGTGGGGTTCGAGCACCCGGATCGGGATCTCGACGACCTGCTGTCCGTGGCGCTGGTGATGCGCAGTGACTTCCCGCCGGCCGATCACACCCAGGGGATCCTCCTCGAGGACCAGCGGCCCATGGAGCCCGCGTCCCCGGACCACTACACGCGCGAGTTCCTCGACCCCACGGATCCCAGCTGCTTCCCGGGACGTGACTGCATGCGGCTCGAGGTGATGAACGACATCATCAAGGACTACCTGATCATGACCCTGCCCTACGACATGCCCAAGACCTACCGCTGGGTGGAGGTGGGGGAGACCGGATCAGGGGAGTGGGCGATCCTCGCGCGGGCGTGGATCGAACAGGAGTGGGAGACCGACGGCGGCGCCATCGCCCTGAACCAGAGCTACAACATCGACCTGTTCTATCCCCGCGACGGGGGCGGCGCCCGCTACATGACCCTGTGGTTCGAGATGATCCTCGAGGGGCTGAGCGACGAGGTGATCCTCGACACGACGATCATGGGCATGAACGAGATGTTCGAGTACACGGAGGCCCACATCGGGACGTTTTGAGATCGCTCCACCCCGTTGCCGCGCTGGGATTGGCCGCCGCCACGGTGATCGCGACCGGGTGTGAAGAGGAGTTCTTCGTTCCGCCGGACCCCCCCGAAGAGATCGAGGAGATCCACGGCGTCAACGCCTACCTGTACCGCAACTTCGAGACCACCGAGGAGGGGATCCTCGAGCCGGCCATGGCGCAGCTCTCCGGACTCCTCGCCGGGTTCGATCTCGACGCGGAGTACCAGGAGCGCTGCTACTCCCCCGAACCGCTGACCGAGGAGGACGTCGCAGGCATCGATCACCCCGACCGCGACCTCGACGACGTGCTGACCGTGGCGCTGGTGGCGGCCACCGCGTTCACCCCGGAGAAGAACGCCGAGGGGGTCATCCTCACCGACCAGCGCCCCATGGAGCCCGGCGCGCCCGATCTGTACGAACGCACGTTCGTCGATCCCGCGGACCCCAGCTGCTTCCCGGGCCACGGCTGCCTCGCCCTGGACACCCACAACCAGATCCTCAAGGACTACCTGCTGCTGACCCTGCTGTACGACATGCCCAAGAACTACCGCTGGGTGGAGGTGGGCGAGGTGGGCTCCGGACAATGGGCCCTCCTCGCGAGGGCCTGGATCGAGCGGGAGTACGAGACCGACGGCGGCTCCATCCAGCTCAACCAGAGCTTCACCATGGACATGTTCTTCCCCGGCGACGCCGGCGGGGTGCGGTACCAGACGATGTGGGTCGAGATGACCATCGACGAGATGGAGGACGAGTTCATCCTCGACACCGCCGCCATGGGCATGAACGAGCAGTTCGTCGCGACCGAGGAGTTCATCGGGACGCTGTGAAGACTACCTGGCCTTGTCCCTGGCGATGAGCGCCGCCCCAACGGCCCCCACCGTGTCCGGCTCCGGCGGTACCTGCACGGGACAACCGAGGGCCTCACTGAGCGCCCGCACCACCCCTGCGTTGCGCGCGACCCCCCCGGACATGGCGACCTGAACCCCGTCGAGTCGAGGTGCCACCCTCTTCACGAGGGACCGCGTGCGTGCGGCGATGGCGCGGTGCAGGCCGCGGACGATCTCGGACTCCACGGCGCCCTCGGCGATGAGCGACACCACCTCGGACTCGGCGAACACGGTGCACATGCTGCTCAGGGTCAGGTCCTTGGTGGCGCCGCGGTCGAGCTCGCCGAACTCGTCCACGTCCACCTCCAGGGCCCGGGCCATGGCCTCGAGGAAGCGGCCCGTGCCGGCGGCGCACTTGTCGTTCATGGCGAAGTCGGCCACGCCGCCGCGGTCGTCGAGGCGGATGGCCTTGGAGTCCTGGCCGCCGATGTCGACCATGACGCGGGCGTCGGGTACGAGGTGGCGCATGCCGCGGGCGTGGCAGGTGATCTCGGTGACCGCCTTGAGCTTGCCCTCGACGCGGTTACGGCCGTAGCCGGTGGCCACCATGGCCGCCACGTCGGACGCGGTGAGGCCGGCCCTGTCCAGGACCTCGGCCTGCGCCCGCTCGACCGCCACGACCGTGCGCGCCCCCGTGGGCACCACGGTCCACGCCGCGATCTCGCCCGCCTCGTCCACCAGAACGGCGTCACAGGACAGGCTGCCGATGTCGATTCCCATGTAGTGCATCGGTCGTCCTCTCAGGCGGATCGCCGCGTGTCGATCATCTCGACGAAGGCCTCGAGCCGCGTGCGCAGCTGGCCCTCGGAGAAGTTGCGGTCGTCCACGCAGTCCACTTCCAGGTTCAGCACGGGGACACCGTGCGCCTGAAGCCCTTGCTGGATCAAGCCCCGCGTGCCGGTTCCCTGGCGGCAGCCCCAGTGGCAGGGGTTGATCACGCCGTCGATCTGGTGGCGGCGCACCATGTCCGCCACGTGCTCCACGCGGCGCTGGGCCGCCAGCATCAGCGGCGACGACAGGGTCCGCCGCGCCATGGACGTGTAGGGGTGTTCCAGGTCGATGGGTTCCCACCACACGTCGTTGAGCTCGTCCGCCACCACGTGGGCGCCGAACTCGTCGGCGAGGATGTCCTCCAGCGGGTTGCGGAACTGGATGCGGTTCTGCAGCCACAGCAACCGGACCCCCTCGCGGGGTTCGTCGGCCCGCCCGCGCAGGGTCGCGGACAGCTCGTCGCAGTAGGCCTGCGCCACCTCCACGGCCGCCTCGGTGCCGAACAGCAGCGGCAAGGTGATGCCCACGCTGACCATGTCGCGTCGCCGGGCGGGGGAGGGGATCGCCCCGGCGAGGCGGAAGATCTCACGCATCAGCTCGGACGTGCGGTTGCTCAGCTCGAGGGCGTGCCGTAGTCGGTCTGGATCCAGGGGTTTGCCCAGCTTGTCGGCTGCGAACCGCCCCATCTCCCGATACTGGTCGGCCAGGTAGGCCACCGAGGCCTCCGACTCGTCCGGCGGCACGTGGATCACGAACAGGTCGCTGTCGTGTCGTCTTGCCAGCCCCTCGACCACCGCCAGCCCCCCCGAGCAGGGGCACGACGTGCCCACGAGGAAGTCGGGATCGGGCATCAGCCCGGCCATGTCCGCGGCGGTGACCGAGCGGTGGTACGCGCAGCTGTCGGTGGAGTAGCCGGCCTGCTCCGCCGCCTCGATCATCGGCCCGGCCATGCCCGTGGACGACAGGGACGCGCCCACGAACTCCACGAAGCACGGCGTCACGTCCATGGCCGCGAGCATGTCGTAGGGCGTGGCGATGCCGCACCACGCCACCTTGTGCTTGCCGTCGAACAGGCGCACGCCCAGCCTCGCCAGCTCCAGCGTGAGCATCTTGCGTGCCACCGTGGCCTGGGGACCGGACGCGAGCTTCTCCTCCACGCCGGCGACCACACCCTCGAAGTACTCCAGGATCATGCTTCCTCCAGCATCTCGACGAACGCCTCGATGCGCGTGCGCTGCTGACCCAGCGAGCGCAGCGTGCAGTCCCCCTCCAGGACCAGCAGGGGCATGCCGGCCTCGCGGAATGCCGCGCGGATGTCCGGCAGGCGCAGCAGGTACGGGTCGCAGAACTTGAGCACGTGCGCCACCGCGCCGCGGACCCCCGCCCCCCGCGCCGTCCGCAGGACCTGCGAGGCGAGGGCCTCGCGATCGCCCGGCAACAGCGTGCGGGCGCAGATGGGCCGCTCCAGCAGGGCGCGCGCCAGTCGTCGCAGCGCGGGCTCGTCACCCTGGCCGACCGACGTCAGCTGCCGCGATCCGGTGCACAGATCGTCCGCCACCACGCGAGCACCGCACGATTCGATCAGATCGGCCGCCGCCGGGTCGTGCAGCACGTTGCCGAACAGCAGCAGCGGGACACCGGCGGCCTCGTGCGCAGGGGCCGTGGATCCGGCCAGCGCGCGGTCGAGCGCCTCGACGGCCTGCTCGGGCGGATCGCTCACGACCCGGTTGACCCACCCCTGCAGCATCGACCGCGTCCACCAGCCCTCGGCGGCGCGTTCGCCGGCGCGTTCGATCAGGGCGAACAGCCGGTCGTAGAGGGCGATGGCGTCCTCGAGGTCCATCGCCCCATCACCTCCGAGGGCGTGCAGGCGCTGCGACAGGCTCTCCAGCTGGCCCTCCAGGTAGACCGTGGCCCGGTCGTCGGGGCTGGTGGGCAGGTCCAGCAGGAACGCCCGGTCCGGCCCGTCCAGCTCCACCCACGCGTTGTACAGCCGCCGCATGGCGTCGCAGCTGTTGACGAACACCATCGCGGCCAGCGGCGGCAGGTCGCCGGCGAGCTTGCGGTCGAGGATCCCCTTGACCTCGGGGCACAGGTTGTCGTGCAGCAGCGTCCCGGCCTGGTCCGGCGCCTCGCCGTCGGGGAGGACCCGGTACGGGACGAACCCCGCGGACCGCAGCACGGGCAGCGGCGTGTACGAGCAGCAGTAGCCGATGTGTTCCATGATCACCCCCTCGACGCGTTGGCCAGCACCTGGCGCAGGATCTGCTTGAACACGTCCACGTCGTCCTCGTCGAGGCCGTCCATCATCTGGGCCAGCATCGACTCCACCACCTCGGTCACCGGCTCCTCGGCCGCCCGGCCCTGGTCGGTGAGGAAGATCCGCTGGGCCCGCCGGTCGTCCGGGTCCGGCCGCCGCTCGAGCAGCCCGTCCCGCGCCATCCGGTCCAGTAGCCCGGTCATGGTGGACGGCTCCAGCCCGGCGCATCGTCCCAGCTGTCCGGCCTGGCGCCCGTCCTCGCTCCACAGGCACATCAGCACGCCGATGTACGCGGGTCGGACCTGGCCGTACCCCGCCTCACCCAGGTGCCTGCGCAGCACGCCGGTCGTGGCGAGCGAGGCTCGCGTGAGCAGGTAGTACGGGCAGTCCGCGATCTCGTTGTCCATGGTGGCTCCGTTCGTTACGCGTCGAGAATATACGCATACGAAATATATGGTCAAGTACCTTTCGTATCCGAGTGAAGTGGCTGCGGGCGGATCGGTACAATGACCCGTGGAGGGCCCCGCCATGCAACCGTCCATCGCCCTGTCCGGCCTCGCGCTGGCCGTCGTCTTCTGGATGCTCCCGGCGTGCTCCGGTACGCCGTACGAGGGGGGTGACGACGACTCGGCCCATCCCGCGGACGACGACGACGTGGCGGACGACGACGACGCAGTGGACGACGACGACGCCACGGGCGACGACGACGACCTGCCGGATCTGCCCCAGATCAGCGGCGGCGCGTTCCACACCTGCGCGGTCGGCGCCGATCACGCCGTCACCTGCTGGGGATCGAACCTCGCCGGGGAGACCAGCGCCCCGGGCGGCGCCTTCCTCCAGGTCAGCGCCGGCGGCGTCGGCACCTGCGGCATCTCCGCTCAGGGTCTGATCGGCTGCTGGGGCTCCGACGACCAGGGCCTCACCGCGCCCCCCACCGGCACGTTCCGCCAGGTCGACGTCGGCCAGTTCCACGCCTGCGCCGTCGCCGCCGACGGCGCCATCTCCTGCTGGGGCGACGACTCCCAGGGGCAGGCCAGCGCCCCGGCCGGCGCGTACACGCAGGTGGCGGCGGGCACCTACCACTCCTGCGGCCTCGCGACCGACGGCTCCGTGACCTGCTGGGGTACCGACATGGGCGGCAGCTGCGAGTCCAGTCCGGGCCCCTTCAGCGCGATATCCGTCGGCGGCACCCTCTCGTGCGGCCTCGCCGTCGACGGCAGCGTGGAGTGCTGGGGTGTGGGCGCCGGCGGCGCCGATGGCCCCTTCGACCAGTTCGAGGCCGGCGACTTCCACCTCTGCGGCGCCGCCGCCGACGGCACCGTGACGTGCTGGGGCGACGACGACGCCGGCCAGAGCTCACCCCCCGCCGGCACCTACCGCCAGGTCTCCGCCGGCAGCTACCACTCCTGCGGCGTCCTCGCCGACGGCTCCTTCGCCTGCTGGGGCTGCGACGATCCCGCGTACGAGTGGGACCACGGCCAGTGCTCCCCGCCCTAGGGAAAAGGGCCGTTGGGCCCAAAAAAAAAAAAAAAGGCCGCCGGCGGGCCGGGGTGGGTTTGTTGGGGGGGCGCCCGGGGG
>CAZLEO010000088.1:0-20834 GCA_964558555.1 uncultured Rickettsiales bacterium | reverse complement strand
CCCTGCCCATAAACACAAACATCGGGGCCGCCGCGGCTTTTTTTTTTTTTTTTTTGCGAACGTCCCCTTTCTTCCCCCCTCTCTCGGCCAGGGACCATTGGTGTATCATTCGTGGACCGCCCGGGAGGACCCATGGGAACCACGATTCGTTGCACGTTCGCGTTGTTCGCAGCTGCCCTCGTCTCGCTGCCGGCGGCCGCCCTGACCGGCGGCCCGGACGCGTATGGCTATAGCTTCATCGACAGCGCCGAGCTCGACGGGCCCGTGTACGCGTGGGAAGACCTGTCCGTGATGGGGTTCGAGGTCGTCCTCAGCGACGACGAGGTCGCCATGGTGGACCTGTACTTCGACTTCTGGTTCTACGGCGAGCGGTACGAACAGGTGGGGATCCAGGCCAACGGTGCGCTGTCGTTCAGCGGCGACGCCCTGCAGGACAGCAACACCTGCCTGCCGTTCGACGGGGCCCCGCAGACGATGGTGGCGGCGTACTGGGACGACCTCTATCCGGCCATCCAGGGGGAGATCCGCTACCTCACGACCGGCACGGCGCCGTACCGGATCTTCGTGGCCGAGTGGACCAACATCTACAACATCAGCGGCGCGGGCAACGCCGACTTCCAGATCGTCCTGTACGAGACCACCAACGAGATCGAGATCCACTACCAGGACGTCAGCTCGCCGTACAACCCGTACAACTACGGCGGCCAGGCCACCGCCGGCATCCAGGGCAGCATGGACTGGTATCTGGAGTACAGCTGCAACACCCAGTCGCTGACCGACCTCTCGGCCATCCGCTTCGGCACCTGCCTGGAGGGATCGGCCGACGCCGACGGTGACGGCTTCGAGGAGTGCCACGACTGCGACGACACGGACGCGGCCGTCTACCCGGGCGCCGAGGACATCTGCGACGACGGCATCGACAGCGACTGCCGCGGCGACCTCGAGGAGACCGAGGTGGACAGCGACGGCGACGGCATCTCCGAGTGCGGCGGCGACTGCGACGACGAGGCGGAGACCACCTACCCCGGCGCCATGGAGGACTGCAACGGCATCGACGACAACTGTGACGGCTCCATCGACGAGGACATGGACGGCGACGGCTGGTCCCTGTGCGCCGGCGACTGCGACGATACGGATCCCGAGCGTTCGCCCAGCCTGACCGAGGAGTGCGACGACAAGGACAACGACTGCGACGAAGAGGTGGACGAGGACATCGACTGGGACCTGGACGGCTACCTCGGTTGCGGCGGGGACGACTGCGACGACGGCAACGCCAACGCCTACCCGGGCGCGCCCGAGGTGCCGGGCAACGGCGTGGACGAGGACTGCGATGGCGTGGACACGCCGGGCGACGACGACGACGACGACGATGACGACGACCCCGGCGACGACGACTCGGCCGAGGGCGAGGGGGACGGGTGTGAGTGCCACGCGGCAGGCGCGGACTCGACCGCGGGGGCGGTGGCGCTACTCGCGGCGATGGCTGCGGTGCTGATCCGACGCAGGGCCTGAGCGATGACGCGATTCGTCGGCGCCGCACTCTGCGCGTTCCTGGTGCTGCTGTGGGGGTGCACCGGGTCCATGACCGTGGACGACGACACCGCGCCGGGTGACGACGACGACGACACCACCGGCACCGACGCCGACGCCGACGCCGACGCCGCCGACGACGACGACGACACCACCGCCGGCGACGACGACGACACCTACGACTGCGAGAACCTGCCCCAGGGGCCGCAACCCTACGACGTGCTGGTGGGCCCCACGGCCAGCGAGGACTTCGCGTTCGACGACCAGGGGTATCTGATCGGCGCCGAGAACGGCAGCCTGTTCCGCTCGCCCTACGGCGGGACGGGGCAGCTGTGGGTGCCGGGCATGGCCGCGGACATCACCGGGTTGCGAATGCACCCCACCGGCGACGTGCTCTACAACGACCAGAGCACGGGCAGCCTGGTGCGCGTGGACCACGTCACCCTGGACCGGATCAACGTGCTGTCGGGCCTCAGCGAACCCGACGGGCTGGAGGTGGACCTGGACGGCTTCGCCTACGTGGCCGAGCAGGCGGCGGGGCGCGTGCGCCGCATCGACGCGGATACGGGCGAGTGGATCATCCTCACCGAGGAGCTGGGGCGACCCAACGGCCTGAGCTTCAACCCCACCTACGACCTGCTGTACGTGGCCGACTGGAACGACGGGTGGATCCACGCCATCGAGGTGGACCCCGACGGCAACCCCCTCGACGTCTACCCCTTCGCCGGCGTGGTGGGCACGGGCATGTACGACGGCATGGGCGTGGACGCCTGCGGCAACGTCTACGTGTGCGACTACGGCTCCACCACCGTGTACCGCATCACCCCCGACGGGCTCAGCTGGGATCCCATCGCCGACCTCGGCGCCGACTCCACCTGGATCCCCAACATGCAGTGGGGCTCCGGCATCGGCGGCTGGGACGCCTACGCCCTGTACGTCACCGACATCCTGCCGGAGTACACCTACGAGGTGCACCTGGGCGTGCCGAGCAAGCCCCGAGCTTTCCCGTGAGATCGAACCGGCTCCGTCGTTTCACACGACCGCTGCTCGCCCTGGCGCTGGGGATCGTCGTGGCGGCCGTGCTGGGCGAGGTCGTCGTGCGGATCGCGCGCATCGACGTCTGGCTGATCGACCCGCTGATCGGTCTGCAGTCCGCCGATCCCTCCGTCCACCGGCAGTCCGAACGCCCCGAGCTGCTGTACGCGCTCGCGCCGGACGTGGACACCGAGCTGAGCCCGTGCTCCGAGTACGCGCCCGAACCCCGCGCGTTCCGCACCAACTCCCTGGGCTTCAGAGACGAGCCCAGGGTGCTGACCAGGCCCCCGGGTACGTTGCGCATCGTCTGCCTGGGCGGCTCGAACACCTACGGCGCGGCGGTGAGCAACCACGAGACCTGGCCCACCCAGCTCCAGCAGGTCCTGCGCGAGCGCGTGGACCGCCCCGTGGAGGTGTGGAACTGCGGCGTGGCGGGCTACATGAACCGCCAGAAGGTCCTCGTCGCGCTGGACCTGCTCGACAGCGCCGCTCCCGACCTGATCCTCCTGCAGGCCCACAACATGGGCCGTCGCTATCGCCTGATGAACGAGGACCTGGGGCGTCTGCTGGAGCTCAGCCCCGGGATCTGGGCCGAGAACCTGCGGCACGCACCGCAGCCCGGCACCGGCCTGCCCTGGAAGGCCTTCCGCCATTGCGCCCTGTGGCGCGCCGGTGTCGCCGGGCTCAACCATCACCAGCGGTCGCGGGAGGACGCGAGCTGGGGCGGCGACCTCGGCGAGGCCGAGGACGCGCGCGGTGTCGTGGCCGTGGAGGGGCTCGCCCGTGTCGTGCAGGGGCGGGCCTCGGTCGTGGTGTTCATCCCGCCGGCGGGCTACGGCGCCACCGGACTGCGCGATCTCGGCCTGCCCACGGTGGACCTGAGCGCCGTGGACCAGCCCTTCGGCGAGGAGGGCATCGACCCCCACCCCGGAGCGCGCGTGTACCGCTGGTATGCCGAGCAGCTGGCCGATCGCCTGATCGGAGGTGGCTGCCTCGACCATCCGACGGACTGCCAGCCCACCCTTCGCGTGTTGGAACAGACACCCGGAGGAGAGGAGGCTGGCGATGTGGAGGAGTGAAGCGGGAACCCTCGCTGCTGCCGCGGCCGTGATCTCGGTCGGACTCCTCGCGTCCGGCTGCTGCGCGCGCGGTTCCCAGGGGGTGCTCGCGGACGCCGGGGCAGACTCCTCCTTCGCACCCGCCGACGTCGAGATCCTGCTGTCGTGCGGGCAGTACGGCGCCGACGGCCTGTGCCGCGTCGGCCTCGACGGCGCGAACCTGCAGATCCTCGTCCCTCGCCCCTACCACATCCTCGACATCTCCGACGACGGCAGCTGGTTGCTGCTGGGCGATCCGGACACCAACCTCTACATCGCCCGCGGGGACGGCTCCGACATCCGCGACATCCCCCAGCTCGCCGGCCGCGTGGGCGACGCCGAGTTCTCCCCGGACGGCACCACCGTCGCCGCGGTCCGCCACGCCGACTTCTCCCGCCCCCAGCACAAGTGGGTGGACGACGATGAGCTGTTCCTCGTGGACGTCGAGACCGCGGCCGTGACCTCGATCGGCAAGACCGTGGACGACATGGTGGTGAACCTGCGCTGGACCCCCGACGGTCGCCGGGTGTTCCTCGACATGATGGACACCCCCGATCAGCTGGTCACCGTGGACACCGGCCAGCGCAGCTACGGCGCCGCCCCCACCAACCTGCGCGTCTCCCCCGCCTTCGACCGTCCCACGTACTGCCCCACCACGGGCGACCAGCTCCAGGAGATCGGCTTCGGCGCCGACGAGGGGCTCACCCTGGTCTCCGCCAGCGGCGAGGAGCGCACGCTGATCTCCATCAGCGGCCGCGAGCGCGGATTCCACGACCACATGCCCACCGTCTCCACGTACTACTTCACCGACACCTGCGAGTACGTCGTCTTCGACCTCCACGAGTCGGTGTGGGTGGTGGACGTGGCCACCGGCCAGGTGGGGCCGATCACCGAGGGCAGGGAGTCGTTCGAGGCGCCCTGATCGTCCGCCCACGCTCATTCTTCGCGGTCTTCGTCACAAAACGCTTCGATCCGCAGTACGGCCCTTCGAGAGTGTAGGATCGCGCGAGAGGGGCATGAGGGATCAGCACGAGCGATCCGACGAACAGCTCATGTCGTGCGTCCAGCAAGGGGACCGCGCGGCATACGAGGAGCTGTACGCGCGCTGGAAGGACCGCGTCTTCGCGTTCCTCATCCGCCGCACCGGTGCGCGTCAGCAGGCCGAGGAGGCGCACCAGGAGGCGTGGTTGAGGGTCTATCGATGGCGTCATCGCTTCGACACAACCAGGACGTTCCGACCGTGGCTGTACACGCTGGCCGCAAACGCCGGCCGGGACTCGGCGAGGCCCGATCTGGAGGTCTTCGAGCTGCCTGCGGTGGCTGGAGAGCCCCCCGAGGTCAAGGACCTGGTCGTCCGTGCGCTGCACGCGCTGAAACCCACGGATCGGCGCATCTTGCTGCTCACGGCCGAGGGCTTCACGGCCGTGGAGATAGGCGAGATGCTCGACAGGAAACCGCCGGCCGTCCGCGCTCGCATCAGCCGCGCGCGGCAACGAATCCGGGAGAAGCTCGATGAGTGACGAGCGCCGCCCCCGGGATGTGGACGAGCTGCTCCACGCGTTGCAGACGCCACCGGCTCCTGCCGAGGCGCCAGCCTGGCCCGACGAGGACGAGGAGGAGGCCGATGAGGTCGTACCCCTGCGGCCGGACGACGCGCAGGTCCCCTGGCCGGTCCTTGTCGCGGCATTCGCCGTGGCCGCCGTGGCCGTGTTCGCCGTGCTGTACTCCCTGCCCGAGCCCGGCGCGCCCGGCGGGGTGACCTTGCGCGGCGACGAAGGGGTGGCCGCGGTGACGGTGGATCTGAGGCTCGTGGTGGAACGGGACGGAACCGCGCAGCGCGTCGAGCGCGGTGTGCCGCTGTCGAAGGGCGAGATCGTCCACTTCCGCGTCGCCGCCAGCGAGGCCGTCGAGGTCCAGGTGCGCGTGGACGGCCCGGAGGGGGCGCAGACGATCACCGAGGTCCGGTCCGGTCCGGAGCTGACGGACCTGCGTGGCGAGGAGGGGTTGATCGGGTATCGGCTGGAACGCACCGGTCGATACGTGTTCACCGCCACTGCCGGGGAAACGGACGCGTGCGAGGCCCCCGCCTGCGTCGAGTTCCCCGTGGAGGTCGAGTGATGCGACGGTGGCTCGCACTGATTCTCGTTTTTTACGCAGTCGCTCCGGCGCACGCCGGGACCCGCGGCGTGGTGCGAGACGCGCCCGAACCGCGGGCGCTGGATCAGGCGTTCGCCCCGCGGCGGGTGGCGCTGGTGGTGGGGGTGGATCAGTACACCGATGTGCAGCTGAGTGATCTGCAGTTCGCCGCCGCCGATGCCGAGGGCATGGCTGCGGCGCTCCAGGCTCCCGAAGGCGGCGCGTTCGACGTGGTGGTGGCGCTGCCCGGTGACGTGACGCAGGAGGAATTCCGCATCGCCCTGGGCCTCGTGACGCGGTCTCTGGAGCGGGACGACACGTTCGTGCTGTACTTCGCCGGCCACGGCACCCTGGAGGCCGCGGGAGGCACGCGGCTGTACCTGCTGTTCAGCGACGCGCAGCTCGACGATCCCGTGGGGACGGGGTTGGCGTTGGCCGCGCTGGAGGACACCCTGGCCGGGCTGCGGGCCCGGCGCCGCGTGCTCATCGTGGACGCGTGCTTCTCCGGAGCAGGGCGTTCGGCGTGGTCCGAGCGCGTGCGGTCCTTCGTACAGAGCCTGCGCGGGCCGCCGCCCCCGCCGCCCGCGCTCGAGGTGAGCCGGTTCGACGCCCGGCTCTTCGCCGCCCACTACGACGAGCCGGCCCGCGAGGACGAGGCCCTCGGCCACGGCGTGTACACCTACTTCCTGCTCGAGGCCCTCTCCGGCGCGGGCGACCTCGACGGCGACGGCCTCGTCGACGCGGTGGAGGCCCACTACCACGCCCGCGACGGCACGCTGGAGTACACCGGCGGCCAGCAGGTGCCGTGGCTGCGCACCACCGAGGTGGGCCGCGACGCCGTCTATCTGTCCGGCAACGCCGGGGCGCGCGTGGAGGCGGAGAAGGCGATCCTCACCGGCCTCGACGCGTTGCCCGACGGTGCCCAGCTCCGCGTGGACGGGGCCGCCCGCGGCGCGGGTGAGGAACTCCTCGACCCCGGCCTCCACCGCGTCGCCGTGATCGTGGACGACCGCACGGTGTACGCCGGGAGCGTGAGCGTCCGGCCCGGCGGGCGGCTGGATCTGGCGGACCTGGTGTCCGGCGGCAAGCCCCCGGTACTGCTCGGGGGTGGCATCGAGGTGATCACCTCGCGGGAGGTCAGCGTTCCGGTGCTGGGGCACGTTGTCTTGTGGGGCTGGACGGAGAAGAAGCGAAGGGGGCGGTTGGGGCTGGGAGTGGCGGCGTCGCTGGGCTATGGAGCCCTGGCGGACCAGGGGCCCTTCCTCATGGGCGATGTGCTGGGGCGCGTTGCCTGGGCCTGGGGGAACACCTTTGCCGCTGGACCGAGCCTGGGGGCGGGCGTCGTCTGGCGGGGGACGGGCGATCCCCGTTTCCGCCAGGCGGGGCTGGTGGTGGCGCCGGGCGCGCACCTGCGGCTCATGGGGGACAAGGGTTTCGTCGCGCTGGATCCGGCGCTGTGGTTCCTGCCGTTCGAGGACTATGACATGCGCACGAGGGCGACGACCTATCCGACGAGGCTCTCGGTGTCACTGACACTCAGCGGTGGGTTCCGCATGTAGTGGCGTTCCTGGGCCGGGCCACGGACACTTCTGACGGAGTTGCTGCGTGGTCGGCTTGCGCGTGGCGCACGTGTCCTTGGTCTCACCGTTGGCGTCGGGCAGGCAGAAGTCCACGAGCGTGTCCCAATCTTCACCGTCGTCCTTGGCGATCTTGCCGATCCCCCGGTGCCACGAGTAGACGTCCCATCCGGTCTCGCCGGCGGAAGTCTCCTCCAGGCAATACACCTGCAATGCGCTCAGCGGACCCCCCGGCCAGACGGTTTCGACCTGCGCGTCCACGGCCTCGACCACGAACTCCTCGTACACCTCCACGAACTCCGCCTGACAGACATCCGGGACGCCGCTGATCGGAGCGCAAGTGAACGGATCGACGGCGATGGCCTCGCAGATCTCCCAGTCCGAACAGTCATTCGAGTTCAACGTGATCGTGAGTTGCCAGTGTGTGCGCTCCCAGTCTCCGCAGATGCACGCCTTGTCCCCGTCCATGGCGCGCTCCTTGTAGGGGCAGTAGTACTTGATGCTCGTGCGATCCCGCGCGTCGGGGAACTCCTTGTAGGGCAATCGGTACCACTCGTCCACGTGTCGGACGATCGAGCTGTCCTCTCGGACCTCCTGCCACCGGATGCCCCACTCGTCCTCGCGAACGCTGAATACCTGATAGGCCTCCACGTCAGGCCGCAAGGGAATGCGCCTTTCGGGACCCACCGAGACGACCTTGTTGGGACACTCGAAGGCCAACCCCTGGTGGTATTGCACCTGCATCCGCCACCACGCCCCCTCGGTCAGCGGGTACAGCAGCTCGTTGCTGTCCGGCATGTGACACTCCCCCAGCTCCAGGCAGCGGTTGTCCAGACAGCCCACCGACGTGAACAGGATCGCGAACAGAACCCCCTCGTATCTCATCCCACTCCTCCCTTCACCGATCATACGGGCGGGCGAGCCAAAACGTGACACCGTCGATCCGAAAACGACGTGGCGCTGTCACACAGTCCGGTCAGGCTGAGTACACCCTTCGACACGGGAGGGTGGAGACATGGTCGTGATCGCAGTGGAGCCAGGAGGGGAGGGGCCCGGAGCCCAACCGTCGGATCAGGATGTCCAGATCGCCCTGTACCGCTGGTGCCGTTCCCTGGGCCTGTACGAGGCCGCATCGTTCATCCGACGCACGCTGCGCCGGCAGGCCCATTCGGTGACGGCCGGGGAGGCCGCGACCCTTTGGATGGCGCACCCCGATCCGTCAGCCGGCGTCAGCGGGACGGTGCAGGTCGACCGCGATCCCAGCCTCTCCGAGGTCGTCACCACCCTCGCCCGCACCCGCGCGGATCGACCCGCCGGGCGCACCTACGCACGCCTCGCGTCGTTGATCGAACCTGAGATCTGGCCTTGATCTAGCGCTTGGATCGCCCGCAGGCGTTGCCCTTGCGTTCGGGGTTGTGCAGGCACACGTCGCAGCAGTCCCCCATCTCGCACTTGCCCAGGGGACGCAGGCAGGTGGAGGTGTCGCCCTCGGGGCGGTTCTCGTACAGGTACTCGTAGTGGTCCCAGGGGCTGTTCGGGCTGTCGTCGGGGGAGTGGTCGGGCGGTGGGGTCGGGTCGTTCATGGCGACCCGGTTGAGATACTACTTCCCGAGCTTGCGATCCAGGTATTCCTCGATGAAGGCGTCGCGGTTCTCCTCGCGGGCCACGACCGTCTGCTCCATCTCCTCCAGGCGCAGCTCCAGCATGGCGATACGGAAGCGGAAGCCGTCCACGCGCAGGTCGTGGGCTTCGGAGGCGAGCTGCTCGAGCTGGGCGTACAGGGCCTGCTTCTCCTCGTCCGTGGTGGCGGCGTGGTAGGCGGCGACCTGGCGATCCACCTCGGCCTCCACCTCGGCGAGCTTGCCGTCGGCGGCGGCCCAGTCGGGGTGGTCCAGGGCCAGTCGGACCCGGCCGCGGGCCTTCTTGAGACGGATCTGATACTGGGGATCGGCGGGGCCGACGCGGGCGCGGAACCTCGTCAACTCCTCGTACAGGGGCTGGTCGAAGGTCATCAGGGCTTCGAGGACAGCGTCCTCGTCGAGCACGGGCTCGTCTTCTGCGGACGCAACCGCGGCGGTCGCCAGGAGCAACGCGGCGGCCAGGGTCGTGATGAGGGGGATACGCATCTACAGCTCCTCCAGGTCGCGGGCCAGGGCGTCGAGCTCGGAGTCGAGCAGGTCCAGCTCGTGGTCGATGGGGTCCTCCCAGGGGAGGGCCTCCACCACTTGATCCTCGGTCGTGGCAGGGCCGTCCGCCAGGTCGGACACGACCGTCGCGCCGAAGGCGAGGGCCAGGACGGCGGCGGCGGCAGCGGCCCACAGCACGGGGCGCCGCACGCGTCGCATGGCCGAGGGTGCCGGCGCAGGGAGATCGACCACCTTCCCCGGCGCGGCCTCCTGCTCCATGGTCAGCACCTGATCGTCCTGGAACACCCCCTCCACCAGGCCGACGGTGACCGCGTTCTCGGCCAGCGCCTCCTGGCATTCCTCGCACCGGGCCAGGTGCCCGGCGTACCACGACGGCGCTTCACCGAAGAGGTGGAGCAGGACCGTGGTCTTGGCGTGCTCGCAGCTCATGTCACATCCTCGCGATCCCGCGAGCGTCCAGCTCGCGTCGTAACTGTTTGAGCCCCCGGTGCATGTACGACAGCACCGTGTTGAGGGGCTGCCCCCGCATCTCGGCGATCTCGGCGAAGGTCAGCTGCTGG
Organism: uncultured Rickettsiales bacterium; assembly: GCA_964558555.1. Lineage (GTDB taxonomy): Bacteria > Myxococcota_A > UBA796 > UBA9615 > CAYRNR01 > CAYRNR01. The sequence continues at coordinate 10,752 of CAZLEO010000088.1, read as the reverse complement.
GTCAGGCGCAGCCGGACCACCGCAGCCGTGTTGGGGTTCATCTCCGCCAGGGCGTCCTCCACGGCGCCGAGCAGCTCGCGGTAGCCCACCAGGTCGTCGGGCTCGCAGCTCCCCGCCGGCACGGTGTCGCCGCCCACCAGCTTCGGCCGCGCCGATCGGCGCCGGTGGTGATCGATGGTCAGCCGGCGCGCGGCCGCGAACAGGAACGCCCGGAAGCGTCCGTCGTCGCGGTAGCGGTCCAGGTTGCGCTCCACCTTGGTCCACAGCTCCTGGTGCAGCTCCTCGGCGTCGTCGCCCACGCGGTTGATGAAGAAGCCCATGAGGGAACCCCGGTGCCGATCCATCAGGTGGCTCAGCGCCCGCACGTCTCCGCCGCGGTACGACTCGATCAGCGCCGCATCGGTCATCATCGTGGCTCCATCGGGGTCCATTGCCTCGCGATTCCAACACGCCCGGCGGACCGTGTGAAGGATTCGCCGGGTTTCATCCGGCAGAACGCAGGTCGCACCACCCCTATTGCGCGTCGGCCTCGGGCGACGTAGTAGACTCCGCGGGAACGGAGGGCGCGCATGCGACGGAGGACGGCGGCGATCCTGATCGCGACGATGTTGCTGGGCGTGGCGCAGGTCGGCTGTTCGAAGACCACCCCGACCGCCCCGACCGCTCCAACCGACCCGGCCGACCCGGCCGCCCCGACGGCCCCGGTGAAGACCACCTTCGACGTGGAGGGGATGACCTGCGGCAGCTGCGAGGCGGGCATCACCGGCACGCTGCTGGGCATGGACGGCGTGTCCGAGGCCACGGCGTCGCACAGCACGGGCAAGGTGGACATCGTGTTCGACGCCTCCAGGACCAAGCCCGAGGCGATGGCCGCGGCGATCGACGAGCTCGGCTACACCACGAAGGGATGGACCCCCCCCGAGTGAGCTCCCGCTCCGCCATCCTGCCCGGCTTCCGCGAGGGCGGCTGGGTCATCGCCCTGACCCTCGCGGCCATGGCCGCCGTCGTGATGTGGCGGCTGCCGGTCATCCTCTCCGGCCTGGACTCCCGCGCGCTCGGCGACGGCGAGACCGTGGAGTCCTACGGCTTCGACCTGTCCGCCAGCACGATGCCCGACCACCTGCTGGCCACCGCCGGCCTGCCCCGCGACGGCATCCAGCCGCTGACCCGACCCGACACCATGACCCCGGCGGAGGCCGCCGAGATCCCGTGGGGCGGCCACGGCAAGGGCGAGTTCCTGATCCCGTCCGAGCGCGTCATCGGCCTCGAGATCAACGGCCGTGCCCGCGCCTACCCCCTGTCCATCCTCAACTGGCACGAGGTGGTCAACGACCGCCTCGGCGGCCGCGACGTGCTCGTGGTGTACAACCCGCTGGCCGACGCCGTCACCGCCTTCGACGCCACCGTGAATGGCGACGTTCTGGAGTTCGGCTTCTCCGGGCTCGTGTACCAGTCTGCGGCGCTGATCTACGACCGGACCGACGACCCCAGCCTCTGGTGCCCCCTGCTCGGCGAGGCGGTCTCCGGTCCCCGCAGCGGCGCCACCTTGCAGCCCATCCAGGTCTCCCTCGCGCGCTGGGAGGACTGGCACGAGCGCCACCCCGACACCGACATCGTCTCGCCGGACCTCACCCGCAAGAAGCTGTACAAGCGCAAGCCGTACGAGAGCTACCGCGGCGCCGACTCGTTGAGGTACCCGGTCGAACCGGAGCTGCCCGAGCAGATGCGGCCCAACAAGGAGCCGGTGATCGTGGTGGACCAGGGCGGCGAGCGGGCCGTCTTTGCCATCGACTCGATCTACGCCGAGGCCGGCGAGGACGGCAGCTGGACCACCGAGCTGGGCGGCCTGCCCCTGATCCTGGAGACGGCCGGATCCCCCACCGTGTTCGTCTCGGCCGTTCCCGACGCGCGCGTGCTGCATGTGTATCGGTTCGCGTGGTACGCCCTGCGTCCGCAGGATCCCCTTTTCTGACGTTCCCGCGTACCCTCTACACATGCGCTGGATCATCGTGTGTGCCCTGCTGCTCTTCCCGCTGACCGCCTGTGACGACGAGACGTCGGGCACGGACCCGACCGACGACCCGCCGCAAGCACCGGATGAGAACGATCCGGCCTATACCCTGGGTCCAGTCCGGACCTGGAACCTCGTGGGCAACACCGCCACCGAGGGGCACGACGAGATCGTGCTCGAGGTCGTCGCCCCTCCAGACGTCGGGGAGATCCGCGCCTGGCTCGACGATGAGGTGCTGGTGACGCTGGAGCCGGACGGCGACGCCTTCCGGTCCGACGTGGACATCTCCGGCCTGGACCCCGGCCGGTACGAGATCCTGCTGCAGGCGGACGGCGACGACCTGGCCTTCGCCGCCATCGAGTTCCTCCGCTCACAACCCCTGTACATCTTCACGTCGGTGGACTGGGACGACGCGGACATCTCCGACAACGAGCTGGACTGGCACCTCTCGCTCCACGACGCGCACCCGCGCCTGTTGCTCACCGAGTTCGTCGGGCCGTACACCTTCACCGAAGACAACACCGACGAGGAGCGCCGCGGGGAGCTCGTGGACTGGCTGCTGGACCTGCGCGACGTCCACGGCGCCGAGATCGGCCTGCACATCCACCCCTACTGCACGTTCGTGGAGTACGCCGGCGTCGAGTGCCGCACCGAGCCCTCGTTCTACGACGACGCCGGGGACGACACCGGCTACACGGTGTTCAACACCGCCTACACCGAGGACGAGTACGTCACCCTGCTCGAGGCCGCCGACGAGATCTTCGTCGAACGTGGCCTGGGCAAGCCCATCACCTACCGCGCCGGTGGCTGGACCGCAGACGCGGGTGTGCTCCGCGCCCTCGCCGCCTCCGGCTTCGTGGCCGACACCAGCGCGGCCAACTGGTCCTGCCTCGAGGAGTGGGACGGCAGCGCCAACGGCGAACTCTGGGCCTTCCTCACCGACCAGTGGTCCGAGATCGACGAGACCTCCCAGCCCTACTTCCCCTCCCAGGACGACGCCGGCGTCCCCGGCGATCCCGCCATCCCGATCCTCGAGGTCCCCGACAACGCCTGCCTCGCCGACTACGTCTCCGGCGACGAGATGATCGCCGTGCTCGACGCCAACTTCGCCGGCGATCCCCTCGACGAGCCGAAGGCCTGGTCCATCGGCTTCCACAACCGCACCGCCGGCTTCATGACCGACTTCCGCACCCCCATCGAGGAGGCGCTGACCTACGCCGACGCGCTGCTGGCGGTGGATGACGGAGGACCGCTGGTCTACGGAACCCTGTCGGATGCGGCGCTGGTGTGGGAGTGGGAGGGCTAGGGATCAGCCTGGCGCCCGAACTCGCGGCGCAGCATCTCCCACTCCCCGGCGTCCATCTCCCACTCGCAGTAGATGGCGATACCCGCGTAGTTGCCGGGGAACGGGTCCAGACCGTCCAGCGCCGCGTGAATGCCGAGCAGGGCGTTGTCCAGGTTCTCCACGTCGGGGTGGTGGTAGCCGACGCCCTCGTCGTCGTAGACGGGCACGCCGAGCAGGACCTGCGTGTCGCCCGACCACGCCAGGACCTCACGGGTCCAGCGGGACATGAGGTTCTGGTACGGCTTCTCGTTGCGGATGGACGTGTCGTACATCATCGGCGCCATCTGATCGACGCGGAGCGCGACCTCGGTGAAGTAGGCCTTGTCCCAGTGCACGTCGAGGCTGGGCTGCCACACGGTCGGGGGCGGGTAGGCTGCGACGGACAGGAGGTCGTCGGCGGGCATGGCCAGCCTGAGGTCCTCCAGCAGGGTCAGGAAGCCGGGGCTGCCCGAGGGCAGCGGTTCGATGTTCACCTGGACGCCGGCGAGCCGGGGGTGGGTCTGTAACAGGTCGACGGTGGACGCCACGAAGCCGGCCCGCCAGTCGGCCGACTCGACCAGGGCGTGCCGGCCCAGCACGCCGCCGATCCAGGGGACGACCGAGATCCCCTCCATCCCGTCGAGGAACAGCTCCGTCTGGTCGGGGTCGACCGGTGAGATCGAGCCGTCCGTGTCACACGGGCAGACGTGCACGAAGGCGTACTCGATGCCGTGATCGGTCAACAGGGCTGCGAGCTCGTGCACCCGGGCCTGGTCGCGGAACAGCGTCTTGTCCCGGTCGTTGCGCTCGAACCACGAGTCGTCCCCCATCCACCCGTGCTGCATCCAGATCCCGTTGGTGCGCAGGTCGTGGCGGCCGTCGGTCACCTGTTCGCCCGGCGACCACACGGTGTAGGCCAGCGACGCGATGGCGAACACCACGGCGAGCGCGAACACGGTCCGCCAGGGGGGCTCGCGGATGGTCTGCCAGAGTCTCGTGGTCAGATCTCCCGGCGAATCCGGACGTCCAGGGAGTAGGATCGTCGCATGCGCTCGATTCTACCCCTGATCGCCCTTCCCCTCCTGCTCGTCGCGTGCGGCGACAAGACGCCGGTCCCCGATCGGTACGGTCAGTACCCGGCGGTGCTCCCCGAGGAGAGCACGCCCACGTGCGACACCGACGACGAGTGCGTGCTCGCCTGCATCCAGGATGGCTGGTGCTGCGAGGAGCCGTGTGGATGCCACGTCGTGTACAACGCGACGCAGTTTGCACAGGTGAGGGCGAAGCACGAGAAGATGTGCGCGGACTGGACGTATCGCTGTGACTCGGTGGACTGCGCCGAGGCGGAGTACGAGCGGGAGCCGCGCTGCGTGAAGGGGCGCTGTCGCGCCGTCAAGAAGATCCCGGTCGCTCACTGACGGGGACCACCAGCCACGACCAGATCTGGGTCATCGTCGCGATGACCTCCTCGCGATCCGCGGCGTCCGGATCGGTGAGCCACCACCGCACGATCTCGACCACCACCGCCAGCAGGCCGCGCGCGGTCACGGCGGGGTGCATACCCGGGCGCAGGATGCCGGCGTCGGCGCACTGGCGGATACGCTGCTCGTTGACGGTGTGCACGGCCTGGGCGAGGCGGTCGCCGACCTCGGTGCCGAGGATCTCGGTGCCGAAGAGCAGGCGGGCGCGGTCGGGGTTGGCCTCGGCAAAGTCGAAGAACGCCTCGCCAAAGGCGCGCATGTCCACGTCCTCGCCGTCGAGGAGGCGCACGAACAGGGCATCGATACCCTGCTGCAGGTCCTGGAAGCTGGTCATGAGCACGGCGCCGAGCAGGCCGTCCTTGTCGCCGAAGTGGGCGTAGATGGTGCCCACGGAGACGCCGGCCGCGGCGGCGATGTCGTGGGTGCGGGCCGCGCGCACGCCGTGGCGCACGAACATCTCTGCGGCGACCTCGAGGAGCCGCTGGCGGGTCTGCTCGCGTTGCTGCTGTCGATTCACGCGATGTCGAACCTCTCGTTGTACCGGGCGAACACGCGCCGCAGCTCGTCCGGGGTGAGCCCGAAGTCCTCGGCGCGGTACACGTGCTTGCCGAAACGGTGGCGGTGCCGGCGCTCCAGGTAGATCTCGAGGCGCCGCACGTCCGTGTCGCTCAGCTCGAGATCATACTCCTCATGGATGCGCCGTACCGTGCCGACCGGATCGGCCACGAGATCCTCGAACTTCACGTCGAGGATGCGGCCCTCGTCCAGGTGCTCACGGGCCGCGAGGTTGTCGTCGGCCAGTCGCTGCAGCATGCGCAGGTTGGATTGGGCCATGCGCGGCAGATCGGGCTCGTCGCACACCGCGCTGTGCAGCGTGGCGAACAGGCTGTTGACGCTGCCGGTCACCTTCACCGGGTTGCGGTGGGTCTGGATCACCCGCATGTCCGGGAACTGCTGCAGCAACACGTCCACGAACGAGGTGTGGCTCGGCGCCTTGAGCACGAGGCGGCGTCCGGTGGGGTCCTGCGCGTACAGGTGCAGCAGCAGCTCGCGGTAGGAGCGATAGGGCGCGCTCATGTCCTGGTCGAGCATCCAGTCGAGGTAGCCGTACACCGGCGCGAGCACCCAGAACGTGGGCGTGACGAACGACGGGTCCATGAGGAACATGCACTCCTCGGGGTCGTCGCTGTCCACCCGGTGCTTGGCGTCGATGCCCGGCGCCGCCCACTTGAACGCGCTGATCTGCAGCTTGCCCAGGTCCCGGCGCAGGTCCGGCCGCGACCGCGGCAGGGGCTGGCGGACCTCCCACGTGCGCAGCGCCCGCACGTCCTGCACCAGCGACAGCAGCCGGTGCAGCAGCGTCGTGCCCGTGCGGGGTAATCCCACGACCATCAACGGCGGCGGCATCTTCGCCTCCAGGGCCGCCCGATCGTTCTCCCTCGCGTCCACCTGCAGCAGCCGCGTCACCAGCGCGTTGGTGATCTGGATCTGCATCAAGAAGCGACCGAACACGGTCAGCTCCACGTCGTCCGCGATGGAGCGGCACAGGACCTCCAGGCCCTCGATGCCCACATCCTCGTCGATGTCCTGCATGCCAGTGATCCGACGGGCTCGATCGATGAGCGTCTCGGGCGTCAGCTCCACGGGGACCGTGGGCCAGACCTTGCCACCGACGGTGTTGAATGCGCGGATGATGGGGCCGGGGGAGATGGGCTGGATCATGTCGAATCCCTTTCATTGAATCTGCTTCAATGAAGATAACTCAATGGAAGTGGAAGTGGAAGTGGAAGTGGAAGTGGAAGTGGAAGTGGAAGTGGAAGTCGAAGTCGAAGTGGAAGTGGAAGTCGAAGTCGAAGTGGAAGAGGGAGGTCGAGGCAGGTCAGCCGATCTTGATCTCGGCGTCCTTGATGGGGAGGTAGCCTTCGGTGCCGTCGCTGGTGACGACCTTGTAGAACTCGAAGGAGTCGTCGAACCCGAAGTACTCCACCTCCTCGCGCATCTTCACGCGGGCGACCACGGTGGCGTGGACCGAGGGGGTCTCGAAGACCTTGGTGTCGCGGGTGGCCTTGAGCGTGCCCCAGGACGTGCTCGTGTCGATGGCGTCGGACTCGGCGGACGAGGCCTCGGACGCCTCCTCCAGCCCCTCGGCCAGGCCCTCCTCGAAGCCCTGCTGGAACTCCTCGGCGAAGTCGCCGCCGCAACAGCAGCCTGCGACCAGGCAAAGGCCGAGCACGGCCGGGACGAGCGGAGCGATGACGGATGGGCGCATGGTGAACTCCTCGCGTGTCGGGATCGGAGAAGACAGGTTACCAGAGACGTCAGCTCGAGAACTTGCGTCGTGTGGATGCGAGAGAGGTTCGGTCGCCGGCCCTCGCGGGGATTCAGTACGGCAGCTTCTTGGCCTGCTTCGCGCACCGTCTGGACTCTGCGGCGTCCTTGAGCAGGTCGCGGTACTCCTCCGAGAGGAAGGTGTGGTCCTGGCCGCTGTCTGCGACGGTCTCGCCGCTGACGAGGCACTGGCGCACGTCGTCGAGCTGGCCGAGGTCGGCGTAGACCTGCGCGGCGACGCACCAGTCCACGGTGGCCCTTGCGCGGTTCCTGGCCTCGGTTAGGCAACGCCGTGCCTCGTCGGGGCGATCGAGCTTCTCGAACCACACGCGGGCCAGGCGGGAGAAATCGTCGGACTCCCCGACGCCGGCCTCGGCGCGATGCAGGCAGCCCCGGGCGCCGTCCTCGTCACCGGATGCGCGCCACTGTTCGATGACACAGGACCACTCGATCCCGGTCTCGGCGAGGTCGGCAGCGCGCTGCAGGATCTCCCTTACGCGTTCGTCGCCGGGCATGCTGACGTTCCACGCCCCGGCCACGTCCGCCCAGTCGAAACCATCCCGCGCGAGGCCGGCGGCCTTCCTGAGGCAGACCACGACGAGATCGTCGTCGTCGATCTCGTCGCGGACGTCGCCGGCGAGGAACGTCCAGTCCGTGATGTCGCTGGCCTTGCGGGCGGACAGGCGGATCTCGTCGTCGGCGTCCGCGAACGGATCCTCGGCCAGCGGTGCGCCGTCCCAGGCGTCGAGCCAGTCCTTGCCCGGCTGGAAATCGGGCAGCTCGGGCTGTTCGCCGTCGGCCGTGAGGTCGAAACACTCCCGCTCGCCATCCCATCCCACCAGCCTCTGATCGTCCTCCACGCGGATGTCCACGCCAGGGAGCAGCCCCCGCAGCTCGGTCAGGGCGGCCATGAGCGTGCCGGAGTCCTCGCCCTCGGGATCGAGGGGCAGCTGCATCGATCCCCACGCGATCAGGCCGCTGCGGTCCTTCCTGGGCGGTACCTTCAGCGCGTAGGGCAGGATCTCCCACGCCTTGCCCGCCCACTCCTCCACGTGCAGCGCCAGCGCCTGGCGCTCGGCCTTGGTCAGCGCGCGCTTGCGCACCGCATGAAACGTCACCCACCAGCTCATGGGAACCTCCGTCCTCGATGCGATTCTAGAGCAACCCGGACCGGGGAGGGCTCACGCCGCGATCACCATCGCCGCGAACATCACCAGCCACACCACCGCCAGGAAGTGCCAGTAGACCGCGGAGTAGGTGACGCCGCGGTGGCGGTCGGGGGTGTAAGCGCCGGTGAGGGCCTTGAAGCAGACGAAGGCCATGGGCAGCAGGCCGCCGATGACGTGGAGGCCGTGCAGGCCGGTGAGCGTGTAGAAGGTGAAGCCGTAGAGGTTGGTGGAGGCGGAGACCTCGGCGCCGAGCAGGGACGACCAGTTGAGCACCTGGGCGACGAGGAAGCCCACGCCCAGCAGCCAGGTCAGGGCCATGCCGGGGCCGGCGCTGGAGCCGGCGCGGATGGCGCGGCGGGCCCACTCCACGGTGGCCGAGGAGGCCAGCAGCACGGCGGTGCCGATCCACAGGCCGCCGGGCAGCGAGGGCATCCCCGGCGGCGGCCAGGCGTCGGCGCGGACGCGGATGATCAGGTAGGCGACCATGGAGGCCGCGAAGAGCATTCCCAGCGACGCCAGGAAGAGGCCGAAGCCCATCATCCCCACGCGGGGATCGTCGGCGCGCGGGTCGCCGTGGGGAGTCATGGATCCAGGGCCGGGGCATGATCGGGGTAGACGTCGCCCTGGTACTGCCTGGAATCGAGCAGCACGATCGTGACGAACAGCACCATGAACAGCAGCGCGGTGATGAAGACCACGGCGTTGAACGGCTTGTCGTACTTGAGGTGCATGAAGAACAGCACCACCAGCGACGCCTTGACCGAGGCGACGCCCATGGCCACCAGCAGGTTCAGCGAACCCAGGTCCACGTAGGCGACGGCCACGGTGATCACCGTGAGCACGAGCAGGCCGGCGAACACGCCGATCAGCATCGGCAGCGACATCACGTGGCCGAGGTCGCCGTGCTCTTCGTGGGCCTTGTCGCTCACGGTCGTCATCGCCTCTCCTCGCGCCTACCCGATGAGGTAGAGCAGGGGGAACAAGAAGATCCAGATCAGGTCGACCAGGTGCCAGTACAGGCCCACCAGGTCCACCGGGGTGAAGTACTTGCGGCTGAACTCGCCGCGGCGGGCGCGGAGGATCAGCCAGAGGATCAGGCCCATGCCGATGATCACGTGCAGGCCGTGGAGACCGGTCATGGCGAAGTAGATGCCGAAGAAGATGTGCACGTTGGACGGGTCGTCCTCGTGCACGATCGTGTGCGTCTCACCCGGCTTCGCCAGGCCGCTGGGGCCGGTGGCGGAACGGGCGATGTTGGACCGGTCCTCGGCGGCCTCGTCAGCAGCCTCGGCGCGGGTGTCTCCCGCGTGGCCGTGCGCCTCGCCCTCGTGATCCCCGTGGTCCTCGTGGTGGGGGTCGTAGTGCTGCCCCCACATCAGACCGTGCTTCCACTTGTGCTGGTACTCCACGGCCTTGACGCCGAGGAAGCCGCCGGCGAGCACCAGCGTGACCACCAGCGCCGCGACGAGCTTGCGCGTCTGACCCAGCATGGCCAGGCGCACGGCCAGGGCCATGGTGAAGCTCGACGTGATCAGCACGACCGTGTTGAGGCCGCCCAGCGACTTGTCCAGCAGCGTGGACGCGTAGATGAACACCTCGGGGTGGTTCGCCCGGTACACGGCGTAGGCGACGAACAGGCCGGAGAAGAACAGCACCTCGGTGGCGAGGAAGATCCACATGCCCAGCTTGTTCGAGGCGAACTGCTGCTGTGGCGTCTCGAAGTGGTGCGCCAGGTGGGGAGGGTGCTCGCTCACGGCTTCTCTACGTAGCCCTCTAAGGTCTCGTCCCAGACGAGGCCAGAGTAGTCGTACGGATCGCGGGTCTCGGGCGGCTCGGCGAAGTTGTCGTGGGGCGGCGGCGAGGCGCAGCGCCACTCGTTGGAGGCCCCTCCCCAGGGGTTGGCCGGGGCGGGCTTGCCGCGGAACAGCGAGTGGATCAGGTAGATCGCCATGATGATCAGGCCGGCGCCCATGAGGTACGCGCCGATGGACGACGCCACGTGCATGGGGGTGAACTGCTCGAGGTAGTTGTAGTACCGCCGGGGCATGCCGTGGCTGCCCATGAGGAACTGGGGCAGGAACGTCAGGTTGAACCCGACGAAGACCAGCAACGCGCAGATGCGGCCCCAGAACTCCGAGTACATCTTGCCGAAGATCTTCGGCCACCACAGGTGCAGCCCGCCGAAGAAGGCGATGGCCGTTCCGCCGAACATGACGTAGTGGAAGTGGGCGACGACGAAGTAGGTGTCGTGCAGGTGCACGTCGGTGGCCAGGGTCGCCAGGAACAGCCCGGTCAGCCCGCCGATGCCGAACAGGAACATGAACGACAGGGCGTACAGCATCGGCGTCTCTACCCAGATGGAGCCCTTGTACAGGGTCGCGAGCCAGTTGAAGACCATGATGGCCGACGGGATCGACACCGACAACGTCAGCGCCGAGA
>CAZLEO010000087.1:8364-31828 GCA_964558555.1 uncultured Rickettsiales bacterium | reverse complement strand
TCGGCGAGCTGCCCCTGTCCACCCAGGTCAAGCTGCTGCGCGCCATCCAGGAGCGGCGCATCAAGGCCGTGGGCGGCCTCGAGGAGGTGCGGGTCGAAGCCCGCATCATCGCCGCGACCAACCTGGACCTCGAGCAGGAGGTGGGGGCGGGCCGCTTCCGTGAGGATCTCTACTATCGCCTCAACGTGGTGCCGATCCACATCCCACCCCTTCGGGACCGCCGCGAGGACATCCCCGCGCTCATCGCCCACTTCTTGCGCAAGTACATCAAGGAGTACGGCGTGGACCGGGGCGAGCTCAGCGCGCCCACCGTGCGCACGTTGCTGTCCTACGACTACTCCGGGAACGTGCGCGAGCTCGAGAACATCATCGAGCGCTGCGTGGCGCTGGGTAGCGAGGACATCGCCCTGTCCACCCTGCAGGGTGTGGTCGCGCCCCAGGCCACCACCTCGCTGGTCGGTGACGAGCTGTTGTTCGGCATCGGCGAGTTCCCCGAGGAGGGGGTGGAGCTGGACGCCCTCATCGGACAGCTCGAGAAGCGCATGTTCGACGAGGCGCTCCATCGCACCAACGGCAAGAAGAAGGACGCCGCAGCGCTGCTGGGCATCACCTTCCGCCAGTTCCGCTACCGGCTCAGCAAGCTGGAGGAGTAGGGCGTTCGCCCGGGTGTTCAGACCTCGACCCGCGGAATCCGTTCGTTGATGCAGGTCGTGATCTCGTAGTTGATGGTGTCGGCCCACCCCGCCATCTGCTCGGCGGTGACCCACTCGTCCCCCTGACGACCCAGCAGCACCACCTCGTCGCCAGGGCGGGCGTCGGGGATGTGGGTGGTGTCGATCATGATCATGTTCATGCACACGCGGCCGCGGACCGGGGCGCGGCACCCGCGCACGAGGACGTGCGCCAGGTTGCTCAGGGAGCGGCTGTAGCCGTCGTAGTATCCGACCGGGACCACGGCCAGCGACGTGGTGTGGGTGGTGCGGTAGGTGCGGCCGTAGCCCACGTACTCGCCGGCGGGGGTCGAGCGGATCTGGGCGACGCGGCTCTTCCAGGTCAGGGCCGGCCGCAGGTCGCAGCGCGCCCGGTCCGCGGCCACGGCGGAGACGTAGGACTCGGTGGAGGGCCACATGCCGTAGCAGGCGATCCCCGCTCGGACCAGGTCCATGTGCACATCGGGCCACAGGATGGTGGCCGCGGAGTTGCTGACGTGGCGCCGCTCGGGACGGATTCCCTCGGCCGCGAGGCGATCGACGAAGGCGTGGAACACCTGGCGCTGGTGGCGCGCGAAGGTGTGGTCCGTGGTGTCCTCCACGTCGGCGAAGTGGGTCGCCAGACCGGCGAGGCGTGCGTCACGGGCTGCGTGGATGTGGCGGGCGAGCTCCAGGGCCTGGTCGTCGCGCAGTCCCTGGCGGTTGTTGCCCGTCTCCAGCTTGAGGTGCAGGCGCGCCGGGCCGCGCCCCAGCCCGGCGGCCGCAGCAGCCGCGGCGTCCACCACGGCGGGGTCGTACACGACGATGTCGCAGCCCAGCGCGATGGCCTCCTCGGCGTGCTCCGGGTCCACGTGGCCCATCACGTACAGCGGGACGTCCAGACCGAGATCGCGCAGGCGCCGTGCCTCGTACAGGGCGTTGACGCACAGCCAGTCGGCGCCCGCGGCGAGGAAGGCCTGCGCCGCGATCTCCATGCCGTGGCCGTAGGCGTTGGCCTTGACCACGGGGGCCACGGTCGGGCCCTCGCCGACGATGGCGCGGAGTTCGCCGATGTTGTGCTCCAGCGCGGCGCGATCCACCTCGCACCAGGTGTGCTCGTCCATGCCGACGTCCTCTCCGGGCGGCGAGCCGAGGAGGCCCTCCGTCGCCGGTAGGATAACAGACGAAGGCGGCCTGGGATTCCCGGGCCACGGGAGGCTGGCGAACGGCCTACGTGGTATGATCACCCCCCTTGAACTGGGGGTTGGATGACTCTTGAACGGGAACTCCGGATCGGCAGCCTGGCCCAGGCCCTGGGGTTCGTGGACGATCGGCAGCTGCGCATGGGACTGCGCGTCCTGGCCGATACCGAGAAGGTCACCAGCATCCTCGACGTGTTCGCCTCGCTGGGCTACCTCGACGACGACAGCCTGATCCGCCTCGACGCGGCCGTGGACGACCTGATCCCGGACTCCCTGGGCAGCCAGAGCAGCCGCCTGGCCAGCCTGATCCAGCAGGGGCACCTGGACTCCCTGTCCGAGGACGGCCCCGTCGCCGGCAACCGGCCCGCGCGGCCCCCCAAGGGCGGCGCCGACGGCATCCCCAACGACCGCTCCATCATCCTGTCGCTGCGTGAGCGGTTCGACCTCGAGGCGCCGCGCGTGGACGTGACCGACGACGGCCAGCGCGTCACTCCCCGGGACAGCGCGCGCAACCGCTACCGCTTCGGCCACGCCGTGGGCAAGGGCGGGCACGGGATCGTCACGGTGGTCCACGACACGGACATCGGCCGCCGCGTCGCCCTCAAGCGCCTGCGCTCCGGCAACAAGGCCACCCCGCGCGAGCTCGAGCGCTTCATCGAGGAGGTGCAGGTCACCGGCCAGCTCGAGCACCCCAACATCGTGCCCGTGCACGAGCTGGGCACGCTGGAGAACGGCGAGGTCTTCTTCACCATGAAGCTGGTGGAGGGCCGCACGCTGGAGCAGATCGTCGTCGGCCTGCGCAAGCAGATCCCGTCCATCCGCGACGCATACAACCGCAACCGCATGATCAGCATCGTGCAGTCCGTGTGTCAGGGGGTCGGGTTCGCCCACTCCCGCGGTGTGGTGCACCGGGACCTCAAGCCCGCCAACATCATGCTGGGCGACTACGGTGAGGTGGTGGTCATGGACTGGGGCCTGGCCAAGATCAAGGGCACCCCGGACCGCCACTCGGACGACCTCTTCGTCAGCACCGACCGATCCCGCACCAGCACCGAGGAGACCCTCGCGGGCACCATCAAGGGGACGCCGGCGTACATGTCCCCCGAGCAGGCCATGGGCCGCATCGACATGATCGACGAGCGGTCCGACGTCTACTCCATCGGCGTGATCCTGTACGAGATCCTCTGCCTGCGGCGCCCCCACATGGGCAAGGACCCCATGAAGGTGATCCGCGCCGTGGTGCGCCAGCCCATCGTGCCGCCGCGCGAGCGCGTGGGGGAGAAGAACATCCCCGAGGAGCTGGAGGGCATCACGATGAAGTGCCTCCAGAAGAAGCGCGAGGATCGCTACCCCACGGCCATGGCCATCTACCAGGACCTCGACGACTTCCTGGAGGGCACCAAGCGGCGCAAGCAGGCCGCGCTCAAGGTGCGCGAGGGCAACCGCCTGGCCAAGCAGTACGAGGGGCTGCGGCGCGAGTGCGCCACCCTGCGGCAGAACTACTGGGAGGCCTCCCGGGGCGTGAATCCCTGGGACGTCGTGGACCAGAAGCTGCCCATCTGGACCCTCGAGGAGACCTTCCTGAGCAAGGACGTGGAGTCCATCGACACCTTCGGTGCGGCCGTGGACCGCTACGTACAGGCCCTGGGCTACGACCCGGAGAACAACCAGGCCCGTCGCGGTCTGGCGTCGCTGTACTGGCACCGCTTCCAGGAGTCCGAGCAGCGCCGCGACGCCAAGGAGATGCGGTACTACCGCAACCTCACCGAGCTGTACGACGACGGCTCCTACGCCAAGTACCTCAAGGGAGACGGCGCCCTGAGCGTGGAGACCACCCCGCCTGGCGCACGCGTCGAGCTCGCCCGCATCGAGGAGCAGGATCGTGTCCTGGCCCCCGGGGAGGTGCGCGACCTCGGCGAGACACCGCTGCGGAAGATCCCCCTGCCCATGGGCAGCTACCGCCTCAAGCTCGAGGCCGAGGGTATGGGCACGGTGCTGCGGCCCGTGTTCGTCGGGCGCCGCCAGCACCTGCTGGTGCGCGTGCAGATGTACCCCGCGGACGCCGTGGGCGACGACTATCGCTTCGTGCCCGGCGGCCCGTTCATCATGGGCGGGGACCTGCAGGCCTTCGACGCGGTCGAGCGCGCCATGGTGCACGTCTCCGACTTCGCCATCGCCCGCTACCCCGTGACCCTGGGCGAGTACCTGGAGTTCATCAACGCGCTGGCCGTGGACGATCCCATGACCGCCCAGTTCCGCGTCCCGCGGCAGCCCGGCGGGATCGACCCCCTGTTCACGCGTGGTCCGGACGGCAAGTACTTCATGCCGGCGTTCGACCGCCAGAACAACGTCCTGGACAACCGGTTCCCCGTCTTCGGGATCAGCTGGGAGGACGCGGTGGCCTACCTCGAGTGGCTCTCGGGCAAGGACGGCGGTCGCTACCGCCTGCCCACGGAGTCCGAGTGGGAGAAGGCCGCGCGCGGTGTGGACGGCCGCTTCTACCCCTGGGGCGACCGCTTCGACCACGTATTCTGCAAGAACGACGAGTCCCGCGCCGAGCGGCCCCAGCTCGAGATCAACGGCGCCTTCCCCATCGACTGCTCCCCCTACGGCGTGGGCGACATGGCCGGCGGCGTGCGCGAGTGGTGTGACGACTGGTTCGACGAGGCCCGCGGCCAGCGGGTCGTGCGCGGCGGCGCGTGGAACCTCGGCGAGGCCTACACCCGCGTGTGCAACCGCTACGGACTCAACCCCGAGGACGTGGAGGTGAACGTGGGATTCCGGGCGGTCAAGGAGCTGGATCGCCCGTCGCGCAGGAAGTGACTGGCGGGATCTAGACGGTCACGGTCGCCCGGACGAACCCCATCAGGTACTTCCAGCCGCTGACCAGGCAGTAGACCAGGGCGATCCACATCAGCACCATGCCCACGCTGTGGACGTTCACGCCGAACTCGTTCCAGTGGTAGATGAGGAAGCCCAGCGCCACGGTCTGGAACGCGGTCTTGTACTTGCCCAGGGAGCCCGCGGGGATGATGATCCCCTCGGACGCGGCGATCCCGCGCAGCGCCGTCACCGAGATCTCCCGCGCCAGGAAGATCACCACCATCCACGCGGGCAGCCGTCCCAGCGGGACGAGCATGATCATGCACGTCATGACCAGGAGCTTGTCGGCCAGGGGGTCCAGGAAGGCGCCGATGGTGGACTCCAGGTCGAGCCTGCGCGCCAGATAGCCGTCCACCAGGTCGGTGATGGACGCGGCGACGAAGATCACGCAGGCCACGAAGTTCCACCAGTAGCCCGTGAACAGCAGCATGAAGGCCATGATCGGCACGGCCCCGCAGCGGACCACCGTCAGGGTGTTGGGGATGTTCCAGAACGCCTGCTTGGAGATCGTCTTCATCGGGAGCTCCACAGCGGCCGCTCGTTGGAGAAGTAGTCGTAGAAGCGGCTGACGTTGCGCACGAAGAACTCGGTCTCGGCGATGGGCGGCGTGCCGCCGTACTTGTCCACGTTGCCCGGGCCGGCGTTGTACGCGGCGATGGCCTTGGTGCGGCTGCCGTTGTAGCGGTCGAGCATGCGGCGCAGGTACTGGGTGCCGCCGGAGATGGCCTGCGCGGGGTCGTACGCGTCGGTCACCCCCAGCTCCTCGGCCGTCCCGGGCATCAGCTGCATCAGCCCCATCGCCCCCTTCGGGCTCAGCGCCCGGGGGTTGAACCCCGACTCCACGAGCATGACCGCCTTGATCAGCGCGGGGGCCACGTCGTGGCGGCTCGCCGCGTCGAGGATCAGGTCGTCGAACTTGTCCACGTTGGCGTACGCCGTGCCCGGATCGATGGCGGCCATCTCCGCCGGCCGGTCCCTCAGCTCTTCGTCGATGAAGACCTCGAGGCTGTCGCGGTCGCCGTAGTGTGTGAACGTGATCGAACCGTCCTCTTCCTCGCCGCGGTAGATCACCTCGGCCGTCGCAGGAACGGTGAGGCTCAGCAGGGCGGGGAGGAGTGCTGTCAGGCCGACGGTGCGCATGGCTGCCACGATGGGCCGATGGTATAGTGCGACCCCCCTCGGGTCAACACGCGCCGGCGTCGTCCGTCGGCGCACGGGACTGGAGAACGGCAAGTGCACGGCGGTCGCGAACAGGTCGATTTCCTGGTCATCGGGTGTGGTATCGCCGGGCTGAACTACGCCCTGGAGGTGGCCCAGCACGGATCCGTGGCGATCCTGGCCAAACGCGAGCTCCAGGAGGCGGCCACCCGCTACGCCCAGGGCGGTATCGCCGCGGTCTGGCAGGCCCCCGACTCCTTCGAGACCCACATCCGCGACACCGTCACCGCGGGCGTCGATCTCAACGATCGCGCCGCCGTGGAGCTCTGCGTCAAGGAGGGTCCCCACCAGGTCCAGCGCCTCATCGAGCTCGGCGTCCACTTCACCCGCAAGGAGGACGCCCCCGCCGGCTTCGACCTCGGCCGCGAGGGCGGGCACAGCCAGCGCCGCGTGCTCCACGCCGGCGACATCACCGGCCACGCCCTGCACAAGGCCCTGCTCGAGGCCGCCCAGCGCCACGACAACATCCGCCTCTTCCCGCACCACGCCGCCATCGACCTCATCACCGCCCGCAAGCTCGGCGGAGCCGACGATCGTGTCCTCGGCGCCTATGTCCTCGAGCCCGACGACGGGCGCGTCATCACCCTCGAGGCCTCCGTCACCCTGCTGGCCACAGGCGGCGCCGGCAAGGCGTACCTCTACACGTCCAACCCGGACGTGGCCTCCGGCGACGGCATCGCCATGGCCTACCGGGCCGGCGCCACCATCGCCAACATGGAGTTCGTCCAGTTCCACCCCACCTGCCTCTACCACGCCGAGGCCAAGAACTACCTGATCAGCGAGGCCGTCCGCGGCGAGGGCGCCCTGCTGCGCCTCCTCGACGGCACTCGCTTCATGACCCACTACCACGACCGCGCCGAGCTCGCCCCCCGCGACATCGTCGCCCGCGCCATCGACCACGAGCTCAAGGCCCGCGGCCAGGACCACGTGCTCCTCGACTGCACGCACCTCGACGCCGACTTCCTGCTCGAGCGCTTCCCCTCCATCCACGCCGCATGCCGCGGCTGGGGCTTCGACCTCACCACGCAGCCCCTCCCCGTCGTGCCGGCAGCACACTACTTCTGCGGCGGCGTCCGCACCGACCTCGACGGCCGCACCGATCTCCCGGGCCTCTTCGCCTGCGGCGAGACCGCCCACACCGGCGTCCACGGCGCCAACCGCCTGGCCTCCAACTCCCTGCTCGAGGCCGCGGTCTTCTCCACCCGCGCCGCCCTCATCGGCGCCGAGGCCCTCGCCGACGGCCGCGCCGTGAAGCGTCCCTCCATCCCCCGCTGGGACCCCGGCCAGGCCACCGAGCCCGACGAGATGGTCGTCGTCGCCCACAACTGGGACGAGATCCGCCGCTGCATGTGGAACTACGTCGGCATCGTCCGCACCGACAAGCGCCTCGAGCGCGCCATGCGCCGCCTGCGCATGCTCTCCGAGGAGATCACCCAGTTCTACTGGGACTTCCACCTCACCGGAGACCTCCTCGAGCTGCGCAACATCGCCGTCGTCGCCTCGCTGGTCACCCGCTGCGCCCAGATCCGGCGGGAGTCGCGCGGGCTGCACTACAACCTCGACTGTCCGAGGACTCTCGACACCTGGTTGTCGGATACGGTGGTGCGTCGTGGGGTGGGGCATTCGCCGGAGGCGGTGGAGCAGAGCTAGGGGTGGGGCGCGTTTCCCGTCGCCCGTCGCTTGCGGAGTGTGGCCCCGGGCGCGCCCCGCCGCGGTGGGGGGGGGGGGCGTGCCCCGGCGCCGGGGGCTGGGGGCGGGGGCCCGGGGGCGCCCCGGCGGCCCGGGCGCGCGGGCGAGGGGGCGGCCACCCGTCCCGTCGCCGCTTCGCGGCGCCCCTTGACCCGGCCTGCGCTCCGGGGCCTGAGGGTGGGTGGCGACGGGGGAGGGAAGGCGAATTTGGCTCTGGAGGGATGGAAGTGGGGGGTGGGGTGG
The DNA here is from genome assembly GCA_964558555.1 of uncultured Rickettsiales bacterium. GTDB lineage: Bacteria > Myxococcota_A > UBA796 > UBA9615 > CAYRNR01 > CAYRNR01. The sequence goes on along the minus strand of CAZLEO010000087.1, from coordinate 23,904 downwards.
GGCAACCGTTGGATGCGTCGCCTGACCAGCGTTGACGCCTGATCGAAGCTTGGCATGCCCCTCGGGCAGGCTGCGTCGCGAAGCGCTCATTTCTCGTGGGGTTAGGCCTGACCCCTCGAGTTGTGAGCGATATTCGCTCACATCTCCCGACGTTCTCGAGAACCCCCTCCGATGTGAGCGAAATCCGCTCACTTCTCAAGGGGTTAGTGTCAACCCCGGGACTTGTGAGCGCTTCCTCCACCAGGGCACGCTGTCCAAGCGACGGGCGGTGGTATTCCCTCGTACGACCCCCCACCGGGCATGAAGCCACCCGGGCTCCCGACATCCTCACCTGCTAGCCTTTCTGCCAGGGGGTGGGCATGCGACTCGCCGGATCGTTGGTCTCGTTCACGTTGCTCTCGCTGACCGCGTGCGCTCCTGCGCTGAGCGATGCGCCGTACACCGAACCGACCCTGAGTCACCTCCAGGTGGAGAACGTTCGATGCGGCGTGCGACTGTCGGCCGTGTACCACGACGAGGACGGGGACCTGGACGAGGCGGAGCTGGAGGCGCGGTTCGACGAGCTGACCTTCGTCGTGGTGCTCGAGGCGTTCGACACGGCGGACGCCTGGGTGGCGATGGAGGTGCCGCTGGCGTCGGATCCGCACGGGGACTACCCGAGTCAGTACCACTACAGCGGGGTGCTGCCGGGAAAGGAGTACGACGTCGAGCTGGAGATCGTCGATCGCCACGGGGGACGCTCGAACACCCTGCGATACGAAGGCTACGAGACGGGCGTCGGAGATGGGTGCTAGAGGCATGGCAAAGCGCAGACAGATCCGCCGGTGGTTGCTGACGATCCTGTGCGCGGGGGTGGCCCTCCCGCTGCTGACGTCGAGCCACATCCGCTGCCTGGCGATACGCGCCCCGGACCTGCTCCTGTACGGCACGGAAGGGGACGCAGACAGCCGGTGGAACCTCTCGGAGCTGTGGCCGGCTCCCGGATCCGACGACAACTACATCGGCACGTACATCCGTTTCGAGCAACGGCTGAGCGACAGGATCGCGGTGGAGGTCGCACTCCTGGACGACGAGGGGGAGGAGATCGGGCTGGAACCGTGGCCCTCGAGTTCGGTGTGGTTCGAGAGTCCCGACGAGCAGAAATACCAGCCGGCCCAGCTGCTGGATCCCGCGACGGACTACAGCGTCGAGGTCCTGGTGTGCGACGTCGACGAGGAGGACGCGCCGATCTGCGAGGCGCTGCAGTGGGACTTCGCCACGTCGGATCTGGGCCTGCCCCTCGAACCGGGCGTCGACGTCTCCGAGGTGGGCTACATGCTGGAACTGACCGGCGTGCACCTCGAGACCCAGGACGAGATGGTCGAGTACTTCGCAGTGGGTGCCCTGGAGACCGTGGGCCCGCTCCTCGTGGGACTGTGGCCGGACGGGGGGGATGCCGCACTCGTCGTGTCCCAGGCTCTGGAGGACGTGGAGTCGGCGATCCCGGATCCGTGTCTGGTGACGTTCGTACTCGAGGGCGCAATGGCCGAGTCGCCGCCGGGCATGACCATCGAGGGAATCGACCTCTTCATCGACGGCGGCGGCCTGTACGGGGGCATCCGGGACATCGGCGGGAACGTCGTCGTGGCGCCGGACGGGACACGCGCGTACTTCCACGACGTGTCGGCCGTGGTGGATTCGCGGCTGTTCGACCAGTTCATGATCGCCGACGGCGCGGTCACCTGCGAGTCACCGACCCTCTGCACGCCATCGGATGCGCGCAAACTCTCCCTCTGGGCGATGGGCTGGCAGCTGAAACGCCGGGCCCGAGAGGCGGGCGGAGATGACCGGGACGACTGGTTCGAGGGATACAGCTGCACCTTCCTGGACTGCCAGGAGTGTCCGGACGGATCGGGTCCGTTCTGCTTCGGCGTGGTCTTCGAGCCGATGGTCGCGCCGGCCATCGAGGTGCCTGTCCCGCCCCGGACGCTCGAGGAGATCGCGGGGGATCCGGAATGCTGAGAGCCGTCCTCGGTGCTGCGCTGGGCGCGCTGGTGCTGCTGTCCGCCGCCCCGGCACGCTGCGCGGACGAATCACCGCCCATCGCACAGTTCCCCAAGTACGGCGTGGTCGCGTTCGGACTGGGCACGCTGGTGCCCATCATGGAGGAGGAGTCCCGACCGGGCTGGCTGGGCCGGTCGATGTTCCTCGATCTCGAGATTCACCCGACCCGCGTCCTCGGCGCGGGGATCGAGGTGCGCGTGGACGAGTACTGGCACTGGGAGTACGGCTCGTACTCGCACTCGGGCGAGGACCCGGCTGTACTGCGCCACCACGTCACGCCCACCATCGAGCCCTACGTGAAGTTCCATCCGGTCCACGGGCGCGTGTTCAGGCTGGCCGTCCTGGCCACGTGGCAGGCCCTGAGGGTCGAGTACCGTAGAAGCACCGAGGTCGCAGCGGGCACCGAGGCGAAGCAGTGGTCCGAGTTCAAGGACCGGGGCCCGACGCCGATCGACCTCGGCCTGGGCCTCGAGCCCGCGGTGGTCATCGACGGCACGCTGGAGATCGCCCTGCGTGTGCGGATCGAGGCGTGTCCGTGGCGATACGACGGCCCGGAGTCGTTGCTCCACCTTGGGATCCGGATCGGGCTGGTCGTCCCCCGACGATAGGAACTCAGGCCCTCAAGGACTCTCGCAAACGAACTCCGACGCCAGCTCGCAGCTCGCGTCCGCCCAGCCCAGCACGCCGCCCTGGATCAGCACGACGCAGTCCTCCTCCCACCCTGGCATGTCCTCGGGCTCGCCCTCGCCCCAGCCGGCGTAGAACGACACCTCGCCGTTGGCCCACTCCCAGTACCCGCCGGCGGCGATGTCGTTGAGGCCGATCCACCAGTGGGGTTCGCCGTCGGCGTAGGTGTCGGGGACCAGGGCCTCGACGGTGTCGAACAGCCAGGTGCTCTCGAGCTCGTCGGCGACGCCTGTGAGGTCGTGGCCGCGATCCGTGCAGTAGGTGCGGGCGTCCTCCCAGGTGTGCGTCGCCGCGTGGCACAGCAGGTACTGGTGCCCGTCGTAGGTGTCGATGTCGCAGCCGCAGGCGTCGGCGGAGTCCAGGTCCCCGTCGCAGTCGTTGTCGACCAGATCGCAGGCCTCCTCGGCGCCGGGGAAGATGTCGGGATCGGCGTCGTCGCAATCGTCGGCGCAGACCATCACCCCGTCGGCGTCGTCGTCGACCTCGTCCGCGGCGGGGGAGCCGTCGCAGTCGTTGTCGACGCCGTTGCACCCCTCGTCCGCGCCCGGGTGGATCTCCGCGTCGCCGTCGTCGCAGTCGCCGCCCTCGTCCACGTACCCGTCGGGCTGGCCCACCTGCTCGAGGGTGGCGTCGTCGTTGCCGTATTCGTCGCCGTCGGCGTCCTCGAACCAGAGGCTGGGGACCTCGGTGGTGTCGTCGTCGTCACCCGGCGTGGTGTCGTCGTCGTCGCCTGGCGTGGCGTCGTCGTCGTCGCCTGGCGTGGCATCGTCGTCATCCGAGGGGGTGGCGTCGTCGTCATCCCCGGGCGAGGCGTCGTCGTCGTCGCCGATGTTGCCGCCCTCGCCCTGGCAAGCGGGGGCCAGCCCCAGCAGCAGGGTAAGAATCGCGATCGAGGTCCATCTCATGGCTCTCCCCCTTTCCCGGGTTCCTGCCCCGAGTCTACAGTAGGGAACCCCCCGAGTTGAGGACGACCGAAATGAGACCGTTGCTGCTCCTCCTTGCAAGCGTGTTCGCGTGTTCGGCGATGACCGTGCCCATGGCGTCGCAGGCCGCACCGGAGAACTCCCCCTACGGCGTGAACGCGCACCAGGCGTCGGACGAGGCGCTGCAGCTGGTGGCGGACGCGGGGATCGGGTGGGTGCGCTTCGACATGAACTGGTTCCAGATGGAGCCGTCGCAGGGGCAGTTCGACTGGTCCATCCCCGACCGGTTCATGGCGCGGGCGGACCAGCTGGGGTTGGGGGTGTTCATCACGGTGGCGTACACGCCCGCGTGGGCCGTGGGCGAACCCTGCGACGACACAGGTGTTCACCCGCGTGACACAGGACCCGACGCCGTGTCACACGGGTGTGCCACGGTGTCAGCGTGTGTGACATCTTGAAAAGATCAACAAAAACAAGCAGTTGAAGGTATCTGTCCGCCCTCCCCAGTTTGGCCCGCATCTTGCTCTTTTACAGGGTCATTCGAGAGGGAGACGACATGGACACGCTCAACACGCTCAAGACCCTCGGCATCGGCATCATCCCTGCGCTGGTGCTGGTCGGTTGTCCGCCCGAGGCCCCGGAACCCGTCGACGACAAGGCCGAGCGGATCGACTGGTTCGGCAGCGTGGACGACTTCAGCATCACCGAGCACCCGGACGAGTCCGAGTTCGAGGACCTCGTCGAGGTCGTCGACGCGTTCCACGCCGACCTGCCCGAGGACATCGCCGAGGACATCGAGGACATCACCCGCGAGCAGCTGCGGGCGGTCGCCTCGTGGACCTACAACCAGGACGTGGTCGAGTACAAGGGTGAGGATGCCCAGGCGATGGGCGTCGAGCTGACCATGGGACTGGTCGAGGTGCCCTACGAGGACTTCGTCTCCATCCTGCCGCCCGAATTCTGGGGCCCCAACCTCGCCCACTACCTCGGCGGCGAGCTCGTGCGCATGGAGGGCGTCGAGGGCGGCCAGTACGAGCGGATGGTGCTCAGCGCGCTGTCGTGGGACCTGGACTACGACCCGGTCAACAACGACATGACCAAGGCCGAGATCGTCGTGCACGACGAGGATCGCGCCGAGGTCTACTGGCGCGTCTACCACAGCGACAACGACACCACCGAGGCCGACGTCGGCAGCGTCCGCTTCGGCCGCTACGACGACGACTCCACCCTCGTGATGTTCCACTCCGCCCACGTCATCCGCGGCCTCGGCGGCTGGATTCCGCTGCTGCCCAGCGACGGCTGGATCATCGAGGACTCCATGTTCGACGCCCTGTCGGAGATGTTCACCGACTTCGTCCTCGGCTATCAGGCCGACGTCGAGGCCCAGTACCGCGCCGGCTTCGGCAGCGACTACGACGGCGGCAGCTACTCCGACACCGTGGACGAGGACGAGTGGCACCACTACGGCCCCTTCTCGCCCCACGACGGCGAGACCCTGCTCGCCCAGCTCTCCGGCACCAACGACGCGGACCTCTACCTCCGCCACGACGACCAGCCCGATCTGGACAACTACGACTGCCGCCCCTGGGCGTCGGACTCCTACGAGAAGTGCGAGCTCGACGGCCCCGGCCCCATCTACGTCGCCGTCCACGGCTTCCAGGAGAGCCGCTACACGCTGGACATCCTCTGGTAGGGACAGGCACCCCGGCAGCAGGCGCCGTGCGCTTCCGGGGGGTGTGCGCGCGGCACCGCGATCCCATACACTCCCGGTGGATGAACGGGAGGACGGGATGGCGACCGGCACCACGAGGCGATCTCCGCAACCCCAACCCACGTCCGGTTCAGCGCAGGCCCAGGGGGCGACCCCCGGGTTGCAGGACCCCCTCGAGGCCCAGCAGCTGACCGATCCCCTCAGCGACGCGCTCGATCAGGGACCGCCGGTCCAGATGGAGGAGGGCGAGGAGACCGAGGGCGACGACGAACCCAAGTCCGGGGCCAACGACTACACGGGCGCGTTGAAGAAGGTGGGAGAGACCTTCCTGAAGACCGAGACGGGCAAGAAACTGGTCGAGGAGGTCAAGAACTTCGCCCTGGGCGACGGGGCGCCCATCACCGCGATGGTGGGCGTGCAGGCCCTGGTGACCATGGTCGCCCAGGAGTGGGACGTGCCCTCGTTCCTGTTCGACCTCATCCCCGAGATCGAGCTGGGAGACAAGGTCTCCATGAAGATCACCCCCATCTGGAAGGGGCCGCTCACCCGGAAACCCGACGAGTGGGGAGGGACCGTGACCCTGGATCTATCCAAGGTCGTGTGGGGCTCGGGACCCGAGACGGCGCCCGAGCCGGGCAAGGTCGCCAAGGACCGCACGAAGTTCTGGTTCACCGGCCGCGTGCTCGACGACAAGGCCAGCCCCTTCGCGGAGAGCTGCACGGCTCACATCGTCGACACGAGCAACAAGTCCGTGGCCATGACCAACGTCTACGACGGCAACTTCAAGATCGGGTTCTGGGCCAACCCCGGCGACGAGGCGCAGAACAAGTACAAGGTGGTGGTCGTGCCGCGTGGATTCACCGCCTTCGACAAGGCGTCCACGGACGTGGATCTGAGCAAGGTCTACCGGCCCAAGGTCGACAAGCAGGTCGTCAAGCTGATGTTCATGCTCACCCGGAAGTACACCGACGGCACCACGACCATGCACATGGACTACCCCGTGGCGCCGCTGTAGGCCCCCTCCGCTCCGATGACGCCCACTGCTAGACTCCCTACATGCCCTGGCTCCGAGTAACCGTGCGGCTGTGCACGTGGATCACCCTCGTCCTCGCCGTCTACCCTGCCCACGCCATGGGGGGCGTCGTCGACGAGCGCATCGCCGACGTGCCCGCCGAGCTCGACGAAGCGGTGACCGACGACCCGGAGCAGCGCCTGCCCGAGCTGGTGGCCTTCCTGGTCGCGGACGCTCGGGACGAGGCGCACAGCGTCAAGCTCATCCACGACTGGATCGCGACCCACATCGCCTACGACCTCCCCGGGTTGATGTCCGGAGATGGCGGGGGAGGGGGCTACGGCGAGACCCTGCGCACGGGCAAGGCCGTGTGTGACGGGTATGCGAGGCTTTTCGAGCGAATGTGCCGGCTCGCGGGTATCGAGGCGCGGGTCGTCTCGGGCTACGCCCGAGGCCTCGGCTTCGGGGTGCTGGGTTCGGAGCCGCTGGAGGAGGGCGCCCATTCGTGGAACGTCACCCGCATCGACGGAGAGTGGCGGCTCGTGGACACGACGTGGGACGCCGGTCGTGTCATCGACGGCGAGTGGGTGCGCCGCTACAGCATCGACTACCTCTTCCCCTCCCCCGGAGCATTCGTCCACTCCCACCTGCCCGCCGATCCGCAGTGGCAGCTGCTCGACGAGCCGCTCACCGTGGAGCAGTTCCATGACCTGCCGGATCTGAAGGGGGAGTTCTTCTCCTTCGGTCTGGAGCTCACCGACGACCTCCCGCGCATCAGCCAGGCCGAGGACGAGACCTCGATCCAGGTCCAGGTGCCGCAGGGCGTTCAGCTGATACCCCACCTCGAGACCGCCCAGGGCGAGGTCATCGAGGGCCGCACGTTCGTCGACTGGGGCGACCAGGACGTCACCATCGAGGTGGCCTTCCCCGAGACCGGCGAGTACGTGGTCGGGCTGTACGCCCGTCACCCCGGCGACGCCACATACATGGAGGTGGCCAGCCTCGGCTTTCGCGCCGAGGTCGAGGAGGCCCGCGGGACGTTTCCACTGACCTACTCGGAGTTCACCGAACGTCGGTGCGATCTGATCCAACCCCGGCAGCTCCCCCCGAAGACCCGGCGCATCACCTTCGCCATCCGCGTCCCCGACGCCGAGGCCGTGTCCGTCATCCTCGGCACCGAGGCCCGCCGCTGGGTCCGCCTCAAGCCCCGCGCAGACCACCTCTTCTCCGGCCGCGTCCGGGTCCCCGCTGGAAAGGCCGTGGCCATCTGCGCCCAGTTCCCGGGCGGAGACGGCGGCTGGACGACGCTGGTGGAGTACTGAGCCTGGCGGGGCACGGGGAGGCGAGGTCAAATCCCGGCGGTCAACCCTCCAGCTCCCCCCTCGTCACCAGCGCCTCCAGCTCGTACCCGTTCTCCGCCAGATTCTCCGCCGCCCCCTCCTGCCGGTCGACGATCGTGATGACCCGCGTCACCACCATCCCCGCCGCCTCGGCCGCCTTGACCGCCTTGAGCACGGACCCACCGGTGGTCGACGTGTCCTCCACGACCGCGACCCGCGATCCGGCCGGCACGTTGCCCAGGCCCTCGATCTGGTTGCCCGTCCCGTGCTTCTTGGACTCCTTGCGCACCAGCAGCGCGTGGATGGGGTGGCCCTCGAGGGCACTCACGACGCTCACGGCGGTGCAGATGGGATCGGCACCCAACGTCATGCCGGCGATGGCGTCGACGGGGGGATCGTCCCGCATCAGCGAGTCGAAGAGGATGCGGCCGAGCAACAACGAGCCCGTGGCGTTGAGGGTGGTCTGGCGGCCGTCCACGTAGAAGTCGCTCTCCCGCCCGGAGGCGAGGATGACCTTGCGCTTGCGGTAGCTCTTTTCCTTGAGCAGATCGACGAGCTGGGTGTGGGAGTCGGTCATGGTGGCCTCGGTGGGGTAGGGGGTTCGTCCGGGACGTTCAGCGGTCCCGGTCCTTGGGGATCTTGAGCTGATCGATGGATCGGCGGGGGGGTGGCTCCTGGTCGTCCAGGGTGGCGGTGGCCTCGCCGATGGCGGGGATCGTGTAGGCGCTCTCCATGAGGGCGCGCGTCTCGGCGACGCGGTGCTCGTCGGTGTCCCACAGGGGGGGCTCGTCGTCGAGCGAGTCGTCGCCGCTGTCCAGGGACTCGGGTTCCTGGACCTCGATGGCCGCGCTGACGGCGGCGGGATCGTATTGCTGGTCCAGGCCGAGGGGTTCGCCGTCGGACGAGCCCTCCTGGTCCACGCCCAGGGGATCGCCGGCGGGGGCGACCTCCTGCGAGATCTCACCGCCCCGGTCGCGGGACATCTGGACGCCCCCGCGGAAGGTGGAGCCGTCGGCGATGGCCAGCCCGCCCGCGCGGATGTTGCCCAGCAGCGTGCCCTCGGGACCGATGCTGAGCAGGCCGGCGGCGTGTACGTCACCCTCGACCTTGCCGTCGATGATGATGTCCGCGCCGAAGAGATCTCCGCAGACCTCGCCCTCGGTTCCCACGGTCAGGGAACCGGCCGTCCGGATGGTGCCCTCGAAGCGTCCGTCGATGCGAACGTCGGCGTCGCTGATGAGTTCACCCACGATGCGGGACGATGCGTCCAGCTGCGTCCCATTCGTCTCGTCCATGGAATCGTCCCCGGTTCGTCGATGGCGGACATATTACCAGCTTGAGAAACGCCCGGCGCGGATGTAGAAGAAGGCTTCCCTGGAGGAATCATGATCGGTGAGGATATCCCCCTGGCGTTGACCTTCGACGACGTGTTGATCCGGCCGGCCCACAGCACCGTGCTGCCCAAGGACACCGACGTCCGTACACAGCTGACCGAGGCGATCGCCCTGAACATCCCCCTGGTCAGCGCCGCCATGGACACGGTCACGCAGTCGCGCACTGCCGTGACCATGGCCCAGGAGGGGGGGATCGGCATCATCCACAAGAACCTGTCCATCGAGAAACAGGCGCGCGAGGTCTCCATCGTCAAGAAGACCGTCACGGGCGTGATCTCGGACCCGATCACCATGGATCCGGAGCGGAGCGTGCGGGACGCGCTCGAGGTGATGCGGCGGTTCAGCATCAGCGGCGTGCCCGTGACACGGGGCACCAAGCTGGTGGGCATCCTGACGAACCGTGACCTGCGGTTCCACCGGAGCCTGGACAACCCGATCTCCCAGGTGATGACGTCTCAGAACCTGGTCACCGTGCCCATCGGCACGACGCTGGACCAGGCCAAGGACATCCTGGGCGAGCACCGCATCGAGAAGCTGCTGGTGGTGGACGACGCGGGCAACCTCCAGGGCCTCATCACGGTCAAGGACATCGAGAAGACCGAGCGCTTCCCCAACAGCTGCAAGGACGACCGCGGGCGCCTGCGCGTGGGCGCAGCGGTGGGCGTGGGCGGCGATCGGGACGAGCGCATCGACGCGTTGCTGGCCGCGGGCGCGGACGTGATCTGCGTGGACACGGCGCACGGACACAGCGCCATGGTCATCCAGGCGGTCGAGGAGGTGCGGTCCACCTTCCCGGACGCGCAGGTCGTGGCGGGCAACATCGCCACGGGCGAGGCAGCCGAGGCGCTGATCAAGGCCGGCGCGCACGCGATCAAGGTCGGCATCGGGCCGGGCTCCATCTGCACGACCCGCGTGGTCGCCGGGGTGGGCGTGCCCCAGGTGACGGCCATCCGCGACGTGGTGGACGTGTCGCGGCGCCACGGCGTGAAGGTGATCGCCGACGGCGGTATCAAGTTCTCCGGTGACGTGGCCAAGGCCATGGCGGCGGGGGGCGACTCGGTCATGATCGGCTCGTTGTTCGCCGGCACCGACGAGTCCCCGGGCGAGGTGGTGCTGTACCAGGGCCGGCAGTACAAGGTGTACCGCGGCATGGGCTCGGTGGAGGCCATGCGCGACGGGAGCAGCGACCGCTACTTCCAGGAGGACGAGGGCCCCAGCAAGCTGGTGCCGGAGGGGATCGTGGGTCGCGTGCCGTACCGCGGGTCGCTCAGCGATTCCATCTACCAGCTGGTGGGCGGCCTGCGGGCGTCCATGGGGTACGCGGGCTGCGCCGACCTGAACACCTTCCAGCGCGACGCCACGTTCACGCGAATCACCAACGCCGGGCTGCGCGAGTCCCACGTGCACGATGTGATCATCGTCAAGGAAGCGCCGAACTACCGCGTGGAGTAGGGATCGTAGATGACTCTTCGACAAGCCATCGACACGGCGACCGGCGGACGTGACGTCCTGCTGGTGGCCGCCGTGGGCGCTGACGAGGTCGCCGATGCCTGGAGCGGCGCGGTGGTCGTGGACGTGCGGGAGCTGAGCTACGACACGGCCGCGCCGCTACCGGAGCGGACCGTGCTGGCCCACGCAGAGGCGCTCTCCGGCGCGGTGAGCGACGTGTGGTGCGGTCCGTGGCACGTGATCGAGCGGCTGGGCGGGGACCGGGACGCCGGCCTCGTGCTGCACACCTGCGAGGCCTCGCCCGTCGTCGCCCGGGCCCTGGGCGCGTGGTTCGACCTCGACGTGGTGGGCGACCTCGACGAGCCGGCCGCAGTCGTCGATCAGGCGGTGACCGAGGACGACGTGCGCGAGGCGATGGCGCTGGCTGCGGGCGGGCCGTGGCTGGACGTGGCGCCGGCGGTGGCGACGCTGCTGCTGGACCTGGCCCGCGCCGGGCACATCGGCGCCGTGTGGAACGTGCCGTTCCTGGCGCGTGTGGCGGACGACCGTCGTTTCGTCGAGCCGTTCGTGCGGGAGGACGACGAGGTGTCGTCGTTCTTCGACGCGCACGCGGGGCTCATCGAGGGCCTGGGTATGCTGGAGGCGGCGCAGTACCGCTTCCACGGCCGTCAGCCCAAGGACCTGCGGCTGCTCGCCCAGGCCCTGGAGCTACCCCTGCGGCACGTGGCGCGCGTGTTCCGGGCCATGGACCGCCTCGGTGTGGTCGTGAACAAGCCGCTGGAGGAGGGGGCCGGCGCTCGCCCCAACCTCGAGGTGGACCCCGGGAGCAGCGTCGAAGATGCCGCCGCCGCTGCAACCGACGTCAACGCGATCCGCGCTGGCGCCGCGCCGTTCGAGGCGCCGGCCCTGCCCACACCCGAGGCCGCCCCGGCGGTCTCGGAAGGCCCCGCGGGGCTGGCGTCCGGCCTCTTCGCGTCGCTGGCCGACGTGCCCGCGGCTGAGCCGCCGGCGTGGCCGCCTCCCAGGCTCGAGAAACCCGCGGCAGATCCGCCGACGGCCGCCGCAGCGAGGCACACCGCGACCGTGCCCGAGGACCTGCCGGATCACCTTCCCGGCCTGGAGGAGCTGGCCCGAGGCGACCTGGCGGCGGCGCGCGAGGCCCTGGGAGCGGTCGACGGCGACCTGGCCGTCGAGGCCGGGCTGCTGGCCGCGTTCCGCTACGAGCTGATCGACGCCGACGGCGCCGTGACGCGACGGTACGAGATCCCCGCCGCGATCCATCCCGTGGTGTTGCGAGCCCTCGAACTGGAGCTGGTCCCCGAAGCACGCAGCCGCGCCACGCTGGACGAGGAGTTCCCCGACGCCTTCGCCGAGGTCCCCAGATCCGGTCTCGTCGAGGTCTTCTACGACGACGGTGAGCTCGTCGGAACCCACCGATTCACCGAGCTGTTCGGTAGACGGGCCTTCGAGTCCGGCCGACTCGAGGGCCCCCGCGCCGCCCAGGCCGCCCTGAGCCGCGGCCTGGCCACGGACGAGGACCCCGGCGACGAGGGCTGGCTGGCCCTGGCCGAGTGTCTGCGCCTGCGCGACGCCGGCGACTCAGAGGCGGCCTGGGAGGCCCTGCAGCGCGTGGACGTGGACGTGGATCTGGACGCGGTGCGCGAGGAGGTCATCACCCTGCTCCCTGAGGAGCACGAGGAGCGTGTCGCCCAGCTCGAGCGCATCGAGGCCGAGCGGGTGCGCAGGACGCTGGGGCCGATCCTCGATGGCGTGCGCCGCGCCCTGGACGCCCGGGGACGCGACGACGGCCCCGGACACGAGGCGATCGCCACGGCCCTGCAAGCCGAGCTGAACGAACCGCTGGCCGAGTTCCTGCAGCAACGCGGCGCGGAGGGCCCACGCGATCCCGGGCCCAGCCTCTGGTTGGGCCGCCTGAGCGTGCAGCTCGGCCAGATCGAGGAGGCCGAGTCCGCCTTCCGCAACGCCATCGACCTCGTGGACAATCCCTCGCGCAAGGCCGAATGGACCTTCGAGCTCGGCGAGCTCGCCCTGGGCGCGGGCAACGCGGCGCTGTGGTGGCGTCTGCTACGCGAGCTCCTCAAGCAGGACCCCAACCCCCGCGCCGTGGACACCAACATCGCGCGACTGTTCGACGACGGCCTGCTCGGAGCCGACCACGCCAAGGACATCCGCAAGGTCCTCGACAAGCACGGCGGCCCCCGCCGCTTCCCCAAGGTCCGTGAGCGCGTCAAGCCACCCGAAGAGGTCGACGACTGGAAGAAGAAGCTGCTGGGATTGAAGCTGGATTGAGGGACGGGAAACGGCTACTTCTTGACCTTCTTGGCCTTCACGGCCGCGTGCACCCACACCATGCCCTGGCGGGGACCCGGCACGGAACCCTTGATGAACAGCAGGTTCTGCTCGGCGTCGACGCGCGCGACGGTGAGGTTCTGGGTGGTGACGCGCTCGTTGCCCATCTGACCCGGCATCTTCATGCCCTTGATGACGTGGGCGGGCGTGGTGGCCATACCGATGGAGCCGCCGTGGCGGAAGAACTCGTGGGTACCGTGGGTACGGATGGCGCCCTTGAACCCGTGGCGCTTCATGACGCCGGCGAAGCCGCGGCCCTTGCTGGTGCCGCGGACGTCCACCTTCTGACCGGCCTCGAACATCTCGACGGTCAGGGTCTTGCCCACGGCGAGATCGTCACCGGCGGGCGCGTCGAGGCGAACCTCGCCCAGGAAGCGCTTGGGAGGGGCCGCGGCGGCCTTGCTCTGGCCGGCGTCGGCGCGGCGCGCGCGCTGGGGCTTGACGTCGTCGAAGCCCAGCTTGACGGCGTCGTAGCCGTCGGTCTCGGCGGTCTTCACCTGCAAGATGACGTTGGGGTCGGCCTGGATCACCGTCACCGGGATCACACGTCTGTCCTCGTCGAACAACTGGGACATGCCCAGCTTACGGCCCATCAGTCCTGGTCTCATGATCTTTGCTCCTGAAAGGCTTCTTACCGCCCCGGGAGTCCGGGTTGCGGCATTGGAAGCGCGGTGTCGGACGCCGGAGATTAGGCTCAAAGGAAGGACAAGTCAAGAAAACAAGGGGGGGGTCGAGCGGGTACAATGGCGGGGTCCCGCTCGTCGAGCCTGGAGGAACCGTGAATTCGAGAGCCGTCGTGCTGTTGTTGACCGTGCTGGGGACGGTTCCGGGGACGACCCTGGCCGCCGGTGCGGACCGTGAGCAGGCGACGCTGGACCTGGGCGCGGCGGCACGACTCCCGGGGTGCCACGACTTCTCGGTGAAGGAGTACACCGGAACCAGCTGCAAGGGCACGGTGGAGGCGGCGCTCGCCACGGCGCTGCGGTCTCCCGCTGGCTTCCTGCTGCGGCCCGAGCTGCGCCTGGGCGGTGGATACGACACGGACCTTGTCGGGGCCCACTATTTCGACGCAGAGGGGCCTCAGGGCCTGCAGGAGGTGCGCTTCGCGCTGGGTATCGGCCTGGGCTACGCCGGCGCCATGCCCGGCGGCGAGGTGCGCATCGCCGCTGGCCCACGGCTGAGTGTCCTGGATGTGCCGGGGAGCGTGCGAGGACAGCTCGAGGGGGTGGGCTTCGACGTGGATCCCCACGGTTCGGTCGCCCTCGGAGGGGAGATCCACCTCGAGCTGGAGTGGGATGCAGCGGACAAGGTCCGCCTCGGTCCGCGCGTCCACTTCGCCGCGGGCAGCGAGGTCTTCATGATGTCCGGCACCGAGTGCGACGACGACCCCGCATGGTGCGACGACGTGCTGCTGCTCGCCAGCGACGTGGAGATGGAGGTCATCGTCACCTTCGCCATGAGCCTACCGTCCGACGGACCCGTCGGCTTCTTCCTGGAGGCCGGCCCTCGCCTCGACATCACCGCCTACACCCCACCCCAGCTCCAGAGCCTCAACGAACGCCACTACGTGATGCCCGGCGCCACCGTCGACGTCACCCCGTGGATCGTCGTCGGCGCGCAGTTCCGCCTCGGCGACAACTGAGATCGGAACTCTCGGATTGGCCAATGACCACGGTTGAAAGTTGAACGTCTCTCCCGTTCTTCCCTTCAACCTTCAACCTTCAACCTTCAACAAGGGAACCCCAGCGTGCAGTACAGCAGGGCGCCGATGGGATCGGCGCAGGGGGCGGTGTCCATGCACATGAGCAGCGTGATGAGGTCGCCGTAGGTGCAAAACGTGCCGCCGGTGGCGGCGTCGCAGCAGCCGTCGAGGCCGATGAGCACGGTGGACTCGTCGGGGTCGTCGCTGGTGATGGTGATGTAGTTCTGCCCCGAGCCCAGGCCGTCGAGGCAACCCTGGCCGGGGAAGAGCTCGCCGGGCGTCCACTCCACCGAGTAGAAGATCTCGTCCCCGGGCTGGATGGTGACGTTGGTGTTGCCCGCGACGATGTCCACGGTGCCGCCCGCGGCGGACGTGGTGCCCTGGACGGACGTGACCAGCAGCGGGTCGACGCCCACGTTGCTGATGGAGAAGCTGGCCATGCCGGTGCCGCCGACGAGGGTGCCGAAGTCGATGCTCAGCGGCGACACCTCGATGTCGGGCAGGCAGTTGCCGCCGCACCCCTCTTCCCCTTCACCTTGCAGCGAGATTTCCTCGGCGCCGTCGCAGCTGTCCACGGTGAGGGTGCCGCTGACGGTCCCTACGGCGGTGGGGTTGAACATGGCCGAGAACTGCAGCGACCCGCCAGCGATGATGGTGGTCGGGGGCGTGATGCCCTGGTAGCCGAATTCGGAGCTGCTGGCGGTGACCGAGGTGACCTCCAGCGACTCGCTGCCCGGGTTGTTGATGGTGACGGTCTGCTGCGAGGTCTGACCGATCTCGGTGCCCGGGAACACGATGGAGGTGGGATCCACCCCGAGGGTTCCGCACTCGTCGCCGGTGTCGTCGTCGTCGCCGGTGGCGTCGTCGTCTCCGGTCTCGTAGGCGGGGGGGTCGCCCGGGTGGGCGGGG
>CAZLEO010000087.1:0-8354 GCA_964558555.1 uncultured Rickettsiales bacterium | reverse complement strand
GTGTCGTCGTCGTCGTCGTCGTCGCCGCCCTCGCAACCCGAGGGGTCACTGCAGCCGATCAGCGTCACGAGCAGCTCGGGGTAGTCGGCGTGGTTGGTCTCGATGATGACGTCGCCGGTGTCCCCGCCCTCGGAGAGGGGGTAGTAGGCGACGTTGATGGTGTAGTCCTCGCCCGGCGGGATCGGGTGATCGGCCTCCGGGGGGCTGACCAGCTGGAAGTGCTCGCTGGTTCCGTCCAGCGCCACGCTGCGCAGCTGGATGGTACCGGCCGTGGCGTTGAAGACCTCGAAGCGCTCGACCGGGGACGAGTTGACGTTGACGTAGCCGAAATCGATGATCGCGGGCTCCGCGTACACCTCGGCCACGTCGTCGTCGTCGTCGTAGTCCGGGTTGAAGCCGGGGGTACAGGTCACGCCCAGCAGCCCTGTGGCGGTCATCAGCAAGAACAGTCGTACACGTTCGAACATGGCGGTTCCCTCACCAGTGGCGCCCATTATAGGGCAAACGCAAGCCCCTGTAGGAAGGCGCAGTGGGACCCGGATGTGGGGCGAATGGGTGAGAAGGGAGGGGAAGCGGAGGAGCTAGAAGGTGTACTTGAGGAAGCCGACCACGTCGAGACCGGCCACGAAGCCGGCAGGAGTGCCGACCAGCAGCGGTACGTGCACGTCCAGTCCCAGGGAGAAGTGGCTCAGGCGCGTGAAGTGCTCGAAGCCGATTCCAGGCTGGATCATGCCTCCGGGGGAGGCCTGCAGGCGACCCACGAGGGGGTCCTGGGTCTCGTCCCTGAGCGACGGGGAGAAGTACACACCACCCTTGATGTCGATGGCGATGGTCCAGCGACGGACCTTGCGCTTGCCCGGGTTGAACCCGAGGCGGGCGCCGGCCAGGCCGCCGATGGATCGGAAGTCACCCTGGGTGATCCCGGTACCGCCCTCGTCGATGTCGGCGGTGATGCCGTTGTTGATGCCCTGGAAGAACGTCCCGGTGATGCTCACCGTCATGCCGAGCTGGTCGACGATGTCGTAACCGAACTCGAACGACGCGCACGTACCCGGGCTGGAATTGGCGCCCAGCTCGGCGAACCAGAGCACGGTGCCGTAGGTGGCCTTGACGTAGAAGCCGTGGACCACCTCGCGCGCGCCCTTGTTGACTCGCGTCGCACCCCGACTGCGTCGGGACGAGCGGCGGTCGTCGTCGTCGAACTCCTCGTCCTGCGCCTGAGCGGCGCCGGGCGAGAGGACGGGGGGCATGGCGAGCCCCACAACACACAGCAACAGCAGCAGTTTCTTCATTGCACTTCCTAAGGTGACGCCGGTTTGCTTCACCGCGATCCGTGCATATTACCCGCTCTTGAACACGAAGGGGTAGGAGACGATGACGATTCCGCCGCCCTTGGGCTGCGGGAACTTGAAGCGCATGAAGCGCTGGCAGATGCAGTTCTCGACGATCGGGTTGTTCATCGAGGTGCTGTTCGTCTTCGCCGACGAGACCGAGCCGTCCTTGGAGATGACGAACTTGATGACGATCTTGCCGTACAGCCCCGGGTTCTTGTTCAGCTCCTTCTGGTAGCAGTAGCGAATCTGCGAGAGGTGCTGCTTGATGACCCGGTCGATGACCGACTTGTCCAGGGCGCCGAGGATGATCGGATCACCGGTGGACATACCCGGGGTGCCGGAGCTCTTGCGGCCGAAGTAGCCGCCGCCGGAGCCGTAGCCGGAGGCGCCGCGGCCGCGACCGCGGGTGCCCAGGCCGCCCAGACCCTCACCGGTTCCGCCGCCGCCGAGGCCGCTACCGCGGGACCCGAGGCCGCCGGAACCGTACTGGTTGCCGTACTGGGAGCCGATGACGCCACCCACGAAGGCCGAAGCGCCGACGCCGATGCCGCCGGTGCCGAACATGTTGTTGTCCGCCTCCATGGTGTTGAGGTCGGCCAGGATGCCGGCGCTCTCGGCGATCTGTTTGTCCATGGTGGCCTTGGCCATCGCGACCTTGGTGCCCTTGGCGCGCTTGAGCTTGGCGTCCTTCTTGCCGACCTTGCCCTCTTCGCCCTTGGCCTTGGCGCCCTCACCGGCGTCGGGGTTGCCGGTCGGGTCCTTCTTCTTCTTCTCCTCCTCCGGCTGCTCGATCTGGATCTCCGCGAAGCGGTCCGGAATCGAGATGACCTCCTGGGAGGGGTCGTAGGGGATGGAGGCGATGATGATGCCCAGCACCAGGCCGACGAAGGCCATCAGCAGGAACAGGCCCAGGAACAGGAAGTCCATGCCGTGGGTGATGCCGGGGATGATCCGCTGGGGTGACGAGACCTCCTGCACGAAGAAGATCACGTGGCCGATGTCGATGACGAAGCGGCCGTTGTCGGGCAGCTCGCACTGGAAGCCGGTGCCGGTCTTCGTGGCGCGGCCGCTGGCGACCAGATCCTTGAGGCTGGTGCGGTCGCCGCCCAGCTCCTCGACGAAGCCCACGTACTCATCGGTGAAGTTCACGTAGACGTTGGAGCCCACCCGCTCGACCAGCTTGTAGTTGGGCGCGGGCAGGTTGTCCGAGGAGATGAAGAACTGCTGGGGCACGTTGAGCCGGCGGCCCTCGTCGAACATGATGCCCGCGGGCAGCGTCAGCATGGAGACGCCGGCTGCGGCGGACGCCAGGTTGGGGCTCGTCGTCAGGGCGCCGATACCGATGGCCGCGATGGGGGCCAGGCCGGCGATGGTGCCCATGGGTGCGGGGCGGTGGGGCCTGTCGCCGATGACGACCGACTTGTCCTCCACGCCCAGGTGCTTGACGTCCAGCAGGGTGTCGCCCCAGATCTGGCCGATCTCGATGACCGGGGCCTGCTTGCGATCCACGCCCAGGTCGGAGTCGGCCTGGCCGGAACGCATGACGAAGGTCATCACGTCCTCGGTGTGTTCGTCGATGACGTCGTCCCAGTCGTCGTCGAGGCCGGAGTCCTGGTCCGACACATCGGCGGCTGCCTCGGCAGCGGGGGGCTCGGGCGTCTCGGGGGCGACCGGTTCGGGAGCCGCGGCCTCGGCCACAGGCTCCTCGGCCACCGGAGCGGGTGCGGGAGCAGGGGGCTCCGCGTGGTCCGGCACACCGGCAGCCGCGGCCTCGCCGCCGATGCTCAACACCAGCTTGGTGTTGCCGCACTCGATGACGTCGCCCGTGCTCACGGACGCGTTGTTGACCCGCTCACCGTTGAGCAGGGTTCCGGATTCGCTGCCGAAGTCCAGCAGCATGTAAGAGCCGTCCTCGCTGCGCTGAACCGCGCAGTGAAGGTCGGTCATGGATGGGTCGTCGACCTGCAGTACAGCAGCCCCACCGGTCTTGCCGATGGTCACGCTCTCGTCTGCAGTCTCGACGGTCTCCTTCGCTTCGCCATCCACCCAGATCTCGAAGGAGAGCATCTTCTCGTCAGAAGCCATGAAGTACCCCTCGGTACAGAAGTTTGTGGTCTTGTGCCTGTCGCTGCGTACAGCAGTGGCCAACGGCCGACTGCATACGCGGTCCTACCGGGTCGTGCTCTTCGCGAGACCTACATGATCTCGTGAACCGACTGGTACATCTCCGGATTGAAGTCCGTTCGGAGCTTGATCAGCGGATTGAACGTCGCCTGGCGCTTGTCCAGCAGGTACGCACCGTGCGGCTTCTTCAGCTCACCTTCCACGGAGACGTCTTCGAAGTCGATCTCGGTGCGGCTCTTGTAGATGACCCGCCGACCTCCATCGTCCACGTCGTCCTGGGCGGCTGCTACGGAAGCCATACCCAATGCGAAACCCACGGCAAGGCAGATAGCCAGTACCTTGTTCATAGACCTGTCCTTTCCACCTCGGTGATGGGCGCTTCGTTCTTTATACAGTAACGAGAGTCGAGGCGGACAGTTTCGTCGCCGCCTGACCATTTCTTTACTTTTTTTTACGCGGGATCGGGGGGGAGGGACCGGAAAGTGGGGTCAAAACCCCGAGAAACGTGGGGATCTACTCGGCCGGAGCCTCCTCTGCCGGAGCCTCTTCTGCAGGAGCCTCTTCTGCAGGAGCCTCTTCTGCAGGAGCTTCTTCAGCGGGGGCTTCCTCTGCCGGAGCCTCCTCTGCCGGAGCTTCCTCGGCGGGAGCGGGGCTGCCATCAGCCTCTTCAGCCGGCGCCTCTTCTGCAGGAGCTTCCTCCGCTGCAGGCTCCTCGCCGCCTTCGTGGTCCGACACATCGGCCGGAGCAGCTTCCTCGCCACCCTCGGCGGGCACGGGCTCTTCGCCACCCTCGTGGTCCGACACATCGGCGGGCGGAGCGTCGCCACCGCCTTCGCGGCGCGCCTTCTCCTCCTTGAGGGCCTCGGGGTCGTTCCACAGATCCTCGCGCGGCCGCGTCCAGTCCTCGAGCTTCTCGTTCTCCTCCAGCGCCCGCAGGTACTCCTCGAGGATGAAGGTGTCGAGGTAGCCGGCGCAGGCGACGATGTAGTCGGGGTCATCGCCCAGGGCGATGGAGTCCTCGGCCTGCAGCACGTAGAAGTTCAGGGCCTCGTTGAAGGAGAAGTCGATGGCGTCGGCGCGTTCGCCGTACATGTCGTACAGCATGTACGCGCGGTCGATCAGCACCTGCAGCTTCTCGCCCTCGACCTTGGCTCGCGCCATGCGCTCCTTGGTGAGGCGCTCGATCTCGGCGGCCTGACGCTGCTGATCTTCCAGATCCATCTTGTGCTGGGTGACCATGGCGATCTGGTCGGCCACCTCGGTGGTGCCGTGGCACTGCACGTAGACGTCCAGGGTCTTGAGCGAGTCCTGGTACTTCTGCAGCAGGACGTCCTGGACCGCGGCCTTGTTGACCAGGGCCAGCCTGTTGCAGTCGTCGATACCCAGGATGGTGTCGTACTCGGCGATGGCCGAGTCGAAGTCGGCGATGCCGCGGTAGGCCACGGCCAGGCCCAGGTGGGCGTCGACGTCGCCGGGGTAGCGCTGCAACACGGCGTTGAAGCACTCGGCGGCGAGCTGGAAGTTACCGGACTTCAGGGCGATGAAGCCGAGGTTGAGGTTGGCCTCGAGGTTGGTCGGGTCCAGCTCGCGGGCTTCCTGGAACTGCTCACCGGCGCGGACCTCGTCGAGCTGACGCATGTAGGTCAGCCCCATGGTGTTGCGGATCTCCGAGTCCTCCTCCTTGATGTTGGAGGCCATCTCGTTGAGCAGCAGCGCCATGTCGTACTGGCCGAGCTGGTAGTACGCGCGAGCCAGCACCTTGTAGGCCTGGTCGTTCTCGGGCTCGGTGAACAGCACCTGCTGGATCCAGTGCTCGGCGCGATCGAGGTCGCCGGCCTCACCCAGGGCGCCGGCGAGGTTGAGCATCATGGCCACGTCCTTGTCGTGGTCCTCCATGTACTGCTCGTAGATGTCGGCGGCCTTGCTCGGCCGACCGCTCTGCGCGTACAGGTTCGCGAGGTTGATCAGCGCGGGGGTGTACCCGGCGTCGACCTCCAGCGCGCGCTGGTAGTAGTCCTCGGCGTCGCTGGTGCGACCGAGGCGCTCGGCGGCCCACGCGGCGTTGTAGAAGAACTGCGGCTCGCGCAGGTCCTTGCTCATCCGCGGGTTCTCGGCGTCCTCCGAGATGTTGTGTGGCGTGGCGGTCCGGCACGCGTTCTCGAAGTAGCCGAAGGCCTTCTCGTAGTCGGTGCGGTTGGAATCCGCGCCCGCGTCGAGCACGGCCACGCCGTTGCGGTAAGACGGCTCCGGATCGGTGGCCGATTCCTCCTGCAGGTCGCCGCGGACGTTGCCGCCGGTCTTGCAGGAGAATGAGCCCGTCGCGATCAGGGCCAACAAGGTCAACAGGATGGTTCGTCTCATCGGTCTCTCCTGCCCGCTACTGCGCGTAGTCCTCGGTGGTCCAGATGCTGGTGATGAAGTCCGTCTCGGGGAGCTGCTCCACCATGGGAGGGAACTCCTCGGGGGCGAGCTCGCCGAGCTTCTCCATCGCCTTGACCGTGTAGCTGTTGTAGACGTTGACCTCGGCGGCCGAGGTCAGCACCTCTCGGTATGCGTCCAGGGTGGGGAACAGGTAGCGCTCGTAGGCGACGATCTGCAGCCCCTGCTTGTACATGTCGCACTGGTCCTCGTCGAGGGTCGCAGGACACTCGGCGTTCATCAGGTCGTCGTACAGGTCCAGCACCACGCGGCCGGCCATGTAGGCAGCCGCGATGGACCAGGCACCCGCCGACTCGTCCTTGGCCATGGCGATGTACTTCTCCTTGAGGCGGTCCATCCTGGCCGTCTTGTCCTTGAGGTCCTTGCGGCCCTGCTTCTCGTCGGACGAGATGGTCATGGCGTTGAACGCGTCGAACTCGGGCTGCAGCAGGTAGAAGCGCATCTCGGCGGCGTCCACCGGGGCGCGCTTGAGCTCCGCACCGGACTTGGCGATGCGGTTGTACTCGGCCACGGCCTTCTCCCACTGCTTGCGGGCCTCGTTGTCCTTGCCCTGGCGCATCAGGATCTCGCCGTGCATCTTGCGGGCGTACACGACCATGTCGGGGTCGAGCTTCACCGTGCGCTTGTCGGTGTAGACGTTCTGGTAGGCGTCGATGGCCTTGTCGTACTGCTCGGCCTTGAGGTAGGCCTCGGCGATGCGCAGGAGGATACCAGGCACCGTCTCGTCCTCGGGGTGCGCCTCGATCCACTTGTGGTAGTCGGTGGCGGCCTCGTCGTACAGGCCCATGGCCAGCTGGTAGCGGGCCGCGCGCTGCAGCGCCAGGTCGGCGGTGAGGAAGCCCTCTTCACCCTCTCGGGTGCCGAACTCCGCGTCGCGCTCGTACAGGATGTGGAAGTACTCCACCGCCGTGTCGAAGTCGGTGATGACGTCGTAGTGCTCGGCGAGCACGGACACGGTCTTCTGGTAGAGGCGGCGCTTGGCCTCCTCCTTGTCCTTGGGCTCGTCGGGGAACGTGTCCACGAACTCGTGCCGCAGCGCGATGGACTTGGCCTTGTTGCCCGCCTTGTACTGGAACAGGGCCGAGTTGTAGAGCGCCAGCGGCGAGATCTTGGCGTCCGGGAACTCCTCGAAGAAGCCGTAGTAGGCGTCGGCCGCCTCGGCGAACTTCGACGGGTCGTTCATCTCCACGGCCTCCCTGGCCTTGACCTCGGCGAGCTTCACCGTGGCGTTCTGGAAGATGACGAAGAGCTCCTTCTTGAACTTCTCCGAGGTGCCGATGTCCGGGTTCTGGTGGAACTCGCGGGCGACCTTGTTGAGGTTCTCCCAGTCCTCGATGGCCTCGTAGGAGGACAGCATCCGGTGGACGGCGAACTGGGCCGTCTCGGTGCGAGGCTTGGCGCGGACGATCTCCAGGTAGCGCTGGTTGGCGTCCTGGAAGTGGTTGCGGGTGTCCAGCAGGTAGGCGGCCTTGTAGAGCACCTGGTAGGTGTTCTCCTCGTTGGGAAGAACACGCGCGTACGTGTCGCACGCGGTGATCAGCCGCTTCTCCCACTCGTTGAGCTCGATGGCCGCGTAGCGCGCCCGCGGGTCGGTCTCCCGCTCCATGGCCTCGCGCTGGGCCTTGGCCGCCTTGTCCCATTCCTTCTGCTTGCGGCCGATGTACTTCTCGATGGAGAAGATGGTGTTGGACGCGGCGTCCTTGAGGTACTTGCCGTTGGCGTCCATGCCCACGACGATCTCGTACTGCTCGGCGGACAGGTCGTACTTCTTGAGCTTGTACAGGACCTCCCCGTACCAGAAGCGCATCTCGTAGGCCTTCTTCGACTCGGGGAAGTAGTCCAGGTACTTCTTGTACTCGATCTCGGCCAGGAGCAGCAGCTCCTTGCTCTTGCGCTTGATGGCCTGCTGGAACGAGTCCACCGCGGCCTTGCGCAGGTTGCGCTCGATGAGGTTGTCGGCCTCTTCCAGGGCGGCGGTGTTGTCGGCGTTGGCCTGGGCCCACCGCGAACTGTGCCCGAACATCTCCATCATCGCGTCGATCTCGCGGTTGGCCTCCTCGAAGCGGTCGCGCTCCCAGTAGGACTTGATGATGGCGTCCTGGTACTCGGGGTTGTCCGGAGCCATCGGCTCCTCGTGGATCAGGGTCTTGTAGGTCTGGATGGTCAGCTCGTTCTTGCCCTGCTCGTAGTAGATGACCGCGAGGCGCTGGAGCATCTTGCGGTAGTACTTCTTCTGGCCGTAGCGGGTGAAGTACTCCTTGGCCTCCTCGAGGTTGCCCTCCTCGGAGAAGAACTGGACGAGGTCCTTCAGGGCCTCCTCCTTGAGCGAGATACCCACCGACTTGCCCGACTCGATGAGCCGGTCGGTCTCGGAGATCACCGTCTTCATCGTCTCGATGGCGGTGTCGAACTCACCGACGTTGTAGTAGCACCAGCCCAGCTTGTAGAGGGCGAAGG